>DOPS01000256.1:11292-38874 GCA_003512645.1 Desulfosporosinus sp.
GAAAATACAGATAAGTTGCACGAGCTGGCGCGTTACTTGTTGAATAAGGAAACCATTACGGGAGAAGAATTCGTGGAGATTCTTTCACGTTAAATTTATCGACACAGCTGAATCCTATTGAGAAAAAATATCATCGGACACGAAAATATAAATTATATGTATGATGCAAAAAGGAATGCGAATTTTGACTACCACATAGTACAGTACTCACTAAAAAGTTTCGAATTTAAAATAAAAAGAGAACAGGTAGCATTGCAAGCTGCCTGTTCTCTTCTTGCATTGGGCATGCATTAGGATACTTACTTATTTTGCAGAATCTCACGACGGCGGTTAAATTCTTCTGTATCAATTTCTCCGCAAGCATACCGTTTACGTAAAATGTTCAAGGCATCTCCCCGGTCACCTGTCTCAATAGGGGTGTGTTTGCCTATACGCCGAAATAGGTAAACCCCAAGAACGAACAACCCTATCCAAAAGATCATTTGGACTACCATACCGATTAAGCCCATCCACCAATAACCTCCACCATAAGCACCATAGCCACCCCATCCATTCATCATCAGTCTGAATTCCCTCCTTACAATCTTAATTGACCTACATTAAGTGGTATTTTGTCTCCCAACAAGCTAGATAATTCAAAATCCGCTTCAAATTCAAAATCAATACAACACCATAGATTAATTATGCTTGTACTGCTCCATTGAACTGCCGTCCAGTATTCACAAGAAATTCATAGGTTTTTCATAGCAAGTTCATAAAGAAATGATACCCTGGGCTAGGAAACGGTCAGTTCATCAACTCTTCCAGTTCCAAAGGGGTTACCATTTATAATCTTGTTCCCTATTGGAAATATGTATACGTTGGCGCTGAACGAGCATTCTAATCGTTTTAAGCAAGATCGACTGGGTTTTTAAGCTCAGTGAGGTCTAAAGGCTCAGACCCTTAATAATGGTCTGAGCCATTCTTTTATCTAGTCAGACCCCCATGTCGTTAGGCGGCACCACTAATAATTATCGAGGGGTAGGTTGAGAAATTTTCTTGACAGGACTTTTTCCCCGGGTACCCCCTTAAATTTCTGATACATATACGAAAATAATCTAATAAGTGGAGGGGTTGAAGTGCCAGAATTAACGATTCAGCAAACTTTACTACTAGCCAAAGAAGGAAACGAACTTATTAGAGAAGAGTTCATACAAAATCACAAGCCTTTTATCATAAAAATCAGCTCCAACATCTGCAAACGCTATCTCACCTGGGGACATGATGACGAGCTAAGCATCGCTCTAGTCGCTTTTAATGAAGCAATAGACAGTTTTAAACCTAATGACGGAGCGTCTTTCTACGGTTTTGCCAAAACAGTTATTACCAGACGGTTGATAGACTACTTTCGCAAAGAGTCTAAACATCAAGTACTCTCTCTTACCCCATTGGAGGCTGACAAAAATGATCTATATGATTATGATTCAGCATCATCGTTTGAACTATATAAAGAAGAAGAACAAAAAAATGATTTTGCAGAGACAATAAAAAACTATACCATTTTACTAGTCGAGTACGGAATAACATTGGAAGACTTAGTCGAAGTTTCCCCGAAGCATAGTGACAGTAAGGCAACTCTATGGAGAGTTGCCCAAGAGCTTTGTGCACACCCTAATTTATTAAAACACCTAACTAAAACAAAGCTTTTACCGCTCAAAGAGTTAGAACTCCTTACAGGCGTGAAGCGAAAGGTTCTAGAAAGAGGTAGAAAATATTTGATTGCAACAGCTCTAATTCTATCGGATCCAGAACTCGAATCTTTGAAAAGTTTCACTCAGATAGACCAATAACTTAAAGAGAGGGGTTAGCTTAATGAAAAAGACGAGAGGCATTGTCATGAAGACATCAAAAAAAGCCACCATCCTTTACACTGAAAGCGGTGACTATTTGGAAATCAAAACGCCGAAGACCATTCCTGCCCTCGGACAGGTTATTGAAACCGAGCTACCTATGCATAACCCGCTAAGTCATAGACTCCTCAAATTTGGTTCTATCGCTGCAATCCTGCTACTCGCCTTGACTCTAAGTGTCTTCAACATAGTCTCAGGGCCTAATACTGCTGTGGCAGCTGTTGTGATGGATATGGACACAAGTTTGGAACTATTAGTTGACCGTGAAGCTAAAGTTCTTGATGTAATCGGTGTAACTCAAGGGTCCGGAAATACACCATCGAACCTTCAACTTCAAGGGATGGACATCTATGCTGCTGTAGACCTGATTATCGATAAAGCGAATAATCAAGGAGTATTTAATCAAGGTAACAGCCTAATCCTGACGAGCATTATCCCCATGGATAACCAATCGGTGGACGTTATCGATCAAGCGAAACTGCGAGACTCTATCGAACGCCATATGCTTGAGAAAAACATCTCTGCTAACATGATGGTTAGTAAGACAGATGAAAAAACTCAGAAAACAGCTCAAAGCCTTGGTATGAGTGTGAATCATTATCAGATTTACAAGCGGATTCTGGAACAAGGATTAATTGTAAATACTAATGGTTCTAATTCGAAAGATGCCNNACACCAGCAAAGAATTCCTCCGCGTCAGGATCAAGTCAAAGCTCACCCGACAAAGCTGAAGAGTCAACATCATCCGGATACTCTATGCCTGAAAGCCAACATATGAGCGGTGGCCCGTCAGAATCTATGTCAATACCCATGAAAGGTGACTCAGGCAGTTCAGATGGCTCTGGAGAACATCAAATGAAACGTTAAGGCCCTATTCAGTCTCAATTACTTCAAACTTATATCCCCTGCCCCACACTGTGCTAACAAATGAAGGTGCACCGGGAACTCGTAATTTATCCCTAAGCGATTAATGTTAGTATCTACTATTCTAACATCACCGTAATAATCGATACCCCATACACTTAACAATTGCTCTCTGCTATATATTCGCTTAGGAGACCTAGCTAAAATAGATAAGAGGTCAAATTCCTTGGGCGTTAAATAAATTGGTTCGTCCAAAACAAAGACATCCCGATTAATCAAATCTATTCTCATTCCAGTGAACGTCAAAATATGCTGATCAGGCGCAGATCCGCTTGAAGCTCTACGCGAGGCGGCTTTGATCCTGGCAACCAGTTCCCTGGGGCTGAAGGGTTTACCCATATAATCATCAGCCCCTGTTTCTAAGCCGTGGATTCTGTCAACTTCTTCATTCTTTGCCGTTAACATGATGATAGGAACTGTAGATGACTTCCTAATCTCCTCACAAACTTTAACACCGTCAATTCTTGGCATCATTACATCGAGGATAATGATATCCCAAGGTTCAGAGCGGAACTTTTTCAGTGCTTCTTCGCCATCTACCGCTTCACCGACTATAAAACCTTCTTTTCTTAGATATATACCAATTGCTTGGCGGATTTTTTCCTCATCATCGGCAACTAGGATTCGTAGATGGTTCATGTTGACATTCCTCCATGCATCTTCTTTTCCGTTAGAGAAGATAATCGTAAATAACGTTCCTTCAACTGTTTACTCCAGACACTGATGTGCCCTGTGCCCCCATGGGTTTCAATAATTTTCTTGACAATTGGCTAATCCCAGTCACTTATAATATTCTTTTCGACTTATTATCTACCCTCTGGGACAATTCTAATCAGTATACGTCTGCGAACTAGAGTATTATAAAGTTTTGAATAATACCCCTCCTTCACCTCAACCACCGCCACCACTGAATCCACCGCCTCCTCTGCCCCAGAGTAACATTCCCAAAATCAAATCGAAGAAGAAAACGTTAAACAAGCGCTGGTCGACATAAAACAACAGGATGATCAGGATAAGAAAAATTCACTGCTCGGTTGAGGGACGGAAAGGTTTGCTGCCTTTAGGGGGAATGCTATGGTAAGTATTAATAAAACTAACACCGCAAGAAGGGGTATCCTCTTCATGGGGCTTTACCGAATATTGGCAGAAAATTAATTGTTAAAATTGTCAGTAAAATGTGGTGTCAAGATTGGTTTTGTTTAAATTGTAAAATCACTTTGCCGAGCTTAAGATGAACATATCAAACAAAGGAGGTATGGATATGTCGGCAAATGTAAATTCTCTAGTTACCGGCGGCAGTAAAACAAAAGCTAAGATCCAGAAATTTGGCGGTTTCCTTGCCGGGATGGTCATCCCAAATATTGGCGCCTTCATTGCATGGGGCTTGATCACTGCTTTTGTTATTCCCACGGGATGGACACCCAACGACTATTTGGCTAAATTGGTCGGACCGATGATTTCTTATTTACTTCCCCTCTTGATTGGTTATACGGGTGGAAAACTGGTCTACAATCATCGGGGGGGAGTCGTAGGCGCCATTGCCACTGCGGGTATTATTGTGGGAGCTTCGATTCCTATGTTTCTCGGCGCTATGATCATGGGGCCTTTAGGTGGCTGGGTTATCAAAAAACATGACCAGCTAATCGAAGGTAAAGTTCCCACTGGCTTCGAAATGTTAATCGATACTTTCTCTGCGGGAATATTAGGAGCCTTGCTCTCGATCCTCGCCTATACCGTTATCGAACCAGTGGTCCAAGGTTTTTCGACTGTGTTGGGTAATCTAGCGGTAGCTGTCACCGAGGCAAAATTACTTCCACTCATAGCTATTTTTATTGAACCCGGTAAGATATTATTTTTAAATAACGCCATTAATCACGGTATTCTCGCGCCTTTAGGAATCCAACAGGCTGCAGAAGCCGGTAAGTCGATTTTCTTCCTACTGGAAACAAATCCTGGACCTGGCTTGGGAATTTTGCTTGCTTATTGGTTGTATGGTAAAGGGTTAATAAAACAATCAGCTCCTGGTGCTATCATCATCCAGTTCTTTGGCGGAATTCACGAAATCTATTTTCCCTATGTTCTAATGAAACCGTTCTTATTGCTTGCTGTGATTGGTGGAGGGATTGCTGCCAATTTAACCTTCGTATTAACAAATGCCGGTTTAGTAGCCACTCCTTCGCCTGGTAGTATTTTTGCTGAAATGGCGCTGACCCCTAGAGGCGGCTTCTTGCCTGTTATGCTTGGAATAGCCGTTGGTGCAGTAGTTTCCTTCCTGATCGCCTCTGTCATTTTGAAGCGGGATAAAACAGAAGTGAGTGGTGAGGACCTTGCAGTAGCTCAACAAACTATTGCAAATATGAAAGCAGTGAGCAAGGGCCAAAAGTCCACTCGCATGCCGAAATTGATTATTTTCGCCTGTGAAGCGGGTATGGGTTCATCGGCAATGGGAGAGTCTATTCTTAAGAAAAAAATCAAAGAAGCGGGTTTGAACATTGAAGTGCGACATGCGGCAGTGAACCAGATTCCTGCGGAGGTCGATGTCGTCTTTACCCAGGAAGGGTTGGCGGATCGCGCTGCCCAGGTTGTGCCTAAGGCGGAAATTGTCACCATCAAGAACTTCTTAGATAAATCAGCTTATGAAGATTACGTCAATAGTTTAATCAAATAGGTTGTGAGAATGTGGAACAACTAACTGTTCGGCAAAAGTTCATCATGAATAATCTCATGGAGAAAGGTCCTCTAACAATTAGGGGCCTTTCTCAACAAATTGATGTCAGTGAGAGGACGATATTACGGGAGACATCTGCTCTGAACGATTGGCTTAAGCAACACAAGGTGCGTATCTCGGAACGCGGTGGGACGCTCCATATCGACGGAGCAGAGCGAGAATTGACCAAAGTGAGGGAGACCCTCAAAGAAATTCCTCATCTCTGGATGCTTAACCAAGAGCAACGTCAAGTTCTGATCACTGCTCAACTCCTTCTGGCGGATGAACCGATCAAATCCGCTTACTTTAGCCATCAATTTAATGTCGTTGAGGGAACCATTGGTTTCTATCTGGACAAAATTCAAAGTTGGTTGCAAGAAAAAAACCTGACCTTAGTTCGTAAAAGAGGGTACGGTCTAGAAATCAAGGGTTCGGATTGGCATAAGCGCAACGCTTTTGTCGATCTCATCTATAACTACAAACCCCTTAGTGAATTGTTGACATTTCTTTATGAAGATAGCAAAGATTATCTGTTATTAGCTTTTTTTAAAGTTACTTTTGGGGAAAAGTTAACCTCCTTGACCAAAGAGCTGATAGAAGAAATTTATGAAAACGTGCCTCTGACAAATGATATCAAGTTTTTTAGTGCATATATTCACTTACTGCTAGTTATTAAACGCACCGAGAGTCAGACCCCCATCGAACTGCCGACACAGCTGGTCCAGGATATCCTATCCTCAGAAGAATTTGGCTTTATGACTCAGGTTCAGGAAATTCTCCACGCCTACGGCATTGATCTGCCAGAGAACGAACGAGCCTATCTGGCGATGCACTTACATGGTGAAAGGAACCTGTTTCAGGATGAAAATGACGCTAAGGGACTGGGTTTCGAACTTGAAGGTCTGATCAGGGAAGTGATCTATCTCACCGGGAAAAAACTCAATGAGAAAATCATTTGTGATGAGAATTTGCTGAGGGGTCTGATCCAGCACATTAATCCGGCATTGTACCGCCTGACAATGGGGCTGGAAGTAAGAAATCCGATCATCAATGAGATCCGGCACTACTATAAGCGACTCTATAATGCGGTCTCTTATGCGTGTCGGCATGTTTTTTCAAAATATAACTTAACGATACCCATCAATGAAGTTGGGTATATAACAATGCATATCGGTGCTGCCCTCGAACGTCAGCAAAAAAATGAGAAAAAAATCAGTATGCTCATCATTTGCCCCAATGGTATGAGTACGGCCAAAATGCTGTATCACAAAATTAGGAATGAGTTTGCCAATCTTGAAACCATCGAGATATGTTCCTTACGGGATATGCATGATAAGATCAAAAACGACTATACCATGGTAGTTTCAACTGTCAACATCGAGCATAAAATCGCGCCAGAGCTAGTGGTGATATCTCCTTTTCTGCCGAAAGAAGATATCGAGAAAATCAAGACGATAATTAATAAGATGGTGAAAGAGGGTGTCCTGCAAAAGGATGTATCTTTACCGATGAGCGAACCCGACGAAACTGAAAGAGATTTTGAGGTGGCCAATACCATGCTCAAGAATTTTCAGCTTAAAGATTTGATGGCCGAGACATACCATGATACAATTCGGGAAATTGTCGTGGAAATACACGCATCTCACTTGATTGCAGACAAAGAACGCATTCATCATTTGATTGCAAAACGAGAAGAAAAAGGGAATGTTATTATCCCTGGACGTCATGTAGCTCTCCTCCACTTTCGTGCGGAAGAAATTTCGGCACCGTTTGTAGGTGCCTATCGGCTCAAAAACTTTATCAAAACCAAAGGAATTGGGTACTCTTCTGAAGAAGTCGATACCTTCCTCGTTATGCTTGCTCGCAAAGATGAAAGCAATTACATTCTTGAACTGCTCGGAAAAATCAGTGTTGCGATGGTAGAAAATGATCTCTTTGCCGAGGTTTTGCGTTTCGGAGATTTGAAAGATATACGTAGTGAACTAGTCGAGATACTAAATAAGGAGGAAGAGTAGTGGATCTTGCAATATTTAATGAAAACAATATAGAACTTAACCTGGCTCGTGAATCGAAAAGTGCTGCCATTTTAAGAGCGGGCGAACTTCTCAGAATGAATGGGTATATCCGAAGTGAATACTTGGAAGGGATGGAAAAACGCGAGCAGAGTTTGACGACTTATGTCGGTAATGGTGTAGCCATTCCGCATGGCTTGCCGGAATATATTCCCTATATCCTGAAGTCTGGGCTCGTTATGCTCCAATATCCAGAGGGCGTTGATTTCGGTGAGGGGAATACAGCCTATGTTTTGATTGGAATCGCGGGCAAAGACGATGAACATCTTGAGCTTCTTTCGACCATTGCACTGGTTTGTCAGGATGAAGAGAATGTAACTCGGCTTAAACTAGCCTCAAGCAAGCAAGAAGTTATGCAGATTCTGGCTGGCGGTGATGCATAAGATGATCAAAACTGTCACCTTGAATGCCGCTATCGACAAAACCGTTGAAGTTCAAGATTTTCGCTTGGGGGCTGTTAGCCGAATCTCAAAACTTCAGTTGGATGCCGGAGGGAAAGGAATTAATGTCTCCAAGGTCATCCAGGCGTTGAACGGGAAAAGTATTGCAGTGGGTGTCCTGGCAGGGCGTAATGGAGAATTTATTCAAGCCGAAATCGAGCGCAGGGGGATAGCTCATGATTTTCTCTATGTTGAAGGGGAGACTCGCACTAACTTAAAAGTTGTGGATCCTGTGAACTCATCCTTTACAGATATCAACGAACCTGGAACCATGATTTCTGAGGATGATCTTAAACAACTTGAAGAAAAGATTTTTAAAGATCTTGGTTCCGAGACGAGCTTAGTTCTCTCGGGCAGTGTCCCCAGCTCTGTCCCCTCCTCCTTATACCGACAATGGTTGGAACGAGCTAAAGCACTTGGTGGAAAAACGTTTTTGGACGCGGAAGGCGAGTTGCTCCGCGAAGGACTTAAAGCAAAACCTTTTCTTGTTAAGCCTAATCTTTATGAGCTAGAACACCTTGTTGGGCACAAACTCTCTCGCCTTGAGGATGTGGCGGCGGCTGCCCGTAACTTGCTGAGACAAGGGGTGGAAGTGTTGGTGGTTTCACTGGGCTCCGAGGGTGCACTATTTGCCTATCAGGAGCAGGTCATTCATGCCGAAGGTCTGCCGATAGAGGTTAAAAGTACAGTGGGAGCGGGAGATGCTATGGTGGCTGCCCTGACCCTTGTCCCGGCAGGTGAGGATTATTTGGCTCGAGCTGTTCGCTGGTCAATAGCAACCAGCGCGGCACAAGTTACTACCCCAGGAACTCAACCGCCGGAGCTGAGTAAAGTGCTTTCCTATCTGGACCAAGTGCGCTATCACCTTCTTGCTTAAAACACCACCGCGATAAATGATAAGAGCTTATTATCAGGATAAGAAACAAACCTGGCTAGTATAGCCTGAAGCTTTGCTATTTTAAATGACATCTGGAGGGTAAACTAATGAAAACTAAAGCTGTGCGCTTATATAATGAAAAAGACCTTCGTCTAGAAGAGTTTGAACTGCCGGAGATTACGGATGAAGAAATCTTGGTTGAAGTCATCTCGGACAGTGTCTGCATGTCGACCTATAAAGCAGCGATTTTGGGCAAAAGACACAAAAGAGTACCTCAAGATGTGGATGTTCATCCGATCATTGTTGGACATGAGTTTGCCGGCAATATTGTGAAAGTTGGAGAAAAATTGAAGGGGCAGTTTAAGGAAGGAAATAAGTTTGCCCTGCAACCTGCTTTAAATTACAAGGGCAGCATGTGGTCTCCCGGCTATTCTTACCGCTATTTTGGTGGGGACGCCACCCATAATGTGATTCCCCGCGAGGTTATGGAGATCGGCTGCTTCCTTAACTATCAAGGAGAAACCTATTATGAAGCTTCTTTAGCGGAACCGATGTCTTGTATAATCGGTGCTTTCCACGCCAGCTATCACACGAGTATGGGAAGTTATGAACATCGCATGGGGATCGTAGAAGGCGGCAAAATGGCGCTGTTGGGAGCTGCCGGACCAATGGGTTTAGGGGCCATTGATTATGCTCTGCATGCTGAGCGACGCCCCTCCCTGTTAGTGGTCTCGGATATCGATGAAGAGAAAATTGCCCGGGCTCGCACAATTTTCACGGCAGAAGAAGCCAAGGAATGCGGGGTGGAGTTGGTATTTGTCAATACGCAAGGGGTGGACGATGTTCCAGCTCACTTGCGTGCCTTGACAGGCGATGCTGGTTTTGATGATGTCTTTGTCTTTACACCGGTTAAACCATTGGTTGAACAAGGGGACAAGATTTTGGGGCGTGACGGCTGTCTCAACTTTTTCGCCGGCCCGACAGATCCCCAATTCGGCGCGGAACTGAACTTGTATAACGTTCATTATGGATCGACCCATATCATGGGAACAACTGGTGGAAATACGGCGGATCTGCTTGAATCTCTGAAGATGACGGAAGAGAAGAAAATCAATCCTGCTGTGATGGTTACGCACATTGGCGGCTTGGATGCTGTGGCGGAGACTGTCTTAAACTTACCCAATATTCCCGGGGGGAAAAAACTGATTTACACGCATATTACTATGAAATTAACAGCCATTGAAGATTTTGCGGTGCTGGGCGTCACTGAGCCACACTTTGCACGTCTGGCGGAGATCGTTAGCAAGAATAAGGGGTTATGGTGTGCGGAAGCAGAACGTTATCTTCTCGAGAGATGGGAGGACTAGTCATGCTTACTCGTGAATTGACCATTAACAACAAATCGGGACTTCATGCTCGCCCGGCAACTTTGTGGGTTCAAACAGCAAGCCGTTTTCGCAGTAAAATCAAAATTAAACGCGGGGGCTCCGTCGTCGAGGGCAAAAGTATTTTAGGGATTCTTTCTCTGGGACTGTCGGCGGGTAGCGTTTTTGAGCTCTTGGTTGAGGGCGAGGATGAAACGGAAGCCGTTGCTACTTTAGAACAATTAATGATTGATCTTGAAAACCAAGACAGGTAGGTAGATTCTATGAATGAGAAGATTTGGCGTGGACTTGGAGTTTCGGCGGGACGAGCAGCAGGCCCAATTTGGTACTTGAAAGAATTTCAAGCGGACGCAGCGCGCGAAACTCCCACAGATAGATCTGTGGAAGAGGAACTGGCACGTTTACAACAAGCTATTACTCGTACGGAACGGAATTTAACCAGCCTGGAAGAGCAAGTCAAAGCTGAACAAGGTGAGGAAGTAGCACAAATTTTTGCCGCGCACAAACTCTTACTCAGTGACCCCTCGTTTATTGGTGAAGCCCAACAGCGCTTACAGAAGGGGCAGTTAAGCGCTGAACAGGCTCTCCGAGAAGTGGCGGAGGAAGCGATGCAAATGTTGCGTAGCCTAGAAGACCCGTACTTTCAAGAGCGTGCCGTGGATGTACAGGATGTTTTGGTACAATTACTGCGGAACCTTCAGGATACTCAAGAAAAGGTTTCTGACTTATTTCCGAAAACAGGGAATTATGTTGTTCTGGCCGATGAGTTAACTCCTGCCCAAACCATTGCCTTGCCAAAGGAGCGAGTGCTTGGCTTCATTGTACGCCAAGGAGGAAAAACCTCTCATACGGCAATTTTGGCACGTACCTACGGGATTCCAGCTCTCGTGGGTGTCGCTGAAGGCTGGGAAGATCTAAGGGTTCAAAAATGGATTGAGCTGGACGGAGAGGAAGGTTGGGTTCGCCTTTCAGCCGAAGGTCACATAACCTCTGCTGACAACGGGTTATGGGAAGAGGATATTTCTTCGCAAAGTGGCTCTCTTCAAGGAATGATTTTAGCTGCCAATATAGGTAGCCCGGGTGATTTGCCACTTGTGCAGAAGTTTAAGGCCCAGGGTATCGGGTTATATCGAACTGAGTTCTTATTTATGGGAGAGAATCTTCCTAGTGAAGAAGAACAAGTTGAAGCTTATCGCCAGGTGATTGCATCCTGTGCGCCCCAACTGACCGTAATCAGGACATTAGATATCGGGGGAGATAAAAAAGCCCCCGCCCTGCAACTTCCGCAGGAGAAAAATCCCTTTCTTGGAGTACGGGCGCTTCGACTCACTTTGCGGCGTCCCGAACTTTTCCGTCAACAGCTGCGGGCCATATGGCGAGCAGCAGCTTCCGGCCCCACGGCTATTATGTTTCCTATGATAGCGACACTGGAGGAACTCGCTCAGGCCAAGGAAAACCTATGGGCCGCTCGAGACGAAGTTTTGCAGGACGGTCATCCGGTTGGAGAACTTCAGATCGGGATGATGATTGAAATTCCCTCAGCCGCCTGGCTAGCAGATAAGTTTGCTGCTAAAGTTGACTTCTTCTCGATTGGCACGAATGATTTAACCCAATATATGCTGGCAGTAGATCGGGAAAACACGGAACTAGCGGAACTCTACCAGCCTTATCATCCGGCTGTTTTGGGTATGATTGCCCGCGTCAGTCAAGCTGCGCTCCGGAGCGGGATCTGGACGGGCGTCTGTGGAGAGGCAGGAGGAGAAGCACTTTTAGCCCCCTTTTTTAGCGCAGTCGGCATCAAAGAACTGAGCATGGCACCGGGTTCTTTAGCTAAAGTCCGTACTACGTTGGCGAAACTGGAATTATCGCTTGCAGAAAGAGAAAAATTAGTGGAATCCGTTCTAGCCTGTGCTAGTACTGCTGAAGTTCAAGAAGTGCTCCAGTCATTTTACCCTCTGTCCTAGTGAACGGAGGGAGGAGGGTTAGAGTGTTAACAATTAGCCAGTTAGTGGAGGAATTTGCTTTTAGAGTCATCGCCGGGCAAGTGGGCTTGAATAAGGAAATCACAGATTACAGCCTCAAGCGCCCTAGCGCTGAATTAGTAGGCTACCTGACCTACCTTACCCCGCAGAGAATCCAGATTTATGGCCGTTCTGAGCTTGGTCTTTTCCAACAACTTTCGCCAGATCTTCGTTATGAGAATCTGGCGAAGGTTATGCTCCAAGAAGTCCCCTGTATTATCGTAACCCGGGGGTTGCCGATTCCTCCTGAATTTATCCAACTGGCACAAGAGCGGGGTATCCCTCTGCTGACCAGCGAACGTTCCACCACTCAGCTCTATTATTTGCTCATTCATTTTCTAGCCAATCGGCTGGCACCCTCCACGTTGGTTCACGGTGTTCTGGTCGATGTCTACGGGGTGGGCGTGCTGATCACTGGGGAAAGCGGCATTGGAAAGAGTGAAACAGCCTTAGAACTGATTCGGAGCGGACATTTATTGGTAGCTGACGATGCCGTTGAGGTACAGCGGGTAGACGAGGAAAATTTGCGTGGCAGAGCACCTCAAACCATCCGCCATCTCCTTGAAGTGAGAGGTCTCGGTATCTTGGATGTCACGAAGTTGTTTGGCGCAGGTGCTGTTCGTGAAGAAAAAGAACTCCATCTGCTCGTGGAATTAGAGGAATGGGAAGAAGGTAAGCATTACGACCGCTTGGGCCTTGATCCTCCTCAAACCTCAACTATTCTTGGTATCCCCGTCCCCAAAGTGACGGTTCCAGTACGACCAGGACGTCAGCTCGCTTCCATCATCGAGGTCGCTGTCATGCAAAACCGTTTGCGTAGCAGGCGAGCGTGAGAGAGTTCGCTAGCTAGGCTCGCAATCTCACGCTTACTCACTCTTCTTCCCCTTATTTTGTTATTAAGATATCTACGTTGAGTAGAGACTTCCCCATGGGAAGTCGTAGAGGCTCAATTAATGATAACTGGGCGCTCTATCGGGAAGGTAACTAATGTTAATGCTATTCAATCTTACGATTGGGATTTTTCAGGTGGCATTTGCAACACCTATTTCTTCAAAATTCAAGGTGTTACGGTTCGAAGCAAATACTATGGTTCGAGTTTATCCAGTGACATTGACATTCTCCTTGTTATCTTCTTTTATATCACTGACTACACTGTCCTTAGCCGTTTTGAATTCCCGCAGAGCTTTCCCCACCGAACGACCCACGTCAGGCAACTTACCTGGTCCAAAAATGATCAGAGCCATCACCAAGATAATCACTAATTCCGGAAAACCAAGACTGGGCATGATCTATACCTCCTTATTTTCATCTACCGAACCCCGTAACACCGGGATGGGTGGCAATAAACTCCTTATCAATTCCTTTCTCCGGACTAATCACATGTACGGCACAACCAGTGCACGGATCAAAGGAGTGGATAATCCGCAACAATTCGATCGGTCGCGCCGGATCCGCTACTTGGGTGCCGATCAAAGCCTGTTCTAAGGCCCCGGGGACTCCCTTATCATCCCTGGGGGATGCATTCCAGCAGGTAGGGGTAATTACCTGGTAGGAACTTATTTTTTGGTTACTAATGTTTAGCCAATGACCCAGTCCTCCCCGAGGAGCATCCGTTAACCCAATGCCGGTACCGGAATTAGGTGGGGTAGTAATTTTTTTATAAGCACTAGGTCCAGGAACAAGCTAATTCATCCATCCCGTAAGGGCTTCCGCAATCTTTTGGGTTTCCAGAGCCCGAGCTTTAATGCGGTCCATAACAGACACCTTGCCATTGTAATAACCGTTTATATTCATCCGGGCTAAGGGACCAAGTTCATACACCTGTTCTTCATAACGGGGCGCCTTTAACCAGGTGTAAGCTCCGCTTTTACCGTAAGCAGGAGTTGTTTGGCCCTTCGCCGGGTTTAAGCCACTGGGGCTGGAATAGTACGAATACTGAACATATTCACTAATTTTCTCGGGATCCACACTTTCACTTACACCTTGGGCGAGTCGTCCACTCTTAAACAGCATACCGTCTGCCTGATCAAAAACACCATAACTGAGGAAATTGCCCGGGCCTTGACCTATAGTAAAGTAATCGCTGTATGCGCTCGTTAAGATCTCTACATCCGGCAAATATTTATTGTTTATAAAGTCTTTGACGGTTGCCAGGTAGCTCTTCATTTGAGTTATTAGCCCGGCCTCGAGGGGCATCGTTACGCCACCGGGAGCTATACTCATTACGTGAGGTACCCTACCGGCTAGGATAGCTACCATTTCCTGTGCCTGACGACGGACTTTTAGGCCTTCCAAGTAATTATTGATTAGGCGTTGAGTGTTCGAACTATTGATCCGCATGTCCACATCATACCCGGGTGACCAAGGATTCAGTTGGGGACCAATAATATAATCCATTAAACTCAAATGATAAAAATGCAGGATATGGTCTTGTAAATAGTTTCCTGCCTGAATGACAGTACGCTGCAAAGTGGCTTGTGAACTTGGTGTAAAACCCATGGCTTGTTCATTGGCTTTAACCGAAGCAATGGCATGGGAGACAGGGCAAACCCCGCAAATCCGTTGCGTAATGTGGATCGCATCCCAAGGATGTCGATCCTTCAAGATGTTTTCCATATCCCTAAACAAGTTACCTGTCATATAGGCCGTAGTGACTTTATTGCTGCTGTCCAGCTCTACCTTTACTTTTAAGTGACCTTCTACCCTGGTTACCGGGTCTATAGTAATAGTTTTCGGCATAATTCTGATTCCTTTCTTAAGTTAAGTTACTAATCAGCTAGTTTTATACTAATACGACTTTGATTTAGACTTGATTGAATTCACGATGCTGGAACTCTGGTTAGAACTCGTGCCACCGGAGTCCATTCCACCAGAGCCCATTCCTCCAGAACCCATGTCGCCTGAGCCCATGCCACCGTAATAAAAAGGCCCTTCTGGAAAACTCGGGGAAGCGCAACTTATGCACTGCATGTCAGCCTTATCAATGCACCAGTTCACACCGTTATTCCATTTAAGGAGGGGACAGCTGAAAGTAGTTTCAGGTCCTTTACAACCAATCCCTCTATAGCAGCCAAAAGCACCGTATTGATCCACCATTTCTGTATGACGGCGAGGACAATTATTGTGGACTGTAGTTGGGTAATATTGAGTTGGCCTACCATAACTATCTAATTTAGGAAGGCCTTTGGTTAACAAAGTTACTACCGTTCCAACCATGGTTTCCGGATGAGCCGGGCAAGCCGGCAAATTTATGATTGGGTTCCGTGTTCTCCCATTCAAAACTTCTTTTACTGTCTTAATACCTGTGTAAGTAGACGGTTTGACTACTCCGCCAAAAGAAGCACACGTGCCTATAGCCAAAATATATTTCGCTTTTGGTCCTAATTCATTAACCGCATCGAGCATAGTCCAATTTTTTCCTTTTTGTCTGCGATGACACAGTAATTACCATTTGTGCTTGTCGGAATACCACCTTCGATACAGAGAATAAATTCCCCATTATAATTAGTGGATGTGTCAATAATTGAAGTAACCGCCAGATCACCGACTGCGGTGGCCAGATTAGGATGATACTTAACGCTGATTTGGTTCAACAGCACATCATCGATTGTGGTCGGCTGGGTGGCGTTAAGTAGAGAAATAGAACAACCCGTACACATTGAACCTTGTAGCCATATAACCGGTGGGCTGGTGCTTGCAGCCAAAACCTCCTCTACTTTGATTAAATCTAAAGAAGTAAGTCCTAAGGCCACAGCAGATCCGGCAGCCCACTTCATAAAATCTCGTCGACTAATTTGCATACAATAACCTCCATTTTATAAGCAGTTTATTAGATTAATATGTTTTTTATCGAATCTGTAAAGTTTAGGGTCACCTCCTATCCATATTCAAATAATAGACTATTAGTTTGAATATCCTTTGAACAAAAGTTAACGTTTTTGTAATATTTGAGTGATTGTTACGATTAACCATTATGTATGCCGTAAGATGGAAAGAAAGTTATACGAAAAAGCAGGTAAAATCTGCTTTTTTATACAATTTTCAATAAATTATAGGTGGCTGAGTTGCTCTGTTGCGCATAAAAAAATCAGACAGCATTTAATGCTGCCTGTTCTCTTTGGCGGACCGTAAAATCAAGCCGCCCAATCAAATCGATACTTACTTATTTTGCAGTATATCACGACGGCGGTTAAATTCTTCTGTATCAATTTCACCGCGAGCATACCGTTCACGTAAAATGTCCATAGCATTTCCTTCACCCGTCTCAATTGGGGCGTGTTTGCCGATTCGCCGAAATAGATAAACCCCAAGGACGAACAAGCCTACCCAAAAGATCATTTGGATTGCCATACCGATTAAGCCCATCCACCAATAACCCCCACCGTAAGTACCATAGCCGCCCCATCCATGCATCATTGTTTGTATTCCTCCTTAAATTTATAAAGATAATTGAATCATGAATTAGGCCTACACATTATAGCTTATTTTTTACAAAGTTAAATAAGAAAATGCAACCTATCATAATTAATTAGGCATTTTCTAGATGTAAAACCTTCCAGAATAAGTATGAGATCCCCCAGCTAAAGATGAACAGAACAACCAGTACATAACCCATATTGCCAAAGTTCAAATTCATAACCCACTGCCATTGGCCGTGGTTTAACCCTAGTTTAGCGATAAGAATTTGCCCCAATTCAACAATTCCAATTAACAAGGCAGCAACAACGGACAGTCCTGTGACTGTAAGGTTGTAATAGATTTTGCGCAAAGGGGTGGAAAAGGCCCAGTTATAGGATGTGGTCATAAATACTCCATCAGCGGTGTCCATTAAACTCATACCCGCCGCAAACAGCATTGGCAGAGCCAAAACTGCACCCACTGGGATCGATTGAGTAGCCGCGTTAGCTGAGATAGCAAGCAAGGCCACCTCTGATGCCGTGTCAAAGCCCAATCCAAATAGAAAACCAAGCGGGTACACATGCCAGCTCTTAGTGATAAGGCGGTAAAGTGGTCCACAGAAACGGGATATTAGCCCTCTGTTTAAAAGAAGTTGGTCTAAGTTATCTTCATTATAGTTACCTTCACGCATTTGTCTAAACAGCCGATGAAGATCGGCCCAAATATACAGGTTTAAAATTCCGATGAGAATCAAAAAGCCTCCTGAGACAGCAGTACCAATCAGACTACCTACTTCTTTCAGCTCTGGTATGTTTTGTTGTGCCCAATTCATCGATACCACTGTAACTATGGTCATAACCAAGACGACTGACGAATGGCCCAGCGAGAAATAGAAGCCTATTCCTGTAGGGTCTGATTTTTCCTGTACCATTTTACGTACTGTATTATCTATGGCCGCAATATGATCTGCATCAAACGCATGCCTTAACCCAAGGGTATAAGCTAAGAAGCCAAGTCCCAACAATTGTGGATAATTGCCAGCGTTAAAAAACAGTAAACTCAGTCCTAGTATGTGTATTCCTAATACGGCACTGCCGTAGCGGAGCCACTTGGCTTTGCTTATTCTGTCATATTTACGATCAGTCATGATATTAACCCTCTTTCCCGATAGTTTAAATACTTCTGTTATTTCTTAGTGAATAAAAAGGCCATGAAGGAATCACCAGGCTTTGGCCTGTTTTCTCAACCTTCATGGTCTTAGCTTCTTGGTATATAGTTTATCCCGCGACCTGTTATTATGCTGGGAACGGTGTTCAGGAAAGCAATCTTGCACTTCAGGCTACTGCCTCTTTTTCAACTAAGTCTATCAGCCGAGGTAGCATCGTTACCACTTCTGGTGACAGTCCTAGTGATTCCTTAATCTCCTTTGGTTCAATGCCGATGATGATAACCTCGGGATTTTTCTCCATCAATCCAGCGAGTCTAACCAAATCAAGGATTTGTGTATCATGCAGGGAGATCTCTGAACCGGTATAATTACCTAACTGTTCGGGCTTAAGGCGATATACTGTACCTGGGGGATGCCCCCCGGACAGACTGTCCACCACAATAACCCTCTCATTAGTCAGAAACAACTCCAGCATATCCAAGGTGGAGGTACCCCCATCGACTAAATCTACATGAGGTAAGGATCCTTTCACCTGCAGTTCCTGAACCACCCGCACACCTATCCCGTCATCTCTTAAGAGAATATTTCCTATGCCAAGGACTGCCGTCTTTTTCATCTGCCAACCTCCATCTTGATCTATACACTACTTGATTTTATATATTTAAAATCATACCTCTTGTACAAATGACTGTTTTTTTCTTGCGGAAACTCTTTTATAGCTAGAAATCAGCAAAATGCTCAATTCGTATAAACCAAGTACCGGAAGACTGGCTGCAACTAAAGTGAAGACATCCGGTGTCGGAGTAAGTAGAGCGGTAACTATGACAACCGCAAGGAATGCCACTTTCCGTTTTTCTTTCAGTGTTTTGGAACTAATGATTCCCACTAAAGCCAGAACGCCCATGATTAACGGTAATTCAAAGACTGCCCCCATCGCTATAATCAGCATGATTACAAAGGAAAAGTAGAGGCTAGCTGATAAGGTCGCCACCATATACTGTTGACCTGTGTTTAATAAAAACTTTAGTGTCATGGGAATGATGACCATATAACCAAACAAGACACCCGCTGCAAAGAGAATTGTGGCGACAGGGATTACCCAATAAACGATTCTCCTTTGAGCATCGGTGAGTAAAGGAGCTGCAAGACGGATGGACTGCCAAAGGATTAAAGGGAAGCACACGATGAAGGCACTGAAAAACACCACCTTTATTTTGGCCATGAACCCTTCCACAGGGCTGAGAAAAACCAGTTCCCGTTGGCCCAGAGGTTCGGTTAATAACTCCACTAAAACATCAGCCTTAAGATAGAATACCAAAGTGACCACCATCAGCGCCAAAATAGACAAGGCTAAGACTTTGCGCGCTCGCTCCAACCGATCAATGATTTTGACGTAATTAATAATCATGCTTTCTCACCCCGCTTTTGCTACCATAATTCTACTGTTTTCAATTCTCCCCATCTGCTACATCTTGATGTTTGTGATTATGAGACATAAATTTCATCATTACTAAATGCCCTAATGGACAAGCCAATATTAACAACACCGATAATCCATTTTATACACCTGAACTTTGCAGGTTTGACGATGACAGTACTCCTAGCAGAATAATCGGCACCAAACAGCATAATAACATTAGGATACCATGTGATAAATGTCCACCTTTATTTTTCATTTTACGCCCTCTCTTTCATAGCCTCACGTTTCTTGCGAATATCTCTGATAGGATAATCTTTTTTTATACTTCCTATTTCCTTGGTCAGCGTTTATCCATTATGCTCATGATTACCTGTGAATTCTTTTGTCTCATGCATAGTTAACATTTTCTTTCTTCATCTTAATTTTTTCCATAAAGTAAATAACCCAAATGCTCGATTCGTAGAGAAGAAGTACTGGGGCACAAATGGCCACTAGAGTTAAAACGTCTGGGGTAGGTACGATCAGTCCTATGAGGAGAAGGACTCCAATGTAGCCATATATTCTCGTATTTCTAAGCTTTCTGGATTTTACTAAGCCCAGCCGGCTGAGGGCTATCATTACGATGGGAATTTCAAAAAACACACCCATAGCAAGTGATAATAATAATAGGAAAGAAAAATATTTAACACCAAGAAGCATAGGGTTAAGGTAGCCCTCCCCAACCCCCATAAAAAATCGTAGTACCAAAGGGAAAATCACTTGATTACCGAAGCCTGCTCCCAAAGCAAAAAGGATCAAACCCGGCGGAATGGCAAAGAAAATTGTCTTCCGTTCTTGTCGAGTACAGCCTGGCATAATAAACGCTATGGCCTGGTAAATAAGCACCGGCAGGCTAACCATAATCCCCCCTACGACTGCTATTTGAATAGTTGTAAAAAAGCCATCAGCAGGACCGGTAAAGTACAGTTGCTTTCCACTTAATGGAGCCGTAAGCCACATGATAACTTTATTCATATTTAGATAAATCACGGTGGTGCCGGCGAGCAGCGCCACAAATGAAATAATGAGTCGGTATCTAAGCTCCCCCAAATGATCTGTCACTGTCATTTGCTTATCCATATGCCCCTCCTTTTCGAGGAAATTTTTATAATATATTTACCAAATCTCATACCTCAGGATTTTCTCGATACTTGAATTATAAATGACCAATTTGAAGAACCCTTGAATAAAATTTAACGTTTTTGTAACATTATCATTGATAACTTTTAAGTCCGTTTCCTTTTCTACTTACTTGGATTAGTTTCAAAGACAAATAACCTTATATCCTTGTTTTATCAGGATATAAGGTTACTAGGTTATTAGGTTATTAGGTTTCTAACAGATACGCGGCAGTTGATCAACTACAAGGACATCAACAATCCTCTTTCCACCAATGCCTGTCTTAAGGTACACTTTACCGACAGGGCCATCCACCACTTCACCGATTACCGCAGCATCCTGNNTTCCCTGAACGGGCAGGGAATCCTCATCTAAAGCAATACCCACACCGCTCTGCACGGCAATTTCATTGAGAGTCGTCGCTACTCCACCCCGTGTAGGGTCCCTTAGCACCCTAATACCTGGCACGTCCAACAATAACTCTTGGATTAACCCGTTGAGCGGAGCACAGTCACTGCGGAGAAGATTATTGAAATTAAGTTCCGACCGCCTGGCCATAATGGTCATGCCATGGTCGCCTATCGTACCATTAATGATGATCTTATTCCCTGGTCTAGCGTAACTTCCTGACACATCAGCCCCAGGAAGTATGACCCCTATACCTGCCGTATTGATAAAAAGCTGGTCAGCACAACCTTTAGGCACGACCTTCGTATCACCGGTAACAATTAGCACACCGGCTACTTTAGCCGTATCTGCCATAGACTGAACAATTTGCCTAAGGCTTGCCATCGGAAACCCTTCTTCGATAATAAAGCCTGCACTTAAATACAAGGGTCGGGCACCGCTCACAGCTAGATCATTGACTGTTCCACAAACGGCCAGTTTCCCGATGTCTCCGCCAGGGAAACTCAGGGGAGAGATTACATAACTATCTGTGGTAAACGCAAGTCTCTCCCCGGGTGTCGAAAATCCGGCTGCATCGTTCATCTCATCAAGTAAGTCATTACGAAAATAGTGATGGAAAAGCTCTTTCACAAGTCTCTGGGTGTATTTGCCGCCGTTACCATGACCGAGCAATACTTTTTCTTCCATACGTTCCTCCTTAAATAGCTAGGACACCAGAACAAGAACACTCATCTGTGTACTTATCCAAGCGCCAAGTAACTTCTACACGAGTCTCTGGGAGTCTTCCCTGGCCCACAGGGTCCGCGATCACACGGCGCGACGCCTTTGCGTAAGTCGTAGCCAAACTCGGCTTTAATCCGCTTTCATAAAGCAGGGCGGGAAACAGGGACGTTTCCCGCCGACCATGCGACAAGGTCCCCTCCCGCCATCCTTGGCTCCGGTGACACTAGACCATCCATGGTCGTCGGATGTCGCTTTGGTCGGAACACTCACCCGTGTTCCGCCCTGCCCGCTTGCATAACGGATTGAAGCCCAAGTTTGGCACGACGAGCGCACGGCTGAGCAAGTGTCTCGCGACCTACCTTTACTGATGGTACTTATAATAAGCACCACAGGTGCCCTCTGAGGAAACCATGCACGGCCCTACAGGTTTTTCTGGATTGCATACGGTTTTAAATAAAGAGCAATCGGGAGGGGTTTTTTTTCCTTTGAGAATCTCGCCGCATAGGCAACCTGCTGGACCGGCGTTTTGGCTTTCCTCTAGGCCAAAAACTAAGCGCGCGTCGTAGTTCGAGTATTCCGGCTTGAGTACTAGGCCGGACCCTGGTATCGTTCCTATACCCCGCCAGGTGACGTCTGCTAACGTAAATACCTTTTCAACCAAAGCCTGGGCCCGGATGTTTCCTTCTTCAGTTACCAATCCCCCGTACACATTAACTAACGAAGGTTGTTTATTCGCCGCCAAGGTACTAAGTTTTATTAAAGCTGCTAACATCTCGACGGGTTCGAAACCTGCTACGACAGCCGGAATTCGGTATTCCTCCCGGAGGAAGCTAAATAGGCCAAATCCTGTAACAGTAGAAACATGGCCTGGTAAAAGAAACCCATCCAAGGATATTTCCGGGTCATTCAACAGGGCTCTTAAGGCATTCGGCACTACTTTATGCGCAGTCAGAAATGTTAAATTCGCGAGACCTTGCGCGGCTGCCCGCTCGATCGTAGCCGCTACAGTAGGAACCGTCGTTTCGAAACCAACTGCTAGAAATATTATCTTTTTGGCAGGGTTTAATCTGGCTATCTCAAGCACATCGAGGGGCGAATACACAATTCTGATATCTGCTCCATTCGCTTGGGACTCAAGTAACGATCCTTTACTCCCCGGCACCCGCATCATATCTCCAAAGGTCGTAATGATTACATCATCGTAGCCGGCTATTTCCTGAGCCAAGTCGACATAACCCGGCGGAGTTACACAAACAGGGCAGCCCGGTCCGGAGATGAGTTTTATTTCAGGCGGTAACAGAGACCGGATACCACTGCGAAATAAGGCATGGGTATGGGTTCCACATACTTCCATCAGCGCTACAGGCCTCGTCAATTTAAGCTGACGGAACGTTTCCCCAAGTTGTGCTCCTACTTCCCCAGCCTGTTGTTTGTTAATTATGCTCATTTGTTGCCAACTCCTTAATAAGCTCCCAAGTTAACGAGGCCTCATGTGCATCAATGACTTGAACAGCGAAACCGGCATGTACCAACACGTAGTCCCCTACTCTTACCGGAGAAACCAAATCTAATCCCACTTTAATTTGCGTATCGCCAATTTTCACGGTTCCAATAGCTTCTTTAATTTCAATGATCTCTCCCGGTACTCCTAGACACATTAAAACGACACTCCTTTCCTTATCTGCCCGGCGATGACTGCTTGTCCTAGAGAAATCCCCCCATCATTAGCCGGTACCTTACTGTGCGTATAAACTTGGAATCCGTCCTTTTCTAAACATTTCACAGATTTATCTAAGAGCAGTAAGTTTTGAAAAACCCCACCGCTTAAGACGACATTGTCGATTCCTGTATCCTCCCGGATAAGCTTACAGGTTGCTAAGATTACATCAGCTAGAGTTTGATGAAAACGCGCAGCCATAACCTCTATAGCTTCGTTAGCCAAAATTTCACGGATGAGTTCTTCAAACATGGGCTTAAATTGGATAGTCCAAGGTCTTGTGGCTCTATTGAGTATGAACCTGTACCCTTCACAATGAAGTTCAGGTAACGCCAGTTGCTCCAATTCAATTGCCGCCTGGCCCTCATAGCTGATTTCCTGGCGCACTCCCACTAGGGCAGCTACCGCATCAAAAAGTCTGCCGGCACTAGACGTCAAGAGGTTAGTCCTGCCATTTAAAATTAAATCTTTAACAATACCCAGCTTGTACGAATCAAGATCCTGAAAAGGCGGCAGTGGCATTTGCGTGATGTTTTGGTCAAACATAGTTAACAGATAACTAAGAGCCATGCGCCAGGGTTGTTTTATAGCAGCACTTCCTCCTGGTAATGGTACACACTCAAAGTTCGCCCAACGAACAAAACCATGATAGTTTCCGGTGAAAAACTCCCCTCCCCAAATTGTGCCGTCCGTGCCATAGCCACTGCCATCAAAAGCAACCCCGATGACATCACTCACCACCCCGTTTTCGGCCATACAAGAAGCGATGTGGGCATGGTGATGTTGGATAGGAAACTTGACCAATCCCTTGATTTCCTCAGCGTATTTAGTGCTCAGATAGTCAGGGTGTAAATCATAAGCCACAGCTTGAGGGATAAGGTTAAATATTGTTTGCAGGTGATCAACGGCTTGTTCGAAAGCAAGCATATTACTCAGATTCTCTAAATCTCCGATATGCTGGCTTAGAAATGCTGAATTTCCTTTAGTTAAACATACTGTATTCTTCAACTCAGCCCCTAGAGCCAAGATATTATCGATCTCAAATGGCAGTTTCACAGGCAGAGGGGCGTACCCCCGGGAACGCCTAAGCATCCTTTGGCGCCCTCTGAAAAAACGGACGACCGAATCATCCGTGCGGATACGAATCTCCCTGTTATGGGTTAAAAAGTAATCAGCGATGGAACCGAGATTTTCGAGTGCTTCATTGTCTCTGTATTCAATGACTTCCCCGCTGCTATTCCCGCTAGTCATGACTAAAACTTCCGGACCGTTTTGGAACAATAAATGGTGCAACGGCGCATAGGGTAACATCACTCCCAAGTAACGGTTCTTAGGCGCTACATCAAAGGCTACCGCCGAATCATCCTTTTTTCTCAACAAAACAATGGGGCAACGTTCGCTTATTAGAGCGATTTCTTCCTCGTTGGTTACATCGCAGTACTTCTTAACAACTTCAATATCAGGCATCATTACAGCAAACGGTTTTGCTTCCCGATTTTTTAGGTTTCTCAGCCTTGCACGGAAGTCTGGCTTAAAGCATCACAGACCAGGTGGTAACCCCCCAACCCTTTGACAGCTAAAATATGCCCTTGCTTAAGCAATTCCACTGCTTTCTCTGGCGCATCCTGTGCTGCGACCTGCTTGCCTTGGCGGTCCAACAAGACAACTTGCGGGCCGCACACTGGGCAGGCATTCGGCTGGGCGTGAAAACGGCGATTTTCTGGATCATCATATTCTTTGCGGCAGTCAGGGCACATAAGAAAGTTGGCCATGGTAGTGTACGGACGATCATAAGGTATATCTTGAATGATAGTAAAACGAGGGCCACAGTTCGTACAATTGATCAACGGATAGCGGTAACGCCGGTTCTCCGGATCATTTAGTTCAGCCAAACACTCTGGGCATATAGCCACATCCGGAGAAACAAGCGTAAATTTTAGTTCTCCCGTCGCACTGTCCTTAATCACAAAATCCTTATAATTGACCGGTGGTAACTTCGTTAACGTGATTTCTTCGATAACGGCTAAAGGTGGGGCCTCAGAACTGATTCGTTCAGCAAAGCTTTCCAGCAATCCTTCGTTTCCTTCTGCTTCGATTTCCAAACCCTGAGCAGAGTTATTGACCCACCCTGTTAGCTCTAATGTTCTTGCTAAGTTATACACAAAGGGACGAAAGCCCACTCCTTGGACTACCCCTTTGACCAGCATATGAATTCTAGTTCTATCATGCATCATTGACATTTTCTTTCTTTTTGATCTGTTCTAAGAGATATTGAGCTAATTCCGGAACACCCTGGCCGGTACGACAAGAGAGAGTAAATGCTTCGAGGCCGGGATTAATAGTCTTGATGTCCCCCAGGGCTTGTTCGATGGAAAAGTTAGTCTGCTCAATAAGATCTATTTTATTAATAACTACTACTTTGGCCCTCTGGAACATGGCCGGGTACTTAATAGGTTTATCATCCCCTTCAGTTACACTCAGAGCTACCATTCTAATTTCTTCACCCAGATCATAGCTTGCCGGGCATACTAAGTTGCCAACGTTCTCAATGATCAGCAGTTCAAGTCCCTCCAAAGGAAAGTTATCGAGGAGTTGTTTAATCATGGTACTATCCAAGTGACAACCACCACAGGTGTTAATCTGGATTACCGGTATTCCCTGCTTTTCAATGCGTTCTGCATCCTTAGAGGTATAGAGATCCCCTTCAATGACTGCCATTTTAACGTTATCTTTGAGTTCTTTAATGAGGCTTTCTAAAATGGATGTTTTCCCTGCTCCAGGTGATCCCATAAAGTTAATAACATAAACTTTTTTACTCTTAAATTCCCTCCTTAATTCTGCAGATAGCAGGTCATTAGCTTTCAGGATATTTGATACTACTTGAACTTCTTTGCTTAATTCACTCAATTCTATTCCTCCCTTTCTCCGGTCACTGTATTTACATATAATTCATTACCGGTCAGCATCTCGTACTCCGGTCCTTCTTTACATTGACAGTTTAAATTCACGATACCTTTCAATAACTCTCCACAACGGATACATCTCCCTGTCACCGGTACCTGGGTAACAGTGAACTCCGCTCCTTCCGCTAAAGAACCCTGGGCAAAATAATCAAAGGCAAAGTCTAGGGCCGCAGGTTCTACGCCAGAAATCTCCCCTGCAACAATATTGATCTTGGTAATAGTTCTTAAACGGTGTTTGGCAGCATTATCGATAACGATATCGAAAATACTCTGCATAATAGAAAGTTCATGCACTGGTGACATTCTCCTTGTTATCTTCTTTTATTTCATGGACTACACTATCCTTAGCCGTTTTGAATTCCCGCAGAGCTTTCCCCACCGAACGACCCACGTCAGGCAATTTGCCTGGTCCAAAAATAATCAGAGCGATCACCAAGATAACCACTAATTCCGCAATACCTAAACTAGGCATAATCTATTCCTCCTTGTAAAACTGTTTGTTTGTTTCACTCCAGTAGGTAGGACCTCCATTTATAAGCTGTTTGTCTTACTAATTTGATTTTATCGATCTGTAAAGCTTAGGATCACCCCCCATTCATATTTAAATAATAGGCTATTAGTTTGAATATCCTTTGAACAAAAGTTAACGTTTTTGTAATACTTAGGTGATAAGGGCAATGAAAAGCAAAAAATAACTGGGCTGCCTCAATTGGTTTCAGCCCAGTTAAACTGATTCATTCATTAATTACTACTCTGACCTCCCATCATTACCATATCCGTTACTTCCCTGGCCTCCCATCATTCCGTATCCACCACCATATCCGTTACTCCCCTGGCCTCCCATCATTCCGTATCCACCACCATATCCGTTACTCCCCTGCCCTCCCATCATTCCGTATCCGCCACCAAATCCGTTACTCCCCTGGCCTCCCATTATTCCGTATCCACCACCATATCCGTTACTCCCCTGCCCTCCCATCATTCCGTATCCGTCATTGTATCCATTGGAACCCGGAGTAGGAATAGCCGCATTAGAGTCGGTATTTTGGGAAGATGGCGTTGAAGTTTCAGTCGGTTGACTTGTCACAAGTTGATTTTGGGGTGTATTGACGGCAGGAGTCCCCGTGGTAAGGGCATAAGCCGTACCCGTAAGTGCCATTATCCCTGCAATTGAGAGTCCTACAATCCATTTAGTCTTTTTCATTATTTTGCCTCCTTTAATTTTACACAATCCTATTCTTACAACCTTCTTGAGTAAACACAGGCGTTACCGCCCATGCTCCTCGACGGAACCGGACGTGCGTAGAGTAGG
>DOPS01000262.1:0-18956 GCA_003512645.1 Desulfosporosinus sp.
TTTTTTGTAACAACCACTATTAGCTTATTAATCCTGCAGTAAACTATACTAAGCCTACAGGTCTATATAAAAATTATAAGAGGTTAAACTGAGAAAACAAGGGTTTTAGTATTGAATTATTATACATATGAATGTATAATAATTCATATTGAAGGAGTGGGTAAGAATGACAAAAATTGATCAAGCTATTTTTAAAGGACGAGACTTTATTTCGCTTCATGATTTTTCTCAAGATGAATTAAGCTGCATCATCGATGTAGCTAGGGAACTTAAAGCAGAGCAAAAAGCAGGACGCCCCCGTCATGTGCTTCAAGGCAAGACTTTGGGGATGATTTTTACGAAGTCTTCGACACGGACCCGAGTTTCCTTTGAAGTGGGAATGTACCAACTAGGGGGGCATGCGCTCTTTTTAAGTGGTCGAGATATTCAACTGGGCAGAGGGGAAACGATTGCTGATACGGCACGTGTTCTTTCGCGGATGGTCGATGGGATTATGATTCGAACGTTCAGCCATCAAGAGGTCTTAGATTTAGCTGAATTTTCTACTATTCCGATCATTAATGGACTCACAGATCTGTTGCATCCCTGTCAGGTATTGGCAGACCTTATAACCATTCAAGAGCATAAAGGACGCCTAGCCGGCTTGAAGCTTGCCTACGTTGGAGATGGAAACAACATGGCTCATTCCCTGATGTTTGGGTGTGCCAAGATGGGATTGCATGTGGTAATCGCTTCCCCGCCTGGATATAAGCCAGATCCCAAGATAGTTGCCCTAGCCCAGGCAGATGCCAAGAATAACGGTGGATGTGTAGAAGTCGTGGATGAGCCTTTAGAGGCGATAAAAGGTGCCGATGTTCTTTACACAGATGTATGGGCAAGTATGGGTCAAGAAGCAGAAGCCCAAGTCAGAATGGCGGCGTTTAAAGGGTATCAGATCAATTCGAACGCTCTGAAAATAGCAAATCCATCCGCCATTGTACTGCATTGTCTTCCAGCACACCGTGGGGAGGAAATTACCGATGATGTGATAGAAGGGGCTCAGTCAGTGGTCTTTGATGAGGCAGAAAATCGTCTGCATGCTCAAAAGGCGATTATGGCCTTAGTAATGTAATTCTTGCCTAAGATTATTTTAGAAAAGGGAGATTTAATATGAAAAAAGTTGTCTTAGCTTATTCTGGTGGTTTGGATACATCCATTATTATACCCTGGCTCAAAGAAACCTATGGGTATGAAGTCATTGCAATGGCTGCGGATCTCGGTCAAGGGGAAGAGTTAGCTCCTCTTCAGGAAAAGGCGATTAAAAGCGGTGCGAGCAAACTCTATATTGAAGATCTGAGAGAGGAGTTTGTTTCGGAATTTATCTTTCAGACTTTAAAGGCTGGAGCGGTTTATGAAGGAAAATATCTTTTGGGGACTTCCTTTGCCCGCCCTCTGATTGCTCGACGTTTAGTGGAGATCGCGCAAAAGGAAGGGGCGGTTGCTGTTGCCCATGGCGCGACCGGCAAAGGAAACGACCAAGTGCGTTTCGAGCTAAGTGTTAAAGCGCTGAACCCAGACTTAGAAATTATTGCGCCTTGGCGGATTTGGGATCTCAAGTCTCGTGAAGATTGCATTGATTATGCTGCGGCACGTGGAATTCCTGTTCCGGTAACTAAAGACCGTCCGTATAGCATGGATCGCAACCTTTGGCATTTAAGCCATGAAGGTGGAGACCTCGAAAACCCTTGGAATGAACCTAAGCGTGATCTATTCCTAATGGGCGTTTCTCCGGAAGATGCGCCGAATGAGGCCACTTACCTCGAACTTGGCTTTGAACAAGGGGTTCCTACCTTATTGAACGGTCAGAAACTTGCCCCCGTGGCCCTCTTGGAAGCACTCAACGAATTAGGTGGAAAAAATGGGGTTGGAATCGTCGATATGGTAGAAAACCGCCTTGTCGGAATGAAATCTCGTGGTGTCTATGAGACTCCAGGGGGAACGATCCTTTATATGGCGCATCAGGCCCTAGAACATCTTACACTTGACCGTCTCACACTCCATTATAAAGAACAAATCGCCTTAAAATATGCAGAGATAGTCTATGACGGAGTTTGGTATTCGCCGCTTCGTGAAGCTTTAGATGCCTTTGTTAATGTAACCCAGAAAAACGTCACTGGCACGGTACGCGTGAAATTATATAAAGGCAATTGCTCCTTAGCAGGTACAAAATCACCCTATTCCCTCTATAATGAAGCGTATGCGACCTTTGGAGAAGATGGGGTATATGACCAAAAGGATGCCAGCGGATTTATAAACCTTTTCGGTTTGCCGTTAAAAGTAAGAGCTTTAATGGAGAAGGAATCAGGTTTACGAAAGTAAACTTGTTCAACAAAAGCTGAACATCAGACTTACGCCAAAGGGCTAAACCCCTGTCGAATACTTACGCATCGTAAAGTGGAGGCTACCTCCTTCGCCGACAAATGAAGTTAAATGAAACTAAACAAAGATAAGCGCCGATACCCGGCGCTTATCTTCACACTATCTGGCCCTTAATACCCGGCTGAACATCAGAGAATGAATAGGTTAGGGTGCGGAGTGCCGCTATGACTAGAAAAAGATGTTCGAGGTTAAAACACTACCTGAGAAGGCTTAATAGTTGGCGGTTGGAAGGCTGTATTGCATAGAATTACAACTTGAAAGGAAGATGTAACGTGAAGCTTTGGGGCGGACGTTTCGAAAAAACTACGGACGCATTGGTGGAAGATTTTCATTCCTCAATACGTTTTGATCAACGCTTATACAAACAAGATATTCAAGGAAGTATAGCCCATGCTAGGATGCTTGGCAGTGTCGGGGTTATCTCGGAAGAGGAAGCAAAGGATTTAATTGAGGGTTTAGCTGGGATCTTAGATGATATCCAGACGGGAAAAGTAGAATTTGAGATCGGCGCTGAAGATATACATATGAATGTTGAGAAGCTTTTAACTGAGCGAATTGGGCAAGTGGGAAAAAAACTCCACACAGGGCGAAGCCGAAATGATCAAGTCGCGTTAGACCTAAGGCTTTATTTAAGAGTGGAGATTGATCAGACGAAGGTTTTAGTGGAGAAACTACTGTATACCCTGCTTAATTTGGCAGAGGAGCATCTCGAAACATGGATGCCGGGCTATACCCATATGCAGAAGGCACAACCGATTACCATGGCCCATCACATGATGGCCTACGTTCAAATGTTTTTGCGTGATCTCGATCGGCTCAAAGATACCCGCAAACGCCTAAATTTCTCACCGCTCGGTTCAGGAGCAATGGCTGGAACGACGTTTCCACTAGATAGAGAGAAGGCCGCCTTCGAACTAGGGTTTGAGGGTGTGACCTTGAACAGTTTAGATGGAGTGAGCGACAGAGATTTTGCCCTTGAGTTTTTAGCCGCCGCCTCAATCATGATGATGCATTTAAGCCGAATGTGTGAGGAACTCGTTCTCTGGTCCAGCGGAGAATTTCAGTTTATTTCTATGGATGATGCCTATTCTACAGGGTCAAGCATCATGCCCCAAAAGAAAAACCCGGACGTAGCAGAATTAGTAAGAGGGAAGACAGGGCGAGTTTATGGGGATTTAGTGGCCCTATTAACCGTTATGAAAGGACTTCCGCTTGCTTATAACAAAGATATGCAAGAGGATAAAGAACCAGTTTTTGATACAGTAGATACGATTCAGAAATGCTTACTGATAGTAGAACCAATGCTCAGAACGATGCAGATCCATCGGGATACATTGTCCCGTGGGGCGAAAGGTGGCTTTACCAATGCCACAGATCTCGCAGATTACCTAGCCAAAAAAGGGCTGCCCTTCCGTGAAGCCCATGAACTAGTGGGACGGATTGTTTTACATTGCAGTAAGCAAGAAATAGGGTTGGAAGACTTAAGTTTAAGCGACTATCAGGCGCTCTCCCCAATTTTTGAAGAGGATTTGTTTGAAGCCATAGGAATCGAGTTTTGCGTCCGTGCTCGAAAGCTTAAGGGCGGCCCTTCACCCGAAACTGTTGCAGAAGGAATCCGAGTAAGTCGCCAAATGTTGGAGAACTTAAGCTGGTAGCAGTGCAGAAAAATCTCGAGCAAAGTAGCGGGGGAATTTCGAATTACGGAATTAACTAAATTAATCTAGAAGTAATTAAGCATACAGACCTGACACCTGTGGGTAAGATAAGAAAATGGCAAATATAACAGTAGATACCCGTATAGGGTTTGACCAGAGTTTGTACCATACTATATTAGTGGCTTTATCCTTAGGTCTTTAAAGATAAGCGAAAAAACCCCTGTGTATAGTGTGGATAACTCTGTGGATAACGTCGCGGAGAAACGGATTTTGGGTGGATAAGCTAGGGATAAAGGGTGGAAAACTAAAGTGGGCTTGTGGATAACTCTTGATTATATTCGAGAAAACGTGACATAATCGATCATAGAAACCTAGAGGCATTCCCTTTAGGTTTTTATTTTAGGGATAAAGCAGGAAAATCTTACCGAGAGGTCGAAATTCTCACGCATGATTTAATTAAGAAATTGCATGCTATCTGTTATAGATGACAACATGATTAAGCAGTGTGAAGCGAGGCTATTATCAATGGAGAATCGAACAATGTTAACAGATCTCTATCAACTAACAATGATGCAGGGTTATTTGACAAATGGATATCAAAATAAAGAAGCGGTCTTTGATGTCTTCTTTCGGGAGTTACCGTTTAAAGGGGGATATGCACTAGCCGCAGGGCTCGAACAGGTCGTCGAATATATTGAGAATCTCTCCTTCAGTGAAGAGGATTTAGCGTATTTGAGGAGCCTAAACCTGTTTAATGAGCAATTTCTTAAAGAGCTGCGTGACTTCCGCTTTACAGGGGAAATAGATGCAATACCCGAAGGGACTATGGTTTTCCCCTATGAACCACTGATTCGTGTCAAAGGACGTATTTTTGAAACTCAGCTCCTTGAGACTACAATTCTAAATTTAGTCAATTTCGAGACCTTGATTGCCACAAAAGCTTCACGGGTGGTCACTGCCGCAGAGGGGGGCCCGGTCATGGAGTTTGGTCTGCGCAGAGCCCAGGGACCTGATGCGGGGGTTTTAGGAGCACGTGCCGCCTTTATCGGGGGCTGTCAATCGACTTCGAATATCTTAGCAGGTAAACGCTACCATATCCCTGTTTCAGGAACTCAAGCGCACAGTTGGATCCAGTGCTTTCCTTCCGAGCTGGAGGCATTTCGAGCCTATGCGCGTACTTTTCCGAATCGCTGCTTGTTGCTTGTCGATACGTATAATGTTCTTAAATCAGGGGTGCCCAATGCGATTAAGGTTGGGCTTGAGTTAGAAGCAGAAGGCTATCCTTTTCAAGGCATCCGCTTAGATAGCGGAGATTTAACGTATTTGTCCAGAGAAGCCCGACGTATGCTAGATGATGCAGGACTTAAACGTGCGATCATCGTGGCGTCCAATGATTTAGACGAAGAAACTATTTTTGCCATTCGAGCTCAAGGTGCTGCAATCAATGCTTGGGGGGTGGGCACCAATCTGATTACATCGAAGGATTGGCCTTCATTAGGAGGAGTTTACAAGCTGTCTGCTGAGGGAGAGCAGGGTGTTTTTCATCCTCGACTTAAGGTCTCTGAAAATATCTCCAAGATAACTAACCCTGGCATCAAAAAAGTAGTGCGTTTCTACGATCGAGCGGGAAAAGCAATGGCGGATGTTATCGCACTAGAAGATGAAGTTTTTGATAAGGGAAAACCGCTGACGATTTTTGATCCCATTCAGACCTGGAAAAGAAAAACCTTAACAAATTTTGAGACCAGAGAACTCTTAACCCCAGTCTTCAAAAACGGGAAACGAGTTTGTGAATTGCCAAACCTCAACGATATTCAGGCTTATGCCCGAATAGAATTAGATACTTTCTGGGATGAAGTGAAGCGATTGACGAATCCTCACCGCTATATTGTGGATTTGTCGAAAGGACTCTTTGACATGAAACAACAATTACTCTTAACTATTCATAATGATATTAAAACAAATAATCAAGGGGTGGACTAAAATGTGGACTGATGAAGAATTACAAGAACGTATCAATCAAACGGTAGACTGGTTACGCCAAAAGGTCGCTGAAGCTAACGCGAAAGGTTTAGTCGTAGGAATGTCCGGGGGGGTTGATTCAGCTGTTGTCGCAGGACTCTGTAAACATGCATTTCCAGAGAATTGTGTTGCAGTGATTATGCCCTGTCATTCAGATCCTGATGACCAAGAAGATGCGCTGTGGATTGCCGAGGGTTTTGATATCAGACCGCTGGAAGTTGATCTGAGTAATGCTCATACACAGATCTTCGATCAAGTGTTGAAGAGTCTGAAACTCAATGGACGGGATGTAGTGGGGGCTAAAATGAGTCAGGGAAATTTAAAGGCTCGTTTACGGATGTCGACGCTGTATACCGTGGCCAATGCCTTGAATTATTTGGTTGCGGGAACGGATAATGCTCCGGAAAGTTATACTGGATACTTCACGAAATATGGCGATGGCGGCGTGGATCTTTTGCCAATTAGCTCTCTTACTAAAGCGGAAGTACGCGCTTGGGCAAGGATGTTAGGCCTTCCCCGCAGAATTGCGACACGTGTACCAACTGCTGGACTTTGGCCCGGACAGACGGATGAAACGGATTTGGGGATAACCTATGATCAGATCGATCGCTATTTACTGGGAGAACAGGTCGCACCTGAAGTACAAGAACGTCTGGAAACTCTGCATCGCCAAAGTGAACATAAACGCCATCTGCCTCCCAGTCTTGAACTTCCGAAGCTGAAGGGGATCGACTAACGTGCGTATTGGAGTAGATATTGATGGTGTTGTCTCCGATAGTTACCCATTTTGGTTAGAAGAACTGAATCAACACTATGGTAAGAATATTGCTGTGATTGACGATTACGAGATGCATTTAGTGTTTGATGTTCCGAGAGAGGATATGAACAATTTCTTTGTCAGTAATGTAGAGCGGTTACTTATGATGCCCCATCCAATTCCTGGAGCCAAGCAAGGGATTGAAACCCTTCTTCAGGATGGGCATGAGGTGATTTATATAACGGCTAGGGCACTTGAAGAAAGGGATCTTACCGTACAGTGGTTTAAGATGCAAGAAATCCATCATGAACATGTGCTCTTTACTGGATTTGATAGTAAAGTAAATTTTGTAAAACAATGGGGCATTGAAGCCTTTATCGAGGATTATCAAGTGAATGCCAAATTAATTGCTGAATGTGGAGTTCCAGTCTTCTTACTGAATGCTAGTTACAATCAAGAGGAACTCCCAACGGGCATTACCCGCTGTCACAACTGGGGTGAAATTCTCGACGGAATACGGCGACTAAAGCCATAGAGGTATATGAGAGAGAAGCACATAAAGAAACAATAAGAAAAGAAAAGGCCCTCCCATTGTAGAATTTGATCTACTAATGGGAGGGCTCTTCTGTGTGTCAGCTGACAATCCCTAATCCGACTTTATAAATATCTCCCGCCCCTAAGGTAAGAACGAGATCCTCAGGTGCGATTGTCTCATTAAGATAGTCCCTAATGTCATCTAAGGGTCCAATGTAACGGGCTTGAACCCCTTGCAGTTGAATCAATTCGGCTAGATTTAAGGAGGACACGGTGTAATGTTCTTGCTCGCGTGCCGATGCAAAAATATCAGCAATCACAACTTCGTCTGCCCCTTGAAAGGCTTGAGAGAACTCAAGTAAAAGTTTTTCCGTGCGACTAAAAGTATGAGGTTGAAAAATAGCGCGAATGCGTCGATCAGGAAAGGAAAGGCGCGCTCCTTCCAAGGTCGTGCGGATTTCCGTAGGATGATGAGCATAGTCATCGACAATCATTGCCCCATTGGTGTTACTACCAATATGTTCAAACCGTCGTTTTGTGCCACTAAAAAGGCTTAAGCAAGCTAAAATTTGATCCATGGGGATTCCAATTTCCCGACAGACGGCAATAGTTCCTAAGGCATTGATAATGTTGTGTTTCCCAGAGACATTGAGATTCAGATCTCCTATAAATTGCCCCTTAACCATGATTTTCATGGAGCTTTTTTCGTCTTTGAACTTGATGTCGGTGGCCCGGATATCCGCAGATTCCGAGATTCCGAAAGTTGTAATAGGTGCGGACCCTTTAATGGCCTCCCTATTAGGGTCCTCAGCCCAGACATAGATATGACCGTACTCGGGAACCTTGCTGGCTAGTTCAGTAAACGCAGAGATAACATCTTCAAGATCCTTAAAATAATCCGGATGATCAAATTCTAGGTTAGTGATAATGAGGTGTTCGGGAGAGTAATTAAGAAAATGGCGCCGATATTCACAAGACTCCGCTAAAAAAAAGTCGCCTTTTCCGCAATGCGCATTCCCGCCAATACTCGGCACATCACTTCCGACAACGATGGTTGGATCCAATCCGGTTTGGAGCATAACGAGCCCTATCATAGCAGTGGTTGTGGTTTTACCGTGGGTTCCAGTGACAGAAATACCACGCTTTTTGGCGAGTAAGCGCCCGAGATATTGCGGATAGGTCAAGATCGGGATATTTAACTCTAGGGCCCGAGCAATTTCTGGGTGCTGATTTGTATAGGCTGCAGAGATGACCACTAAGTCTGCCTTTTCAACGTTTTCAGGAGAAAAACCCAAAACGGGAATATGAGCGCGTTCTAGGACAAGGTCGGTATAAAAACTTTCTTCTACGTCAGACCCCGTTATTGTGGCATCTTCAAGCTGGACACTGATTTGAGCGAGAGCGCTCATCCCGGTCCCTTTGATACCTACAAAATGAATATGTAATGCCAAAGCATATCGTCCCTTTCATGTATAAACTCTACCTTTCATTATACCCAAACTTGAGCTGAAAAGTATCATTTTATTCTAGGAAAATTTTGACTAACTGTTATTGGGCGGTTTTCGTTCATAACCAGTGACCATCGCCTGAAGACGGCTGAGATCTTCCGTTAAACTAAGATAAATATGAACAGGGATCGTAGCTAGAAAATAAATCGTAATAACAAACTTAATCCAGCGAAGGATTTGGAAACCTCCTACCATATGCCAAACCCAAATCAGATGCTTTCCTTGCCAATAGGAGGCTAAACCAAGGAGACTAGCAACCAAAAAAAGCAGGAGCCACGAGAAATAGATTAACAATTGCCCGCTATTATACTTTCTATGGGGCGGGGGATCAGAACGAAGGAAGAAATAATAGGCCATCAGCTTAGGAAAACGCTTGATGTCGTGAGTCTTTGGAATCAATGAATTATCTCGGCGGATCAGGGCATCTGCAATTCTTAGCGCAAGAAATCCCAGGGCAAACCAAGAAAAGGCTAGGTGCGCTATTAACACTTTACCATAGTTAATATTTAAAAAATTCGCCGGTTTATGTAATTCAAGGCCAGATAGGAGAATTACAGTCAGACTGACCGTGAACCCCCAGTGAAAGATTCTTACCCATATCGGCTGAGAAAGTACCATCTCACCCTTGATAGAGGCTCGTTTGAGCTGTTTCAGGACGGGCTTTCTCATCTTAGATGGTTGCTTCATAGATAATGTTACCTTACTCTCATTAAGTATACGATTATTCATGACGATTTAAGGGGGTGATCCCCATATTTATTTCAGTCAGACTTGGATTTTAAGAGCATATAAATTCTCACCGTCAATGATATGGACACTACAAGAAAAGCAGGGATCAAAGGAGCGAATGATTCGACCCGCTTCCTTAAGGTCCTCCGATTGGATTTTTAAACCAAGTAAGGATGACTCCCCAACACTACGGGTTCCAGCTTCATCCCTTGAACCAAAGTTCAGGGCAGACGGGGTAACGATTTGATAATGTTTGACACGCCCATTTTTCACAGATATCCAATGTCCTAAGGCACCGCGCATGGCTTCATGGAGTCCGATACCTACCCCGGAATCCTGTCCTATTTTTGTATCAAGTGTTGCTGCCCCAGGTTCGAGACGATTGAGCCATTCTAGAGCAGTTTTGGTAATCTTTTTGAGTTCAAGTGCGCGTACCCATGTCCGGGCAAGGGCACCATAACCGATGACGGGTTCTTTGTTGATAATAGCCCGTGCCAAAGGGCCTACTTCAACAGGTTGACCGCGGTAACGAGGAGATTTAACCCAAGAGTAACCTTTGACCTGGCTGCGGTCGGGGACAGTATCTTCTTCCATAGGGTGTAGAGGACCGTGGGGTTTGTACCAAGCATTTGTTACGTCTTCGGTCACCTTTTTTTCATCAAAACTTTCCCGTTCTCCTTGCAGAGATACTCCTTCGGAAAAAAGAGTGCTTCCTTCAGGATTTGGAAACCCCCCCATTGACAAGTAATTCCCGATCCCTTTACCAAGGTTGATGTACTCAGGGTAACGCTCCATGATCAGTTTAACATCGGGAAGTAAGACGTTGTCAATAAAGCTCATGACCTCCATTAAATACCCACGGTAACGATTTACCTTATCGGCATCAACTTCCATACTAGCACCACCGGGAACAAGTCCATGACCATGAGGGGCCTTGCCTCCGAAGACTGCGAAGGCAGCATGGGCAACACGAGATACTTCTAAGGCTTTAAAATAGTGTTCGGTTATTCTTACATTTTCCTGACTGGATAAACGGAGGTCGGATTCGGAATGAGGAATAAACGGAGCAATATCCGGGCCTCGGAAGTAATCGGGTAGAGTATAGAGGTAAATATGACGAATATGATTCTGAATAAAATCACTGACCAAGATCAGATTGCGAACTAACAGTCCATTGGGAGGAATTTGCATCCCTAAAGCCTGCTCAACAGCCAGTGCTGCTGTAATAGCATGTGCGGAGGAACAAATACCGCAAATGCGTTGGGTGTAATAAGGCATATCCATGGCCGAGCGACCTATTAAAATTTGCTCGAATCCTCGATAGAGAGTATCAGAAATAAAGGCGTCTTTGATTTCCCCGTCTTCGAGCCAAGCCTCCAATAACATGGGATTGTGAATGCGTGAAACAGGAAAGATTGTTTTCTTCTCCAGAATGTTCACTCCTAAATTAAGTTTTCTTGAGCCAATACCGATGAAAGGACTTGACCTTTTTAACAGAAGGTCGATTCGGAGCCTTGACGGTGGATTTTAGTAAATTCTTTTGGAGCCGACCATTATAAAGAGAGGAGGCAACATGCCCTACTAGAGCAACTGAGGTTAATCCTAAAACTCCAAGTCCGACCGCATCAGTGGCAACCTTTGTCCCGCCAGGGAAGGGGATATCGGGTAGGTGAGCGGTAAACGGCGACATCAAGTCAGGGTAACCGGGCTCAGTACATCCGATGCAGGGCGTGTTGCAGCCAATGGGCCAATTGATACGGTCGTTCCAACGGCGAATCGGGCAGTCGGCATAGGTGACAGGTCCTTTACAGCCGACTCGAAATAGACATTCCTTTTGTCCGATTTCTGTAGCGAAAATCCCCTGATCATAGTCGCGCCTTCGAGGGCAACGGTTATGCACGGTTTCTCCATAAAAAAGTTTGGGTCTTCCGAATTTTTCAAGTTCAGGTTCACCGTATAAGGCTAAGTGGAGTAGGGTCCCCATAATCCAATCCGGATGGGCAGGGCATCCGGAAACGTTAATAACCCTTCGTTCGGGAAGAATGTTCTGTACTCCAGTCGCTTGACTTGGATTAGGATAACCGGCAACTGGGCCTCCGTAAGTGGCGCAGCTGCCAATAGCCACTACGTATTTGGCCTTGAGACCAAGGCAACGAACCAGTTCTAGCCCAGTAATTAGCCTGCCATTATCGTAGGCCACATGGTTATAGTGACCGTTGTCACGCTGGATCATGGAACCTTGGACGATCAAAATATATTCATGGGGCATTTTCTCGTAAGTTTCTTGAAGGACTTGGTAGGTCACTTCTCCGTGAGCCTGCATCATACTCCAATCATAGCGCCAATCGACAATGTTGCTGAGGATATCTGAAAACGTTGGCGTCCATATATTATCAAGGGAGATACTATCTCCAGTACAAGTGCCTGTCTCAATCATCACCACAGGAAGTTTATTAACCTCACCCGCGCCGACTGCTTGGGCTAGGGGTGGGGCAAGGAGCTCAAAAAAGTTACCCATAATGGCTCCCTGGATGGCTAATTTTAAAAAGTCCCGTCGACTTAGCATGCAATCCCCCCTTGAGAGGGTATTATTTCCAGAAACACACAGATAAACCCTAAAATCAATTACTTTTGCAAAAAATAATATTTGACGAAATTGCAAAAATGGAGTAAGATTACTATCGTCCATGAAATGCCGATGTGGCTCAGAGGTAGAGCAGCTCACTCGTAATGAGCAGGTCGTCGGTTCGATTCCGACCATCGGCTCCATAGGGAAACGAGACCCCGCAAGCGATTGCGGGGTTTTTGCGTTTTGTAACTATTTTGTTTTTGCCCGTAACGTTGCAACAGCGTTGTGGATATAGACTAATGAGAAGATCAAAAATTGTCAAAATATTTGTTAGATTATGTATTATTATATTATACTACGTTTCTGCGTGTATTTTGGGAGGATGAATTAGATGGATGAGATTCAAGTTGTTAGTTTTTACGCTAAGAGAAAATATTGTAATCATCTACTAACTACCCCTAACTAGATGAGACGCTCAATACTGTGAAATGATCATAATATCGGTGACTTATAAGATTTTAGTTTGTTTATAAATTAGACACTAATTATTTAACTTACTTATTCATACTATTAACTTTATGTTATCTTAATAGCTTTAGCTTATGTTTGATACTTTTTTGCACAAAGTAATTGCTTTAACTTTTTACAGGGAAATTCTTAGTGTAAATTCTGTTATAGAATAACTTAGTACAATTATTGTGCTGTAAATATTGAAAGGGGAATTTTGAATGTCAGTAAAAGATTTGAAGTTAAGGAACAAAATACTATTTTCAACAGGTTTTGTCGTCTTAGTGTCATTTATTTGCGTTATTTTACTAGTATCAACGAGATCAGTTGAAATGGCTAAGACCGCAGCATACGAGACAGTAGCGCATGCAGCAAATGAATATGCAAATCAAGTTACGAATGAATTAAATGTTCCTATGAACTCGGTTAGAACTTTAGGTTCAACGTTTAAAGGACTTAAGGAAGCTAACAACACTGATCGAGCAACGATGAATTCATGATTGTGAACGTCTTAAAAGATAACCCTCTTTTTCTAGCGACCTGGACCTTATGGGAGCCAAATTTACTCGATGGAAAAGACGCCGATTATGTAAATCAACCAGGATATGATGCAACGGGTCGATTTATCCCTTATTGGAATAGGGGGGCAGGAGATATCAAATTAGAGCCTCTTACTGACTATGAAACACCTGGAGCAGGGGACTATTACTTAATTCCTAAAAGAACTCAGAAAGAAACTATTATCGAACCATACCAGTACAAAGTGAATGGTGAAGAAGTTCTCGTTACTAGCTTAGTAAAACCTATATTGATCGACGGTAACAATGAAATACTAGGAGTAGCAGGGGTTGAAATCGCTTTAGAAACAATTCAAAATATGATTTTGGATATAAAGCCATTCAAAACAGGGTATGCAAGTCTTGTGTCTAATGATGGAAAGTATGTTTCAAACCTAGATGTGGAAAAAGTAGGCAAGGACGTAGATGATCAAGAGGCTAAAGCAGCTATCAAAACTGCTGAAAGTTATACCATATCAAATAGTGAGTATTACAGATTGTACGTGCCTGTGGCCATTGGTCAAACGACGACACCATGGTCGTTGGCAGTCACCGTTCCAATGACAACGATTTTAGAGCAAGCAAACTCCATTCGGAATTTCTCAATCATTGTTGCTTTGATTGCAATATTTGCGATTGGTTTAGTCATTTTCATTGTTTCTGGAAGCATAACTAAGTCTATTGTACATACAAGTGAAGTTTTAAAGGACATCTCACAAGGGGATGGTGACCTAACAAAACGCTTGAACATTGTATCTAACGATGAAGTAGGAAAACTTTCTCAGCATTTCAATCGGTTTATAGGTGATATTCATAGCATTGTTGCGGAAGTTAACGATACGGCCAGTACTCTGGGTGCCACGAGCGAAGAATTATCAGCTGCAGCTCAAGAAGCGACTGCAGCAAGTGATCAAGTCGCTGGTATACTTGGGCAACTTGCTTCGGGAGCATCCGAGCAGGCAATCTCAGTAGGAAAGACAGGCGAAATGATAAGCAAATGTCTACCAACGCTCAACAAGTCGCCGTTAATGCGGAGAATGTTAGTCATAGTAGTGGTAAGGCAGCCCAAGCCGCAGAGTTAGGTGCTCTTCAAGCAGAAAATGCCGTGCAGAAGATTGAGAAGATCCGTGAGGTTACAGACCAAACAGCTGAAGTTATTTCTAAGTTAGGAGAACAATCTAACCAGATCGGGCAAATTTATTGATGTCATTACTGGTATCGCGTCTCAAACTAACCTACTGTCCGTAAATGCTGCGATAGAAGCTGCACGGGCTGGAGATCAAGGCAGAGGTTTCGCTGTAGTCGCTGAAGAAGTGCGTAAGCTGGCTGAACAGTCTTCAATGTCTGCTTCTCAGATTTCCACCCTGATCAGCAATATTCAGCACGAAACCGAACGTGCAGTTGGATTGATGGAAACAGGGAAAGTTTCAAATCTAAACCCTAAATCTAAAGTGCCGATAACTTCAGGTTCACCAGGATAAGAAACCCCTCGTTCACATAATCGAATGAGGGGTTCCTTATCCTATTCTAATTGATGTGATAACGAGGTCAATTGTAGTATTCATTCACAGCTACCCTCGTCAATGATGAAAAGGAAGCTAAATTGTGCTCACTCTATCTAACTTAAACCGCTTGAATTAATGTCAAGCGGACTTTTAGCGAGCAACAGAAAATTTGGTTGAAAATTCTGAAAATAGAGGAATCCAAAGTGTAAACGTAGAATAGGATTGAAAAGGGAATGGTAAGGTGTTATATACAAGTGTTAATAATAACACATGAATTATTTAATTATTGGCATTTTATAGAATCGAAGTAAGAGGAGTGATTTAATTGTGATAAATAATGATGTTGTTTACAAAATATTTACTAGAGCACAAACAGTCTTTTTAAATCCCACATCTTTATATGGTTATGATGATATTGTTTACGGTATATATATAAATGATAGAGACGGAGAAATTGCGAGGGATAAAAGAGGAAGAAAAAAGAAAATGTGTGCTGTTGATTCAAATACACTAAGGGCATTCGAGCGAATAGATAAAAAATCAAAATTTGGGCCTAAATATTTATTATATGAATATTTAAGAATACATAAAGATTATATCTTAAGTAACTTAAAAAAAATCCATTCTCAACAAGAACTAGATAGTCTAGAAATTTGTATTACTAATGAACTGAAGACCTATTTAGCAAGGAATGTTCTTAAAGACAGATTCATGTCATTTAATAGATTAAGAAAACCTGTTGATTTACTGATTGAGCATTTGGTTTGTATGTCACTTGAACTTGATGAGCATAGAAATAGATTATTAAACTATTTGTTTATTCCGTTAGATTCACAGATTTTTGCGAGTAAATTGTTTGCAAAAAATCAACTTGATAGTGTAGGGGTATCTCCGAATTCTACGTTTGGCGATTTAACCTGCAATAGAGCATATTATTATTTGCAAAAAATAATTACTGAACAGGCAAAAGAGATTTCTAGTATTCATAAAATCAATTTTCATGCAATTTATTTCGATTTATTATGGGGAATCAGATATAGAAAATGGGGAGGAACTCTATTTGAAACTAATATATATGATTCAGAATTAGTAGCGTTGCATTAAGTAACGAACGCAAACTATTTGCATTAAACATAAGCCAGTTCCGAGTCAAGAATTAAAAATGGCAGAAAGATAAAGGTGAGTATAGAAAATCATGAAAATCTACATATCTAAGTAATTGCAAACTTTTGGCTTTCATCGGAAAAGGTGGGAGTCATTTTTATTTACTTCAACTAAATCATCTTTTGACAGAAACGAAAATCGGTCTATAAATGATGTCGATGAGTGCTATGTTATACTAGTTCGAATCACCATTTTAGACAGGCTGATGATATTGAGATCGCTTGGGTTATGTTTGTGTTCATATAACATTACTGGTATAATTTAGTTAATTAATATAAGCTGAGTATGTGTGTCTGAACCGAATATAATAAAGTTTTTAAGGAGCGTGAATTATGTTTTCTGATAACTTCAAGAGTATGTTTCGTGAATATGATATAAGGGGTCGGGTAAGCGAAGAGGAATTAAACGACGAAAGTGTAGCTTTAATTACTAAAGCGTTTTCCACTTTCTTAGATAGAGCTTCCATTAATCGGGTCGTAGTTGGGTACGACAATCGAAGTTATTCTGAAAGATTTGCAGAAGTCGCTATTAATACGTTTGTAAAAATGGGCTTTGAGGTTTTTGATGTTGGACTAAGCCTTAGTCCTGTGGCTTATTTTGCACAGTATCACTTAAAAAGTCCTGGAGTAATGATGATAACGGCTAGTCACAACCCAAACGGATGGTCTGGTTTCAAATTGGGCCACGGATACTCCAAAACGATTGGACCTGATGAAGTAAAAGAACTTTACAAAATTATTGAAAGCCAGGATTTTACTAGCAAGGAAAAACCTGGTACAAGGAGCGAAGTATCGGTTCGTGACGCTTATATCGAGGCTATTACTAGTCGGATACATATCGAATCAGACTACGCACCACGAGTCGTAATCGATGCTGGAAATGGTGGAGCTGGGTTATTTGCTTATGAGGTTTTCCAAGATATTGGATGCACTACGTTCCAGTTGAATTGCGATCCGGACACAAGTTACCCGCATTATTTCCCCAACCCTTCGGATTTAGTGGGACGTAAACGTTTAGCCGAGATGGTCCTTCACCCTTACATCAAAGCGGATATAGGTATTTCATTTGACGGTGATGGTGACCGCATAGGAGTAGTCGACCAAAATGGTGAAAATATTTGGAGTGATAAAATCCTGATCATTTTAGCAAGGCAACTTTTGGAAAGAAAAAAGGGCGCCAAAATTGTGTTTGATGTCAAGTGTACACAAGGCCTAATCGATGATATTACTAAACGTGGTGGAATTCCAATAATGTGGAAAACTGGTCATTCGTATATTAAAGCCAAAATGCATTCTGAAGAAGCCGAGCTTGCTGGCGAACGAAGTGGACACATCTTTATGGGAGATGATTATTATGGTTTCGACGATGCAATTTTTGCTGCCGCTAAACTCGTTGAATATATTTCTCATGTGAAAAAGTCGCTATCGGAAATTGTTGAAGATTTGCCACAATATTTTACATCTCCAGAAATTAAAGCTCATTGTGCAGATACAGTAAAGTATAAAGTTATAGAACAAGTTGTCTCTGACTTTAAGAAGGAATACGGAGATAATGTTATTGACATTAACGGCGCAAGAGTCGTATTTGCAGATGGGTGGGGTTTAGTTAGGGCGTCATCTAACTTACCTGAACTAGTTCTAATTTTTGAGGCTAAAACTAAAGAAAGATTATTTGAAATCCGACAGATATTTAAAGAAAAACTAAGCCAGTTTAAAGAAGTGGACCCCGAATGGCAGAACGACTTGGAAGACTAGTTTAATCCACCGCTTAAACTCCCACTTCCTGTTGTACGTGGGAGTTTACCCATGCTATGATTCGGTGACGGAAGCCTCCAGTAGAGGGCGTTAGCATTCGTTAAGGATCGTGAGCTTTCATCACCGAAGTCTCGATGTTCAACTAGTTGAACAAGTTCACTCGTTTTAACAGGTAAGTGTTTGCACATATATGAAGGTCACTTGAATAGTGTTTACACAATCAGCTTAAATAGTGACGGTAAAAAACTACTTTCAACCTCAGGAGATAAGACAGTTAAGGAATGGGATCTAGAGAGTAAGAGTGCCGTTACCTATCTGGGGCATAAGGCCAATGTATTCAGTGCTATCTATAGTGAAGATTTTAAAAATATTTACTCTTCTTCCGAGGATAGTACGATACGAAAATGGAGCGTTAACAATTCACTATCCCGTGAGTGTTCATGGGAGAAAGGTCGTCGGTTCGATTCCGACCATCGGATCCATAGAAAACTTAGACCCCGCATGATTTGCGGGGTCTAAGTTTTCTAGTATTAGAGATGTAATGGCCATCCAATGCACCTTATTGCAACTGAAAAAGGGCCTAAGGGATTTTCCTGGTCTAAGCATCAGATGATTTGTCATCAATACTGCTTTCAATACTGTCGGGAGTAACGGGAGTAACAGGGGTAACTGGAGTAGCCGGAGTAACCGGAGCGGTGTTAATTCTTGGTACAATGGGCGTGATAGGTGTTATGGGTGCGACAGTGCTAGTTGTTGCGCTTTTGACGCTGCTATAAACTGATTCGACCTTATTTTTAACAGCAGTCACCTTAAAAGACCAGGTGTTAGAGTCTGTAACGTACAACTTGAAGGAGTATCCGGGTAACCACTTATTTTGGATTTTGCTACCATCATAACTCCATGTGGGGATAAATGTTTTGTCATCGTTACTGAGATAAACGTAATAATAATCGGCATCACTAACTTTATCCCATTGAAGCGTTATTTCGTTACTGGAAATAGCCCTCGCAACTAAATTAGTAGGTGCCCATAGGTCTGTTTGGTTGGTCGGTAGCGGGAAGTGTATACAAATAAGCAACAACGTTATCAGGGACCACGATTTGCCCTCCGAAAACATAAGCATCACCATTATTGGGATTGTCCGTATTAAGCTTATGGACAGTAAATATTCTGGTATACGCTAGTGGATCATCATTGACTAAAACAATAGGCATTCCTTGCTTTGCTGCATAAGCTGCTCCTGTTATTGCATCAGCAAATCCTTCACCCGTTGCTAT
>DOPS01000262.1:18972-21349 GCA_003512645.1 Desulfosporosinus sp.
TTTGCTGAAAGATAAGCTTTTACCGAATCTGGCAGATAGTCTTTAGGCACGAGTATGATGGGTACTTGTTTTAAGGCGGCAATCGGTGCAAGGGACAGAGCATCGGGAAAATCTTCACCTGTAGTAACAAAAATTTCAGTTGGAGAAGGAAGCTGTTGTGCTACTTTAATGGCGGTATCATATCGGTCTTGACCTGCAATACGGGTCACAATGATTTCCATGGACTGTAATTCAGCATCGATCGATGAAGGTATCACGGCAGTACCTCCAATAATAAAGACATTTTTAACCTGCAGGTCAATTAAGGTTTCTTTCGAAACCGTTGGTAAGTTCGTTCCATTGGTTAATACTATTGGAGCATCATATTTTTTAGCAAGAGGCACCACGCCTAGGGCATCAGGATAGTTTTCACCATAAGCTAAAATAGCATAATTAGATTGTTTCCAGCCATCACGGGCAATAGAGGCAGAGGTGTCGTATCTAGTCTCCCCGGCCAGTCTTTTAGTGGATGACGCATAAACATTTAAAGTAAATGAAACTACAAACATAAACATAAAAATAAGAATAAACACAAATCTCTTTTTCATATATACGTTCCCCACTTTCTTTTGTTTTGGCCCTGATGCGTCAAAACATACCAAAATGCACATATAAACTTATTCTCCATATCCTCCCTGTATCCTCCCTGAAGTTTAATAAATAAGTATTTCTGAAGTGACACGAAAGCCTAAGATTCAATAGAACCTTGTCCAACCACCTTGAATAGTATGAGGAAAGGGGGGGTTGAGATGATACTATGTATTGATCCAGGGCATGGAGGTTATGATACGGGAGCAGTCGGTAACGGATTATATGAGAAAGACCTTGCTCTGGACATTTGCCTTAAACTCAGATCTATACTTGAGTACAATGGAATAAAATGCATTCTTACTCGCGAGGGAGATTATGCGCCTGGGTATCTAAGCGCCCTAAACGGAGATCTGTCTACTCGAGTTAAGATAGCGGAGGAAGCCAAAGCAGATCTATTCATTTCAGTGCACATTAACGCAGGCGGTGGTACAGGAGTAGAAGTGCTCATTAGTGGGAGGGGTGGACGTGCGGAAACGGCAGCGAACAAGGTTTTACCTTATCTTGTTCAAGTCGGAGGCTGGGCAAATCGTGGAGTAAAGACACAGAATGTGTTGGTACTGAGGGAAACAAGTATGCCGGCAATTTTAACGGAAAATGGATTTATCGATAATATTAAGGATATTGCAAAGGTAAAAGAACCGAATTTTCGTCAGTCCCTGGCAGTTGCCCATGCTAAAGGAATCTGTGATTATTTTGGGGTTCAATACAAGGAACCAGTTCCAGGCCCGCCAATCGCTAATGTCATGTACCGTGTCATTTTAGATGGTAGGCAAACCATGGCGTTAAGCTCTCAAGAAAGTGCGATCACGGTAGTCAAAGAAGCGGTCGATAGTGGCCAATCAACAAAGGGAGTTGTACAGCGAACAACGGATGCTGTAAACGTTTTTGAATATGTGGCATCCCTGGCAACCCAGAAAACTCCGATTATGGGCATGGAGACCATCACGCTAGAGCAATGCCGTCAGTTTTTGATGAAGCATAATCCCTATGCTCCGGATATTGTTCCCCTTTACAAGAGTCAGGGGGAACTACTAGGAATACGATGGGGTTACGCAGTGGCTCAAATGATTAAAGAAACTGGTTACCTCAAATTCAGTGGAGATGTAAAGGCGGAGCAAAACAACTTTGCTGGAATTGGAGCCGTCGGTGGAGGGGTTCCAGGAGCGTCCTTTTCTACACAGAAAGAAGGGGTATTGGCCCATTTAGAGCATCTATTTGCGTACGCTTCAATTGACCCGTTGCCTGTAGGAATTCTAAAGGTCGATCCCCGTTTCGATTTGGTAAAGAGGGGAAGTTGTCCGAACTGGGAAGATCTGAATGGGAATTGGGTAGTCCCGGGGAAAGAGTACGGCGAGGAAGTGGTTAAGATCTATGAGAATATCGCTGGGGAAGAAATTAGTTCTGACAGTGGTGAAACGTATCTATTAAGAAAGATATTTCAAGTTATTCTGGATTACTTTAAAGGGAAAAACAGTGACCCCTTCAGCTAAAGCTGAACAACCGGTCTTCAGATACGAAAGTTTGCAGTAGAAATTTTGCCGAAGAAAACAGAGTGAAGGTTGGTTGTTTCGAAGAAAAACAACCAAACCTGTCCCTCTGTTTCATCTTTGTTTCGTCTATCCTTGTTTCTCGAAGAAGAAACAGCGCACCTGTCCCCTTGTTTCCTTTTGCTTATTTGCATATATTTATAATCTTGATCGATTCTATTATGCTATAATGACTGAGTGGTGCGAGCTGCGAAGCAGCA
>DOPS01000211.1:0-6403 GCA_003512645.1 Desulfosporosinus sp.
TGGATTTCAGCCTGGGCAAAAGCATCAGCAAGCGACAGAGTATCAGCTTTCGCCCGTGTTTCAGCTTGGGTAAGCGCGTCAATCTGGGCAAGAGCCTCAGCGAGGGCTTGAGCATCCGCTTTGGCTTTGGTCTCAGCCTTGGCAAGAGCTTCAGCAAGCGCCTGAGCATCAGCTTTGGCTTGGGTTTCAGCTTTCATTTGCTTAATGTTAGGGTAAGGTATGTTAACAGTGGCAAGAGCAGGGATTGGATTAACAGTGACGAACTCGAAGGGGGATACTTCCATAGGCCTTTCTGTATAGGTAGCGTGAGGTGCTATGTTTTTCTTGAAAGCCTCTTTTTTAGGGGTACAGGCGACCTTCAATATGCCCTCGCGTAACATTCTGTCCATTGTTGGTTGGAATGTAGGTAAGCTATCAATAACACGTGCGTCAGGAAGCTGTTGCTCAATGAGTTGTTTAACTATATCCTCTAAGAATTCTGATGGGAGTTCCGGGATCTTTTGTAATGAGGATGTAAGTTTTATTACGAATTGACAACCCTTTTGAAACTCGGCATCTGAATCAACCCCCGTTAATAGGCAGGCAGAAAGAATAGTTTCCATAATTTGTTTAGTCCATTCTCGAATTTGGGGATCGTTATGAAAATATGCCTCCAAATTATCCACCTCCAGATTAATACATGTAGATAGGTATGCTTGGCACTTCCGAGGTATGAATACCCGAAGGAACAATCCCACCGACTCGTCCGAATTATGTCAGTGATGTCAACATAATGGTAACTATTATGCTGCCAAAGCCCAATGCTAGTGCTACATGCAAATTGGCACAGATATCCAGAATATGGTCTTGTGGGAGCTATGGATGATAAAGATGCAGAGCGAATAATGGAGTTAGTACCAAATGCAAAATATAAAAAAATACTTGCGAACCATGTGATTCATGCATTTGAGCAAAAGCAATACATCAATGCTATTGAAGATTTTACATCAGATTTGAAGGAATCCAGCGAAAGAACTAATTAAGCGGTAAACATTAGACGGTCGCACCTTCAAACAAAATTAGAATTCTGTTTTTCTGTATCATAGTTCTAGCACAACACACGGAAAGTGTGATAAGGGAAAGGGAAAGGGAAAGGGAAAGGGAAAATTTCAGGCCTGACCCCTATTTTCTGTGTGACCCCTATTTTCCCCCTCTCTTGTTATTCTATAATTGAAAAGATACTGGCAGGCTCAAACCCTAAACTGCGGAATAAGATGAATACATAATTTATTGATTTTTGTAATAAGGGGATGCTACGTGATGAATTACGAATTTGTTCGTTCATCAATTGAACTTAATCTTTTTTTCTTAAGAATTATGAAAGAGCATCTAATATTTATTGAAGCAGACCTCTCCCAGAGGGATATTCATCTAAGCCATATAATCTCTACATTTAGAAATGAAGCCACCAATCTGCTTAAAGCTACTGTTGCCTTAGCAAATGGTCAGGTTGGTCTCCGCGCCGCTAGTTCTAGTGAATTTATTACTAACTATACTTTAAATGCTGAAAAGGCAACTGAGTTTTTCACGGGAATTATAATTGATAAGGATGTAACAACTGCTGAACTGGCTATCGGTGGTGCAGCTACTTCGAACATTAATCCAGCTTTAGTTGATCAGGTTGTCGCATTGAACAATAGTGCGATAACGGTAACCCAGGCTATTTCGGATTTTAAACAAAGCCTTCTCCAAGACGTATTAACTTGCCAAAGCTTTTCGCACAGTTACCCTCTTTTAATTGATCATGTAAATAGAGAAGCACTTTTCTATCTTAAAGCGCTTAAAAAGATCCAAAACAGGGTGCCTTTCAATTTGGTCCGAGAGGCAGTTGAGCAAGAAGCCTTTTGGAATCGAATAATGGGTGAACATGCTAAATTTGTACGTGGTCTTCTAGATCCTACCGAAGAGCTGTTGTTTGATAAAGCACATCGCTTCGGAAAGGAATTTGACCGTCTAACGGCTGATGCTATTACTCTCAATGAAAACATCACTAGATTGCCCGAAGTGACAAAAAACAGTTTGAGGACCACAAATGCCATTAGGAATTTCAAACAATCTGGCGTTGAAGGTATACTAGGCTGTAAAATTAAAATTACAGCGCTACCATTGCTTGCTGATCATATACTCAGAGAGGCAAACCACTATCTGAGGATGCTTAACGCATTTAATAGGATAGGATAATAGATTAGGACCTGGCAGGTAACTAGACCAGGTCCTAATCTATTATCAATTCAATCATTCCAAAGAGGTACGAAGTTGTGGCTTCTGGAGCTGCCAGCTTGCTCTGAGCAGATAGGGGATCATGTGAGAAACGGGCCCATTTGGGCTCGTTTAGCATTCGAACATATCTTCGGATTGCGTGAGACATTGCATTGCTGAATTAGTGTTTTTTATGTGTACGGTTTGGAGGTATTTTGCAACTTTTGAAGAACACTTGGGTTTAGGGAATGTGTAAAATAATTTTGAGAAATCTCTGAAACACTCAATAAGGCATTACTAACAAAATACTGGCTAGATAATTTAAAATAATGAGGTGCAAAAATGCCGCAACATGGGAATGAATATTTGCTCTTCGACTGTGGGGAATTAGTGACTGAATATATACAAATGATGATGTTTGGGGTTGTCGTTAATAACGGATCTGCTGACGAGAAGGGGAGAGGACTATGAAGTATTCAGAGGCAAACTTGGGTAGAGTTTTCATATTAAGACTAGAACATGGGGATAGAATACCAGACATTATTGAAGAATTTGCAAAGACACACCAAATTGACTCTGCAATTTTACACTTTCTAGGCGGTGCTGACACATACAGCAAAGTTGTGGTAGGGCCTGAGGATGGTACTGCCGAGAAGCCACGCAAGATGGTTGAAGAATTGTTGGGAACAAGCGAGGCTGTAGGTATTGGAACTTTGTTTCTTAACGAAGACAAGGTTCCAAAACTACACCTACACTCCGCTTTTGGGCGGAATAGAGACACGGTTACAGGGTGTACAGGGGAAGGTGTCATAATCTGGCATATTGGTGAAGTAGTAATTTTTGAACTTAAAAATTCAACGGCACGAAGAAAAATCGACCCTATTACTGGTTTTGAGCTATTGGATTTATAAAAGGCGAGGTTCTTTCACTTTACGTTAAATGAAGTGGTACAATTAAACTTAGTTTTACATTCAAAAGAGGCAAGGGGAGAACTTGGAAGATGACGATTAAAACTGTTTCAATTATAGGCTTAGGAGCTTTAGGAATATTGTTTGCAAAGCATTTTTCTGAGAGGTTACCCAAAGATGATGTTCGTGTTATTGTAAATCCAAGCCGTAAGCAAAGATATGAGCAGAATGGTATCTATTGTAATGGTGAGCGTTTCGATTTTAATTATGTTTTACCTGAAAGCGAGCAAAAACCTGTAGATTTATTATTTTTCTGTGTAAAATTTAATCAATTACAGCAGGCGATTGAAGACGCAAGGCATCAAGTCGGAGATCATACAATTATACTTTCGGCACTTAATGGAATTTCCAGTGAAGAAATTATTGGCAAAACCTTTGGAATGGAAAAAATGCTTTATTGCGTAGCGCAAGGAATGGATGCAGTCAAGATTGAAAACAAGTTGACCTATAAGAACATGGGAATGATATGCTTTGGCGAGAAAGAGAATACGGTATGGTCTGAGAAAGTAACTTCTGTGGCAGACTTTTTAAATAACCTTGATTTTCCCTATGAAGTTCCGAAAGATATGGATCATCGGTTGTGGGGAAAATTCATGTTAAATACAGGAGTAAATCAGACAGTAGCAGTGTTTTCAACGAATTATGGCGGTATTCAAATAGAAGGTGAGTCTAGAAATGTTATGATCGCTGCGATGAGGGAAGTTATCGCCCTCTCGCAAAAGGTGGGTATAAATTTAGGCGAATCAGATTTAGCCTATTGGTTAAATGTCCTAGCCAAGTTAAATCCGTTGGGTATGCCTTCTATGCGTCAAGATATGGCAGCAAACAGAAATACAGAGGTAGGGCTTTTTTCAGGAACAGTCATCGCCTTGGGAAAACAATATCATGTGCCAACCCCGATCAATGAATGGCTCTATCAAAAAGTACAAGAGCTAGAAAAGGACTTTTAGGTATTAAAAACACCCCACTTCTTAATTGAGGTGGGGTTGTCTAACTCTTTGCTAAATTGCGTAGTTGTTTATTTATTCCAATCTCAATTATGATAATCAAGTGAAGGCTCAAGTACCAATACTAATTAGCGACTGATTGCTTGCTAAAAACTAAGCAGTTGGAAAAAGCTATTGATATGAATTGCCAGATTTCATAAGGAGAAAAGAGGATGCCTCGTGTTTTTTGAACCAGGATTCGATGGCCAGGAGAAAGAGGATGCAACGATATATTGGTTGTTGTTCAAAAAGAACAAGTTTCTTGTCTTAGAAAATGAAGGTAAGTTTGCTCTGCCTGACATTGATCTATATAAGTTAGAGATAAAGACAGTTCGGAGACAATATATTGGTCAGGTGGACGGGCGCTCTTGTTATGCTGCTGAACTTTCCCCGGATACGATGATACCAGAAGGTATGTCATTTTGCGACTTGAGGAGGTTACTTGATCAGATTCCGGCCGATTTGTTTTCCTTGGTGGGCAGGGCTAATCAAATTATGCATTGGGATCGTAACCATCAGTATTGTAGCCGATGCGGAACGCAGACAGAAAATAAAAAGGATGAAAGGGCAAAACTTTGTCCTTCTTGTGGATTTGTCAATTATCCAAGGATTTCTCCAGCCATTATCGTGGCTATCACTAGGGGACAAGAAATTTTGTTGGCTAGGGGGAGTCGTTTCCAAACTGCTTTCTATAGTGTTTTGGCTGGTTTTGTGGAGCCAGGAGAAACATTTGAGGAGTGCGTGCAAAGGGAAGTCGAAGAGGAAGTGGGCCTAAAAGTCAAAAACATAAAATACTTTAGTAGCCAGCCGTGGCCGTTTCCCGATTCACTGATGGTAGGTTTTACAGCTGAGTACGATAGTGGGGATTTAAATATTGATCAAAGAGAAATCTTGGATGCAGGATGGTATACTGCCGATCAACTTCCGCTGATACCTAGCACAGGAAGTATAGCCCGCCAATTAATAGATTGGTTTATCCAAACTAAAGGAATCCCCCATAAGACCCCTAACCATCTCGGCTAAAGTGAAGGGTTATTCGTCTCTGACCTTTAGGGACCCAGAAAACTTTACATTAGATTCCTCCCGCTTTAATGTTTCTTCAATGTAAAGGATGATCAGTTACACCCTCGATTACATCGGGGTTACCAAATTTATTTATCCGAGCTTCTTCTCGTTTAAGGGTTTCATCTATATGCTTGGTATCTTCAATAATATTTTTGTGAGCTGAAACTTCACCCGTTACTACGGTATATTTATCGACTACAACTCTCTCTTCACTGACCGGAATCCGTATGGTTTCTTTGTCAGTTATAGGTGAATCACTTTGTTCATTGTTTAAGGTTCTTCTCTCAATAACTATTTCTTCACGTGTTACAGGAATATCGACACTTCGTTGTTCTTCAATGATTTCCTTGCTAAGCTCTACCCCACCTGTTTGTACCATGTTTTTGTCAATATTAAGCTCTTCTTTGCGGAGAAGAAGCTTTGCATCGTCAGCACTAGTTCTTTTCTAGTCTCATCATCAACTTCTTTTTCATTTTCATTTCCAGTTCCAAAAATATCATTTAATATGCCCATATATAAATACCTCATTGTCTAATCCCTTTGTATATTGCCCTTTAAAGGAATTCTTATCCTATAAATTGATCCTTAGAAAAAATCCACAGAAATAGATTTTCTATTAGAATAATTTCTAGTGGCAAACATATTAAAACAATCAAGGTAGTGCCATGAAAATAATAGCTCTTGTGGGAATTGGCAGTAGGATATATGCTTTCAAAAAGTGAATAATACAAAATGAGCGATTGCATTTTTTGTTAAGAAGGATGCAATTCTGTGCAACTTAAATTACAATGAAAAGGTAAATAATAATCAAGGTTTTGAAAGGGATGATTAAATATGAGTATTAAAGAAGATGTACTGAAAGCAATGAGGGATGCAGGAAAACCTGTGAGTGCGGGAGAAATTGAGAAATTAACCGGACTGGACCGTAAGGAAATTGATAATGCATTTAAAGAATTGAAAAAGGAAAATACTATTATTTCTCCTGTGCGATGCAAATGGCAACCTTCTAACTGAATATAATCTTGTTCGATTTTTTCAAATAAGATGATATGAAATAAACTCCTGTTGTAGATCATATTTGTAATCTACGACAGGAGTCTATATTTTTAGGATATTTCTTTACTTAGGGCTTGCTAATTTATCGAA
>DOPS01000284.1:0-1849 GCA_003512645.1 Desulfosporosinus sp.
CTGTTCAGTACTAGTCAGAAAGTATAACTTTAGTGCAACTTGGCAGCCTCTGGCCGAGACTCGAATTGGATGTTCGAATCTAGAACACAGCTCTGACTCGAACAAAGATGTTCGAGGTTGGAGCGCAGTGATGGCGATTTTAGGGACCATCGCCAAGATGGCAAGGTGCCGTTGGCGAGATGAGATCCCCTTCGCTAAGGCTTGGCGCCAGCCAAGTTTCTTATCTTTATTATTTCCTATTTTGATTATTTTTCCGACTTGTTAATATTCTCTTTGCTAGGCCATTTTTCCTGCTTAATTTCGACTTTTTTCTCCAGCTGGTTCTAGAATTCTTTTAGGAGCGCTGGAATCGCTAAAACAGTCTGTCCATCAGTATTTTGCCCTCGGCTAAGAAGTTGAATATTTATCTTGTCTTGTCCAGCCATGACGCTCGTACCTATATTGCTCTGGTACCCTGCGATCGAAACCATATTATCTAGAAGGAACCATTGAGATGGAAGGGTATTAGATTGACATAAATAGCCTGAAATATCGATCGCCTCAGGAATCCGTTCATCCAAATAGATTTTTACACCTTCTTTAGCAAGAATCGGAGAGATCGTCGTATACCAAGTATATAACATTCTTTCTTCAGTTTTATCAATAACCCGATGTCCAGTTAGCGTCGCCGCGCTATTCCCACGTTTTGTCAGCTGTTCTTCATGAGACCATTTCCAATCTGGCATCGGACGTTGTGTCCATAGTTCAATGGGTATTGTTCCATCCTCAGACCAGAGTATGATACTAACCTCGGCTTCCTGTGCCTGCACCATTCCGTTATTAAGTAACAAAGGTGCTGCTGTAGTTGATGAATGTACTGGCTGATTGCTTTGCAAGACTCCCTCAATAACCCAAGACTTAAATCCGATAAGCATAAGGCAACCTATTACTATTAATAATACACCTTTTCTGGCTAAATGGAATTGCGGCAGTGTTAAACCCATAAACATCTGAGGCCTCTTTCTCATACTATAAGCTTAACTTTAGTTTTACCAAATAGTGAGAAAGCTAACATACCCTGAGTTTATTTTTTTCTTTAGTGAAAGCCTGAGTTTAATAACACGATTTTGCTGGTGCCAAGCTCTAGCAAGACCCCTAGCATAAACAAGAAAAGGGCCCAAATTAGGGACCCTTTTCTTGTTTATGCAGTTAGGCTACTAAAGAGATCTAGTAAAGAATCTACTTCAGCGTACTTTGTTTATTTATTGTCACTAGAGGCACTAATTCGGGCAGCGGCTCGACGCAAAGCATACTCCGCGCGACGTACGTCGATTTCATTGTTCCGCGCCGCCAAGCGCTTCACAGCTCGCTCTTTGGCCTCTACAGCACGAGTGAGATCAATTGCTTCAGCCAGTTCAGCCGTATCCGCAAGGACTGTCGCTGTGTTATCAACGACTTCAACAAACCCGCCCGTAATTGCAGCACGTTTGATGTCACCGTTTTTTGTGTAGCGTATGACGCCGACATCCAGTCCCGCGATTAAAGCTGAGTGATTCGGTAAAATCCCTAATTCACCTGCTCCACCGGGAAGAACAACAAACTCAACATCTTCTTTCAAGACGTTCCCTTCAGGAGAGACTATTTGGAGTGAGAATGTTCCTGCCATGGATTATTCCCCCAATGTCTTGGCTTTTTCGATCACTTCTTCGATCGGTCCAACCATAAGGAAGGCGGCCTCAGACAAGTGATCGTATTTTCCATCCGCAATTTCTTTAAAGCCACGAATCGTTTCTTTCAAGGGCACATATTTTCCAGGCGAACCCGTGAATGCTTCTGCTACATGGAACGGTTGGGACAAGAAACGTTGAAT
>DOPS01000284.1:1856-9242 GCA_003512645.1 Desulfosporosinus sp.
ACTAAAGGAGAAAGAATCCGTGATGAAGAATCCAAGGGGTCCACTGCTGGGTAAATCCCGATTTCAGCAATTGAACGGGACAAAACTGTCGTGGCGTCCAAATGCGCAAAGGCTGTAGCTGGAGCGGGGTCTGTCAAGTCATCCGCTGGCACATAGATTGCTTGTACCGAAGTGATCGATCCTTTGCGAGTGGACGTAATCCGCTCTTGGAGTTGACCCATTTCCGTAGCCAAGGTCGGCTGATATCCAACCGCCGATGGCATCCGACCGAGCAAGGCCGAAACCTCAGAACCTGCTTGTGTGAATCGGAAAATGTTGTCAATAAAGAGCAGTACGTCTTGGCCTTGCTCATCGCGGAAGTACTCCGCCATGGTTAGTCCCGTTAAGCCTACACGAAGACGAGCACCCGGAGGCTCGTTCATTTGACCGAACACCATCGCCGTTTTGTCAATAACGCCGGACTCTTTCATTTCGTTCCAAAGGTCGTTTCCTTCACGAGTACGTTCACCTACACCAGCAAAGACGGAAAGCCCACCATGTTCTTTAGCAATATTATTGATCAATTCCATGATGAGTACTGTCTTGCCTACTCCGGCACCCCCGAAGAGTCCAATTTTTCCACCCTTAGAGTACGGAGCGAGTAAGTCAATGACCTTAATTCCAGTTTCCAAAATCCGTGTCGAAGGCTCTTGATCCGCAAAGGCTGGAGCTGGTCGATGAATCGGATAATGGGTGTCGGAGGTGACTTCTCCTCCGTTGTCAATAGGCAAACCTAAGACACTAACCATGCGCCCAAGCGTTGCTGTGCCCACAGGTACCGTAATGGGTGCCCCAGTGTCGACTGCATCAATACCCCGTTGCAAGCCATCCGTAGAGGACATTGCAACAGTACGTACCGTATTATTTCCAAGATGTTGAGCGACCTCTAAGGTTATGTTAAGGTTCTGCTCAGGAACCTTAATCTGAATTGCGCTATATATTGCCGGCAGTTGGTCGGGCTTAAACTCAACGTCAACTACCGCTCCCAAAACTTGCAAAACCTTGCCGATATTCACAGGCGCGAAACCTCCTTTTTGGGTATTTCCGGCAGCTTATTCTAAGGAAGCTGCTCCCGAGACGATTTCGGATATTTCTGTCGTGATCGCTGCTTGTCGGGCTCTGTTCATCGCCAGCGACAGCTTATCAATCATAGTCTTGGCATTATCCGTAGCCGAACTCATTGCCGTCATTCGAGCCCCTTGCTCACTCGCTTTTCCTTCTAAGATCGTCCGAAAGATCTGCGTTTCAATATACTTCGGCAACAGACTGTTTAGAATGTCTTCAGCAGACGGTTCAAAAATGTACTGTTTGCCTTGTTTCCCTTCAGGTTGTTCGATCGGAAGGATTTTGATTTGCGAGGGCCTCTGGGTCATCGCTGAGACGAATTCGGTATATAGGATATACACCTCATCTGCTTCGCCCTGCTCATAAAGGCGAACCACTTCCTGGGCAATCTCTTTGGCTTGGTTATAACTCGGGTTATCCCCGAGTTTCGTATACTCAGCCAAAAACTCAATTTTACCGCGTCGGAAGAAATCTCGACCTTTGCGGCCTACAGTCACCAACTTAACCGGCTGCTGTGATTCAGAAATCAGCCCACTAGTCTTGCGTATGAGGTTCGCATTGTACCCTCCGCAAAGACCACCGTCCGATGTTATTAGCACATAAACTACCTTTTGCACTGGCCTTTTTTTCAAGAGCGGATGAAGGACATCCACTGGAGCCTGTGCAAGGCGTTCTAAGACCCCTTGCAATTGGCGAGCATAGGGGCGGGCAGCGTTAAGTTTTAGTTGGGCTTTTCTGAGTTTGGCCGCGGAAACCATTTTCATCGCCTTTGTGATCTGCTGCATATTGCGAACACTGCGAATCCGACGACGAATATCTTGTGTTCCTGCCACCTCATTCACCTACTCCTTTTTATTCTAGGCCAAAAACCCCTGCTTGAACTCATTAATCGCTTTTTCAAGCTCGGCGATCATTTCCTTAGAGAGTGCCTTCTCAGTTCGAATCTTCTCCATCAGGTCAGCCTTCACGGAGCGCATGAAGCGCAGGTATTCTTCTTCAAATTTCCCGATCTTATCTACGTCAATTTCGTCGATAAAGCCTTTAACTGCCGCGTAGATTACTACAACTTCTTCTTCAACAGGGCAAGGTGAATACTGACCCTGCTTAAGAATTTCCAGTGTCCTCTGACCACGCGTGAGTCGCATTTGGGTGACTTTATCCAAGTCCGATCCAAACTGAGCAAAGGCTGCCAACTCACGATATGAAGCGAGATCCAAACGAAGTTGTCCTGCGACTTGCTTCATCGCTTTGATTTGTGCGGAACCCCCTACCCGTGAGACGGAAATACCAACATTAATTGCAGGCCGGAAGCCAGCGTTGAAGAGGTCAGCTTCGAGGAAGATCTGACCATCTGTGATGGAAATCACATTCGTAGGAATATAGGCTGACATGTCACCCGCTTGAGTCTCAATCACTGGGAGCGCAGTCATCGACCCGCCACCAAGTTCATCCGACAGCTTCGCTGCTCGCTCCAATAAGCGAGAGTGCAGATAGAAAACGTCTCCAGGATATGCTTCACGTCCGGGTGGGCGTTTTAGAAGCAGGGATAGTTCACGATATGCCACCGCTTGTTTAGAAAGGTCATCGTAAACAATCAAGACATGTTTGCCATTATACATGAACTCCTCGCCCATTGCACAGCCAGCATAAGGAGCAATAAAGAGCATCGGTGCAGGTTCAGATGCAGTAGCTGCTACCACAATGGTAAACTTCATGGCATCGTGGTCTTCTAGCGTCTTAACAACGCTGGCAACTGTCGATGCTTTTTGTCCGACTGCGACATAAACACAAATCATGTCTTGCCCTTTTTGGTTGATAATGGTATCGATGGCCACTGCGGTTTTACCAGTTTGACGGTCACCAATGATCAACTCACGCTGACCGCGACCAATAGGTACCATAGCATCAATTGATTTCAGACCCGTTTGCACAGGTTCATGGACGGATTTTCGAGATACAACGCCGGAGGCTATGGATTCAATCGGACGAAACTTACTTGTCACGATTTCTCCTTTGCCATCAATGGGTTGTCCTAGTGCATTAACGACTCGACCAATCAAAGCCTCGCCCACTGGGACTTCCACGATCCGACCAGTCCTCTTGACTTGATCTCCTTCTTTAATTCCTAAGAAAGAGCCAAGAATAACGCAACCGATATTGTCTTCTTCAAGGTTCATCGCCATACCGTAAACGCTGTTTGGAAACTCTAAGAGTTCACCAGCCATGGCCTTTTCTAAGCCATAAACGCGGGCAATTCCGTCTCCAACTTGGATAACGGTTCCCACATCGACGATATCGACAGACGTCTCATAGTTCTCGATTTGTTGTTTGATAATAGAACTTATTTCTTCTGGACGCAAGTTCATCCTGTTATTTCACCCCTACTTCCTGAGGTTTCTCTGAGTTTCTACGTAACTCCACACGCATTCGGTTCAAAGCATGGGCAATGGTGCCATCCATCACGCGATCTCCGACCTGCACAAGAATCCCACCAATGAGTTCAGCTCTAACCTCGCTGATGATGCGGACGTCTTTCCCTGTCATTCGCTTAATGGACTTCTTGAGATCGTCAAGCTGAGTAGTACTCAGTTCTATGGCGCTGGCTACTTTCGCTTCCACAACTTGGCGCGCTTCATCCGCCAGTCGAGAAAACTCACGTTGAATGAGCGGTAAGAGATTCTCCCTTTTCCGATCAATCAACAAGTAAAAGAAACGACGCGTTACTTCGCCAAAATCTTCTCCCAATAACTTTTCCATAATCGACTTCTTGACGCTGAGCGAAATATGCGGATGAAGCAATACCCCTTTAACCTCTGCATTTTCTTCAACGAGCTTTGTAAGTTCTCGCAGATCGCTATCAATCGAATCCAGGGACGTCTCGGAGGCGATTTCAAACAAGGCTTGGGAGTACCTTCGAGCAAGTGATCCATTTATCATTGCATTTCCCCTACTTCTTGAATGAATTGTTCAATGAGCTCTCCTTGACCCTTCATGTCAAGCTTCTGACGAATGATTTTCTCAGCAACTAAGACTGACATATCGGCGACTTGAGCTTTAACCTCAGAGATCGCCCGATCACGTTCGCGTTCAATATCCACAAGGGCAGATTTCTTGATCTTTTCAGCTTCTACATGAGAAGCAGTTAAAATTTCTTTCGCACGGTCTTCGCTAACTTTTGTTGCCTTAGCGATCACTTCCTGAGCTTCCTGGCGAGCCTTACGCATTTCTTCTTGATACTCGCGTTTTATTTTCTCAGCCTGTTGACGTTCATTTTCTGCCGAAGCAAGCATGTTTTCAATGTTTGTCCGCCGTTCTTCCATCATTTTCATCAGCGGTTTCCATGCTAATTTACTAAGGAAATAAACGAGCAACAGGAAAGATAAGACCGTAGCCACTACCGTATAGTCAAATTGAATAGGATTCCCACCCAATGGTCTACCCCCCTCTCGAGTCTGTTGACGTCGGGATGATTTTTTTCAAGGGGGAACTCTCGTTCCCCCTTGAATTAAGTTGGGCCTTATTCCTAAGCCCAGCGCACGAACTTACTTTGTGAACATGAGCAACAGGGCAACAACCCAGGTAAGGAGCGGCAAAGCCTCGATCAAACCGACACCAATAAACATCGTAGCTTGTAATGTTGATTTAGCCTCTGGCTGGCGAGCAATGCCCTCAACCGTTTTACTAATAACATTACCATTACCAATTGATGCACCAAGAGCTGCTAATCCAGCAGCGATCCCTGCACCAAGTGCAGCAGCAGCAGATACGTCCATGGGATTTCCTCCTTTCTTGTTTCCAAAAATTAATAAGTATTATTCCCTCAGTGAGTGTCAAGCATCACTGAAATCTAACTCGGAGCGCAGTGCTTAATGGGATTCTGTGACAGCCTGCGATACGTAGGCTGTAGTCAGTACTACAAACACATAAGATTGAATGGCTCCCACGAAAATACTAAAGGCCAGCCAAATTGTGGTTGGCAAAATCCCAGGCAGAACCCAGATACCAGGAAGCATTAGTATAACTCCAAGTAGAATTTCACCAGCAAAGATGTTCCCGAAAAGACGGAAGGCCAGTGTCATCGGCTTGGATAGTAAGTCAATCGCATGAATGATCGCGAATACTGGATGTGGCTCCAAAAAGTGATGGAAATAACCTGCACCTTTAGTCTTAATACCTAAAAAGACAACTAAGAAAATGGTTAACAAAGCTAAAGCCATTGTAGTGTTGATATCTGCGGTAGGCGACATCATGGATGGACTATCAAAAATATGACCTAACTGGGCAAAATGAACATTGTGTAATAGACCGAACGTGAAGTTGGGAATAAGGCCAAGCATATTGGAAAAGAAAACAAACATGAACAACGTCACCAAATAGCTTAGCAACGGACGACCCTTTTCATAGTCCATATTGTCAGATATAATGCTACGAACAAAATCTACAATATATTCCAAGACGTTTTGCATTTTACCAGGTTTACCACTGGTTAAATTGCGAACCCCCAGATAACAGAACAAAATTACAAGGGCCATCGCAATCCAAGTCATGATCAGAGTTTTTCCATGAAAGGTCATACTACCCAAATGCCACAAAACTGTTTCATGCACTTCTTTTATCACCCCTTTCTTCATTAATTTTATTTATTGCCACAATGATAAAGGATATTGTCACCCCTGTAACAATCCCTATTGCTAGGCTGAAAAGCCAGTCCCTCTGAAAACGAGCAACGGCTACAACAACCAGAGTAACCATCCCTAAGCGAGCGATTAGATTGCTGCGCATCCGCCTAAGTGCTATACGGATTTCTAAGTCTGAGATGCGTAATGTTTCATGATGAAACCATAAAGTATAGCCGAATCCAACCCAATATCCCAGCAGGCTGCCTAGAAAAGACTGCTGACCTGTTACGGCTATCACAAGCAACACGCTAGCGGTACCACTAAATAATGCTATAAAGCTACTCTTTATCATCTGATGCTCCAAACCTTTTTAAAATGACAACCAGGTAGCTCCCTCCGAGTCCAAGTCCTAACAACATTAATAGGATCATTAACCACGGCTCAGTCCCCCAGCGGGTATCTAGATAACGACCTAGGAAAAATCCTCCAAGTACCAAACCAGCCAGGGACGTTGATATATTTGAGCCCACTGCAACCGCTTTCTGCCACGTTTTTGGGTTTTTAGCCATATTCACTTCGATCCTAACTTATATATGTAAACCAAGCGTTACACATTTTTACAATTCACGCTATATTTTATATATTAGCACACTTTGGTAATACTTTGTGCTTTTTTTTACAGCATTGAAGAATTTTATGTCCACCCTCCTCCATGGTCTCCAATAATTTTGGCAATTCGGCTTGCTGCACAACCGTCGCCATAGGGATTACTCGCCATTGCCATCCTCTGATAGGCTGCTTGGTCACTCAGAAGACGCTTCAGCTCTAAATTGACACTTTCGTACTCCGTACCCACGAGGGATACCGTCCCCGCTTCCACTGCTTCAGGTCGTTCTGTTGTGTCACGGACCACAAGTACGGGGATACCCAGCGACGGGGCCTCTTCTTGAATTCCTCCCGAGTCTGTTAAAATTAAGTTCGATCGTGCCATCAGGTTTACAAAGGGCTCATAATCCATCGGCTCTACAAGATTGACTCGTGGATGAGACCCCAATACCTCAGTGACCACTTTCCGCACTAAGGGGTTTTTATGGACAGGAAAAAGCACGTGTGTATCCGGATATGAATCCAGTGTGTTCCGCAAAGCCTGATAAATCTGACGCATTGGTTCACCGAGATTTTCCCGGCGATGGGTTGTAACGAGAATGATTCGAGTTTTTTCCCGTTTCAGCAGCACTTCAATGGTAGGGTCAAGAAAATTGTACTTCGGTTTTACAGTCGCTAGCAAAGCGTCAATAACAGTATTTCCGGTTACAAAGACCTTTTCAGGTGCTATTCCTTCGAGTAGAAGATTTTTTTCTGCTGTTTTTGTAGGGGCGAAATGGTAATCTGCCAGAACGCTTGCTAGTTTTCGATTCATCTCCTCTGGAAACGGTGAATACTTATTTCCTGTCCGTAGACCGGCTTCAACATGACCTACTGGGATCTGTGCATAAAAAGCAGCAAGGGCCGCCACAAAAGTAGTGGTTGTGTCTCCATGTACCAGCACCAGATCTGGGAGTTCCCGCTCAAAAACCTCTTTAAGACCAATAAGAGCTCGGGTTGTGATTTCTGTTAATGTTTGCCCCTGCCTCATGAGGTCCAGATCAAAATCAGGGACGAT
>DOPS01000284.1:9273-10494 GCA_003512645.1 Desulfosporosinus sp.
ACTTTTTTCCGCTTAATCACTCTTATGCTCCCTTCGCTTAAAGTCAATCTAATATCCGATGGCTAAACGCCTTGACTAGCCGGCCTTAGCCCTCAGGAAAGTTCAACAAGACTTTAGATGGAGTAGAACTCCTAGAAAACTTATCTCATGTGGTATAAAAAGTGTGTGTAGAAAAGAACGTCATACTACTCTATAGAATATCTTCCCCATATTGAACCAATTTCAGTCCTGCTTCTTCGGCCATTTTGACTGCAAGCTGATCTGGATAAGAATGCGTATAGATCACTCGCTTTATCCCTGCATTAATTAATAATTTTGTGCACAGCACGCAAGGCTGATGAGTGGTATAGAGATCTGCTCCAGTAATAGCGACCCCATGCTTTGCTGCTTGTACCAAAGCATTTTGCTCGGCATGCACAGCACGGCAGATCTCATGGCGCTCCCCCGAAGGAACGCCTAAGCTCTGCCGTAAACAACCGACTTCATCACAATGTTGGAGTCCCGAAGGACTCCCATTATAACCTGTACTTAAAATTTGCTTATCCTTTACCATGACAGCCCCTACTTGGCGGCGCAAGCAAGTTGAGCGCCCAGCTACCACTAAGGCCATCTGCATAAAATAACTATCCCAGCTAGGTCGCTTTTCTTGTGCCATCATTTCGTGCCAAATAGCCGGTCCCCTGCATCCCCGAGACCCGGAACAATATAGCCATGGTCATTCAACCGTTCATCCACAGCTGCGACAAAAATATCTACATCTGCATGGGCATTTTGCACGGCACGAATTCCTTCTGGAGCTGCGATCAGGCACATTAATTTTATATTCTTTGCGCCACGATCTTTTAAAAACGTGATTGCTGCAGCCGCTGAGCCACCCGTTGCCAACATAGGATCAATCACGATAAGATCGCGTTCTGCGATGTCAGGTGGTAACTTGCAATAGTATTCCACAGGCATTAGAGTCTCAGGATCTCGATAAAGACCGACATGCCCAACCTTTGCAGCAGGAATTAAACGGAGCATTCCATCGACCATCCCTAACCCGGCACGCAGGATTGGAACCAATCCTACTTTTCGACCAGCCAGCACTTTGCTTTTTGCGATTGAGACAGGTGTCTTTACCTCTATTTCCTGAAGTGGGAAATCACGGGTAACCTCATAGGCCATTAACATCGCGACTTCCTCTACCAGTTCTCTAAATTCCTTCGAACCTGTTTTCTC
>DOPS01000165.1:0-6184 GCA_003512645.1 Desulfosporosinus sp.
AACAATTTGTTCTGAGTTTTTATCTTTGTTGTTGATTAATTTATCAACAACTTTTTTATCGCCAATAGCATCTAACAGTTTTTGTTCATTTTCAGGAATAATATTAATTGTAGATGTTTTGCAATATGAACCGTCAGGGAAAACATATTTTTTTTCCGAATCAATGTTCGACAAAGAAAAATAATCTTTAGGTATAGCTTTTAGTTTTTCCGGGTTAATTGAATCAATTAATTCCCCATTCATAATTTTTTGTATAAGTAATTCTTGTTTATCCTTTGCTAGTCCCTCAGAATTAAGTTTCGCCTTTAACTCACTAATTTCTTTGTCATTTAATTTACTAGAATTTGCTTGAGCACCATACGCAGGAATTACAGACAGAAGCATTACCAAACAAAGTCCCAATACAACAAAAAAACTTCTCTTTTTCATTATACACCTTCCTATTTCCATATTTATTCGACCAATTCAAATTGTACAATTATTTATCTGGCGAAATATGTCATAACATTCTAATTTTAACGAATCTTCTATTGATAACATTTTTAGAATAACTGGGAAGTATGTGGTGCAGTGGTTAGCACACTGTCCGGATGAAAAGAAAGGTCAGTTTGCAATATAGCCACTCGGAGTACGCACGGGTAATCAGGCCCAAGTCTTTGCTCAAGGGACAACTAACAAATAATTCCCTCCCTTTCTAAATCTCCCTTCACAAATATCCCCAGTAGGTGTAGTATAAAAATACCTACTATTTTGTGTAGGGGCGAACGCCTTCAGATCACTTGTTACTTTGCAGGTATTGATGATCTGGGGGCGTCTCTATTTAAATAGCGAAAGCCATTCAAATACTTGTTAACAATCTATTAGGCAACGACTAAAATCTGGTTATCTTGAAAACTATTGTCATTTGGTTTACTAGATTATAACTTATTGCAATAATTTTAACCACGTACCAAAGTACAGGTACCAATTAAAAAATGCCTGTACCTAAGTACAGGCATATAATCATACAGGCTTGATTAGAGATAATTTGTTGCATTTTTCCTTCTGAATTATCTAAACTTCTTAATATATGTTTCAATGTCTTTCAACCTCATTCATCGACATCTCAGTCCAAACTGCAACCGCTTTTGAGCGAGATTTTACACTGAGTTTAAAAAGGATATTGCTTGTATGGTATTTTACAGTCCTGATTGTTATATCTAATGTCGAGGAAATTTCTTGATTGTTGAAACCCTTTACAATTAGATCCATGATTTCTTTTTCCCTGGAAGATAGTAATTCGCCAATATCAATAGGTTGTGATATTAAAGCTTGCTTATCTCCATTACTTCCTACAAATGCAAACTTCAAAAAAGGGGCCAAACCTTTTGAAAAGTATTCTTTTCCTTGTGCCACAAAAAAAACAGCCTCGATCATTTCCTTTTTGTTACATTCTTTTAATAGGAATCCATGAACATCTTTCTGCAGTGACTTTGTAAGATACCCTTTGGGATTAAGACCTGTGAGCATAATAATCTTTACTTTCGGGTTTATAGATTTTATATCGTCTATTAAATTGATTCCTGAGCAGTCCGGCAAGCTAATATCAAGCAATATAATATCAGGTGTTTTTGATCTTAAGAGGGTTAGGCATTGATTTCCATCGTTTGCGATTCCCACTATCTCCAGATTCGTTTCCGACGAGAGTAAAGAAACAGTGCCTTCCGCAAAAAGGGTATGGTCATCAACTACTAATACTTTTATATTTTCTGATTTTTCATTACCCATAGACATTTTTTATCTCCTTATCTCGGAATAGAAGCTTTCAGGATAGTTCCTTGATGAATTATGGAATTGATCTGAAGCTCACCACCAATGACTTGGAACCTTTCTTTCATACCAATCAAACCAAAATGTTCACTTGATATTGGCCATTCATCTATCTTGCGAATATCAAACCCATTGCCAAAATCTCTAATGCTCAATTCAATCTCAGAATCGCTGAGCTTGATGTAAATGTTTGTCTTGCTCGAACCTGAGTGTTTTACGGCATTCGTTATCCCTTCCTGTATAAAGCGGTAAGCGGCTAATTCTACTTCTTCCTTCAGTCGTACTCCTTCACTAATACCTACTGTTTCTAGAGAAATAAGCACCGACTCATTTTCCATTTTCTCTTCGCACAAAATTTGGATGGCATTCAGCAATCCTAAATCGTTTAAGGATGGTGGACGTAAATCACTGCATATTGAACGTAGTTCAAAGTTCAAGTTTTTAACTACTTCTCGCATATGAGCAATTGCTTTGATAGGTTTGTCACACTTTGCGCTTGGGCATTCCTCGGCAATATCGTCCAGCCACCGGTTTAGGTCTAAGGCTAACTGCAACGCGCCATCGTGAAGATCACGAGCCAATGATTTCCTCTCTTGCTCAATACTTTTAAACAAAGAACCAGTTATTCCATGAAGCCTCTGATTTCTTCGTTGTAAGTCAAGAGATCTTTGGGCCAAATCAATAATTTCTTTCGATAAGTCCTTGATAACAAACGTAGTCATTAGGCGTTGAGCCAATTGACTCGAAATCAACGTAACTAATGGAAGTTCATTATATTCAAATTTGACGCGGGAATTACGGTGGCCTAAAAATATTCCACAAGTAAAATTATTAGAAACTAAGGGAATATATAGTTCGACTGAAGAATCATCAGGAAATCTTTTTACTTCTAAATTAATCCTTTGATCAGCTTGAAAATACTCCTCCAGTTCGATTTGTTCACTTGGTTTTTCCAAGAATATTCCTACAGCTTTCTTATGGTACCCTCCTTTGTCATCTTCTACAACAATTAAAGCCCCCTCGATCATTAGACTCTTCACCACTTCTTCTAATAGCCGGTCTTCTTCATTAATAGAAATTAGTCTTTCGTTCAGCTTGAGTACACTTCTTTTAATACCTCGATTTCCTTCCAAAGGTGCGAATTTTTCAATTTGCTTACTGATCGCAACTCTAATAAAGCTAGAACAAATAATGAACGACATTGTTAAAGTTAGTGTGGCAAGATACACTTCCAGATTTAAGGTAGTTACTAATTTCGAAGTAAGGAGAATATACGAGACAACAATGCTAACTATTACTCCCGTAACAAAAAATGAAATTATTAAACCTAAGAGCCGACGACTATCTGGTAAATACTTATGGACGATGACATAGTACAAAGTTGCAGGAACAGCAGAAATAAATAAATAACTAACCTTTGTGTTCACAATTGGTTGAAATTCAAATATGACAGGTACCGCCGTTAATAGAAAATACGGCAAGAACCCTATCGCCAGGCCCAAAAGTAAAATATTTACTTGGTTTTTTTCCGGTTTATCGTTTGGCAACTTAAATAACGTAGCCAGATTCCAAAGAACTAATAAAACGCCTATAATCAAATTTGACAACACTAGTCTTTTTAATGGACTATCAAAATGTATTAAACTGACAGATTGCAAAATGGTTAGAATAAATATTAATATCAACACCGAGGCAAACACAAGCCGTCCAAACTTATTTATTTGATTTCTATTTTCGCTTGGAAAAAATGAAAATAATTGAATAAGAAACAAAGGTACTGACGACAAGGTTATGTATTCTAATTCCCTGGCAAAGATCAAATCACGACTTGAAGCTGGAGCTATGACGATTGCCAAACCAATAAACAAGTTTAACCAAAATAAAGCACGCGCTTGATCCAAAAAGGGCCGCATATACCATGTAATAAATCCTATAATCCAAAAAACAACCCCCAAGATTATCATAGGCATTTCACTTAATAATTTCAGAAGAACTGTACTTTTAGGTATTTCGATAATGCTATCTGTTGATTGGTCTACCCTTTTGTATTGTATAGAAGATGCCCCTTCCGCCTGACTCCATTTTTGAACAAAGCGGTACTCCCCTGTATCTTGATTGTTAATTCTTAATATCTGGTCCCCGACTCGTATCCCTAATTTGTACCCTTCACCATGAGGATCACTTAAAGTCACAATCCATCTTCCGTTTACGGTCATAAGATCAAGCCCTACATAAGCTTGATTACTAATAGCTATAGTATATAAGAGTGATAACAAAACAAAGGCGGCACTCGCAATGTAATATGCTTGCCGCCTAAACACCTTCTTCAACAAGTTTAATCATCTTCTCTTTGCGTTTTTTCGGAACGGGCATTGCCTGAATTATTTCCATTGACTTTTCCTTAGATAGTTCATACATCACTCTGCAGTAATGTACAGCCCCTTCACCTATGGCCAGTTGTTTTAAGCATCTTTGTTCTTCCTTCCCGAACATTTCCGACCCGTTGCCTTTCATTTGAGATAATTCTTTGAACTTTTCGGCTTTTTTACCGTTAAGAATATTCAAAAGGTAGACATAGGGCAGGGTTTTTTTATTATTAACAAAATCCTTTTTCTTTTCGAAGTTTAGAAAGTCATTTAAATCATTTCTGATTTGGCTCATGATACCCAGGTTTGTCCCAAACTGTTCTAATTGAAGCACCAACGATTCGGACGCACCACCTAAGGTTGCTCCGATTTTACAGGCACAGGCCGTTAAACTTCCTGACTTTCGCTTGATCAGCTCAAAATACTGATCAATCGAAATTTGCTCACGAGTGTCAAATAGAACTTCTTGGAATTGACCATCACTGGCCGTTATCCACATATGGCTCAGCATTTGGCTAACTTCCCTGTAAAGTTTGCTATCTCTACCATCAGGTAACATCGCAACAGCCTTACTGCTCAAATTACTTAAACAGATAGCAAGGTTTAGAGCGTTAGCGGTGGCGATTTGACGCCAAGGTAGATCATCATTATCCTGATCTTGAATATCATCAAAAATATCGGCCGCCAGGGCAGATAATTCCATGGCAATTGCTCCTGGCAACGCGACTTCTGACCCTCCGCTAACACACTCACAATTCATTAACGTTAAGTGGGCCCATTTATATAGTTCTCCGTCATTGCAGTCGGCGTTCAACGAGGAATTAATCATTTGTAACATTTCCGGACTAAGTTTGGCCCTTGTTAGAATTTCAGTAATTTTAGCAGAAATAACTTGATCCATCTGAAAGTTAACCACTTTTTATGCCCATAAACCTAGTGGTAAAGTTCCAAGAGTCACAACATCCCCAGATATCTCATATTCAGAAAAAACCCTTTGGATGATAGTAATTTCATTAGTCTTTAGTTCTGCCGAAGGTATCCCGTGTTCTCGCGAGAACATACTTTTAGGATTCTTGACTAAATCATGGACCAATTCTGCAATACTTTGATTGCTCATTTTTTAACACCCTTTCTTAATTGGAAATTTCTTCAGAATTGTATTTATGGCAATTTATAGAAGGTTTCTTCCTAATGTTCACGGATTCAATTCAACTTGCTAAAAAGCCACAAAAGCTATAAATATAGCACGTTCTTCCCCCCCTAAAAAAGGCAGTAAATATCTTCTATTTGCTCTTTTATTAATTCCTTTCAATTGTTTTCTTTTCCTGCTGTGAAACTTAGCTTATCCTGTCGCATGAGAACAAATTAGTGTTTCATTTGGATTATTGATAAGTTGGTGTCAGGGAAGGCTCCGAAAAACTCATGTTTTTCTAGTTTTTATGCCTCCAAACCCGCATTATTACTAGACTGATTTCGAGGAGATGGTACTTTTTCGGAGGTTTCTCAGGCACCAGGCACCACTCCTGCAGACCGGCCTCTATCCGAACAACGACAGCGTCCGCTGCGATTTCCCAGCCTGAAGTTTCCGAAGCTTCGGGGATGTGCTCATGTTCTCTGTCCATCATATATAAATGAAACCCCAGCCTGGGCCCGGCCCAGTAATAAGCCTGGATAAAATCCTCTCCTTCGAAGGCGCAGCCCGGCAGGTCCGGAAAAACAACCGTATAGTTGCCGCTTATTTTATCCCGCTCAATAATGGCCGGGAAAACAAATTTCCTCTTCATCATCCACCATTCCTTACTGCGCATCTTCGCCGGGGCGAGCTTGCCTGCTCCACGTCTCGTCCTTAAGCCACACATTCAAAAGATCGTAAACTTTATTCTTATAAGTGATATACGTCTCCTTGTCATTGGGGGCGATTTGGAGCAGCTCATGCTTGACATCCTTAATGGTTTTATCCAGGTTTTCACAGAGGAAGGCGATATGGTTGGCTCTGACCTTGAGCGACG
>DOPS01000074.1:0-27712 GCA_003512645.1 Desulfosporosinus sp.
ACAGACACCCCCGCTAAACGAGCAACATCTCTAATCGTCGCCAATCGGCACACCCTCTATCCGTTCATTGTAATCGGTTACATTTTTTATATCCCTGTTTCTATATCCTGCTTGTATATATCTATAGTTCTGCTTCATACTCCCTCGGAGAAAGGCTTTATATTGGCCACTTTTGCTAACTTCATAAAGTTTTGGTACTTTACTATTGGGACATAAAACCCACATGTAAACGGTTACATTTCTAATATTATTTTAACTTTTACAGAACGCACTGTCAATCCCTATCCCCAATTTTCTGAATTTAGATTGCTCTACTACCTTCTGCCCCTTTTAAAGACTGGGCTATCGATTGGAATTAATAAAAACGTTTTAAAGCCCCGCGGTCCTTGTAAAGACCGTGGGGCTATGCTAATCGGCAATTCCTTATGTTTAAACGGAAGGCAACAGTATCTCCACCCGAACCCCACGCTTACTCCGATTTGTTGCGGATATCTTCCCTCCATGCTGGTCAAGGATGCGGTGCACGACGGATAACCCTAATCCAGTCCCTTTTTCCTTCGTCGTAAAAAACGGATCATAAATATAGGGCATGGCATCTGGAGAAATACCAGGTCCTTCGTCACTAACAGCGAAGCCTACCAAGCCATCCTGCTGAACTCCCTCTAGATGAATCACACCACCTTCCCCCTGAGCATCGATGGCATTAAGTAAAATATTAAGTATGACTTGCTTCATCTGATCCGGGTCCACCTCAACCTCTTGCCTGTCAATAGAATTTCGAGCTTGTTCTAATTCAATATTTTTTTGCCACAGAGTTGGTTGGATCAAGGAAACTTCTTCATCCAAGAGTTTCCCTACCGGAATTCTTTCTCGTACCAGTTCTTTAGGACGAGCAAAGGTCAGGAACTCGCTCATTAAGCGATTTAACCGTTCACACTCTTCCAGAAGTACCCGGCAGTATTCCGTAACGACCCCATCGTCGCTTTTTTCCTGGGCGAGCATTTGGATGCTCACTTTCATTATCCCTAAGGGGTTGCGTATTTCATGAGCTAAGCCGGCACTCATATGCCCCAGTGCAATTACTCGTTCCGTTTGCCGAATCTCACCCTCTAATCGTTCGCGTTCCTGCCCTTCTCGCTTTAACTTCTCTACCAACTCTTTTTGAACCGTTAAAGCTCGCTGGTATTTGCGTTTGGCCTTCCGCTCCTCTTCAGTCAAGAAGCCTGTTAACCAGCCGATGACGTTAATTAAGCCGACTTCTACCCATTGTGTATACTTAGCGGCTGGTGTCATAGTATGCTGAAAATGCGTCATGAGCGGTAGGAAAAGCAGCGTGATGACAAAACTAGATATGATCCCTCCTGCAGGTCCAAAACGCATAGCCGCATAAATCACCGGGAGATAATAGGCGAATTGCAGAAGAATGTGATAATCCACTTCGTAATGATAATTCGTATAGTGAATAATTGTCAGAATCGCCACGACAAGCCCTATAGCAATCAGGTCAAACAGAGTCCGGGCACGATTTTGGGCAGGGGGTTCGTTATTTAGCAATAATGCTCCTCCTTCTGTTATACCATACAGTAATTTGCTAAGTAGCACGGCGGTTCCTGAGACCGCCGCATTTTTCATCGCGGAAATGCCACTGTTTCACAAGCTACTTGTACTGCATCCATAGTGACTAAACATTCGTCTAGCTAGCTGAACAGTTACCCAGGAAGGGTAAGCGTACAATGAAACATATCCCACTAGGTGAAGCAACTTCGATTAGGTTCAGGAGATTGATGACTGCACCTGGGGGTATAGCAACGCGCAATAGTGTTCCTGGCAGTTGATCGCAATGTGGTGGACGGCAACACGCAGCCGTCTGTGCACCTAGGGTAGTTGTAAAATTTCTTTGGAAAAGCATAATTATTACCCCTCTCTTTCGTGTGACCGTTAACTCGGTCCATAAGATTAGAGATGAGAAGGACAGGAACGTAATAATACTACCTTACCTACTCCATTTTATGTTGTTTGTCCTAAAAGGTTACTTCCTTTCAAATCCCCCAGTGAGGATCAATCCCGTATTTCTCTAAACGGTATAAAAAGGCATGTCTAGAAAGCCCTAAACGTTTGGCAGCCTGACTTTGATTCCCTCCCGTTTGTTCCATGGCTTGCTGGAGAAAGGATTTCTCGATTTCTTCCAGTGAAACCCCCTCTCGAGGTAGCACAAAGAGTCCGGTGCTCTTTTCCTCTTTTGAGATGGTGTTATAAACGAGCAACCCGTCCACTCCGATTACTGCCTCCTGGGAAATAATAGCCATGCGTTCCACCACGTTTTCCAGCTCACGCACGTTTCCCGGCCAGTCATAAGCCATAAGTTGAGTAAGGACTCCTGGACCAAGAGTCTTGCCTTGCCCATACTTTAGTTTCTTTAAGAAATGTTCAGCAAGATAAGGGATATCCTCCCGACGTTCCCGTAAGGGAGGAATAGATATAGGAAAGACACTAAGACGATAGTACAGATCCTCCCGAAAACGCCCTTTCTGAGCTTCTTTTAGTAAATCCCGGTTCGTCGCCGCAATAATCCGCACGTCCACCTTGATCGTTTTCTCACCGCCGACTCGCTCAAACGTCCGCTCTTGAAGAACCCTTAACAACTTAGCTTGAACATTAAAGGACAGTTCGCCGATCTCATCGAGAAAGAGTGTGCCATCATCAGCTAACTCGAATCGACCCGACTTGCGAGCATGAGCTCCTGTAAAAGCTCCTTTTTCATGTCCAAACAGTTCGCTTTCCAGCAAGGTCTCTGTCAATGCAGCGCAATTCACTCGAATAAATGGCCCATTAACGCGTGGACTTAAGGTATGTATAGCATGGGCTACTAATTCCTTTCCCGTCCCCGATTCCCCTTGAATAAGCACCGTTGCAGGAGTATTGGCGACTCTCTCCACTAAGTGTTTAACTGCTTGCATCGCGTCACTGTTTCCCACTAGTTGCCACCCATCACTTTGGACCTCTCCCTTTAGGTAATCCACCTGCTCACGCAGGCTTTCCACTTCAAAGGCCTTAGCGACAGTAATGAGAAGTTCTTCAATATCAAAGGGTTTCATCAAATAATCGTGGGCTCCGGCCTTCATGGCCTCGACCGCCGTTGCGGTACTTCCGTGAGCAGTCATCATGACAATCATTAAATCCGGATAATGCTCTTTCAGCGTCTTAAGAAGACTTAGACCATCCATCTTCGGCATTTTCAAATCCAAAAGGACAAGATCCGGACGTTCTGCCAAGGCTCGTTCTAAGGCGAGTTGCCCGTCCTCCGCTGTCTCCACATCATAGCCGGCTTTACTTAATGCTCGTTCTAAAACCCAGCGCATATTCGCTTCATCATCTGCAATTAAAACCCTTCGCATAGTCACTCTCCTCAATTGCGGGATTTCCCACAGCATAGTGTGGGAAATCCCACAGTTTTTTAACCTAAAACCCTTTAAAAGTATATTTTTTCGGTCCCTTTAAGCCATTGATCACTATCGATTGTAAATTTTCTTTTTTAAACTTTAGCATCTTTTCACCATAGTGCTAATAACAGAATTTGCGTCTTTGGTAATAGTATTCGTTCTGGACGCTACTCTTAAAGCATTAAGTCGTCATACTCTCGATGTTCAGCTTAAGCTTAAACGAGCTTACTCGAATTTCAAGTAGTTTAAACTCGAATATAAATATCGAATATCGAACTTGGCACAGCTTTTGCATATATCCTAATCCAGGATAAATTTTTAGGAGTGTGCTCAATGAAAAAGAAATTATTGTCTTTTATAGTATTAGCCCTTTTCTCACTATTAGTTTTTACCCTTCCCGCATTAGCAGATTCAAAACCTGCCCCATCCAACAACATGTCTGATATGGACATGTCTGACAACCCTTCTTCTGAAGCTGCACACGGTGACTCTCCTTCATCCGAAGTGACCGTTGCCAAGGACGGCAAGTTCCAAGTGAGTGTACAGGTAGAACCTGAGCAACCCGCTCCGAATAAACCTGTTAACATCATGATTACCGTAAAAAACGAGGCTACTGGACAGCCTGTCCTCGATGCATCCGTGAATGTCGATTTGATGCTCATGGATAAAAGTTCACACAGTAACATGTCCGGAATGAGTGCGGACTCAGACACTACCCACAAAGGACAAGCAAAGCTCGACAGCATGGAACCAGGAATGTACTCAATCACTCTCACCCCAACGAAACAAGGGGAATGGAACCAAGATATTCATATCAGTTCTCCGACTCTTGGGGAAACCACCGTTACTATGCCACTTACCGTTACCAAGTCTGGTCCGAACTGGATCCTCATCGGAAGTGTTGGCGGAGCAGTCGTACTGGCAGGTATTTTTGCCCAAATCCTAAAACGTAAGCAAAATGCTTTGAAGGAGGTTCAAAAATGAGTCAATCAAAACAACCTAAATCCACACAAACTAGTAACTTTCTTAAGTTTAAACCTCTCAAAAGGTTTTTGCAAAGTTCACTGTATCCAGGTATTTTCCAATGGCTCGCTGTGCTTGTTTTCGCGGTCATCATGGTCGAAACTTTAGCGGGACCCACAAGCGCCCACGATAACTTCGGTACTGCCGCAACTTGGGTTCTTTGGTGGCCACTCTTACCTCTCTTCTTCTTTCTATTCGGACGGTTCTGGTGCGGCGTCTGCCCCTTTGGCTTGGTGAGTGATTTAACACAGAAGCTTTTTGGGGCCAACCGAAAAGTCCCGAATTTTCTAAGAAAATATGGACTATGGATCATTGATATCACCTTTATTTTTATAACTTGGTCTGACCACATCTGGGGGATAGTGGAATCTCCCCGAGGATCCGGCGCCCTCTTGTTACTCATCTTAGGCGGTGTAATGGTAACCGCAATGTTCTTTGAACGCCGTACCTGGTGCCGTTATTTATGTTTCCTCGGCAGTTTGTCCGGTAACTATTCCCGAGCCGGTATGCTAGAGCTTCGTGCCAACAGAGAAACCTGCAAAACTTGTACTACTAGAGATTGTTACAAGGGCAATACTAAAACACCGGGCTGTCCTATGTTTGAATTTCCGATGGCTATGGAAAACAATGCTAACTGTAATCTCTGTGGGAACTGTATCAAAAGCTGCCCACACGATTCTATCCGACTAACATCCCGCAAACCCACCAGTGAATTTTGGTCTATGACCAGGGCACATTTCGAAGAGTCTTTCTTAGCTATTGTTATCGTCGGGATTGTTTTTGTGCAGAATATTACCATGTTGGACTTTTACCAGTCCTACCTTAAGTGGGCCGAGCTGACATTGGGTATTAGTAAGGATATCGCCTTTACGATTATCTTTATAATTGCTATGACTACTCCGGTATTGCTACTTTTCGCAGCTACTGCAGTATCTAAGCGTTTCAATGGTGAAACTATGCGAACTGCCTTCGCACGTTTTGGATATGCTGTCATTCCGCTTGACCTCGCAGCTCACATGGCCCACAACTTGTTCCACCTATTGGCGGAAGGAAAATCAATCTACTACACGTTCATGGGGCTATTTGGAGTTCATCTTGAGGGGTCAACCGACTTTGTTTCTGACCCGATAATCCAAATAATGCAATACGTCTTAGTCATTGCCGGAACTCTTGGTTCTCTTTACACTGCCTATCGGATTGCTAAAAAGAACTATGGTACGAGTAAAGCCTTATCAGTTGCTATGCCGTATTTAGTTGTCATCTTGCTCTTCGGTATTCTGAATTTCCTTACGTTTACAGTGCGAATGGGAATGCGGATGTAGTACCAGAGAGCAGAGTTCGGAAGCCAGAGGTCAGATCGATTGCAAGATTGAAAAGACTCCAAGATTTTCATCTTTAAAAACTTAAAGAAAAACTCTATAATAATAAATTATCGCTTCCTTTTGAATCAAGTTCTTAGAAACATCAGGTGAAGCCTTAAGCTTCACCTGAACTATGGTTCCGATACTATCTATTGTTCCGAAATTAACTTTTATAAGGAGGAAATTCCATTGAATAACCGTGTGGAGAAAAACCAGAAATTTACCCAACCCAAAAAGAGCAACGCAGCGCTTTTCAGTATAGTTGGTCTAGTAACAGTAATAATAATGATAAGTGCCTATTTTGTATTTGCTAAAAGCGATAGTACTAGTTCCTCTGTCAAGGCAGCTGCGGACATCGGACAAACCATGAATTATAGCCAAAATGATAAACTTGAGCAAACGGTCGTCGAAAGCAAAGTTGAAAACGGAAAGGCAATCGTGACGACCCTAAGTGCAATTAAAGACAAAAAGTTTATTTGGACTGAGTATAAAGCGAATGGTAAGAGAATTCCATTGACAGCCTTTATCCAACCCGATGGAAAAGTCATGATGGCAGTCAGCTTTTGTGAACCTTGTAAGGGTGAAACCTTTCACATTACAGGTAACCAAATAGTTTGTAATGTCTGTGGAACGATCTGGGACCTTCAGACCCTCAAAGGAATAAGTGGTGGTTGTCAAACCTATCCCCCGGAAGCATTGACCTACACTTTAAACGGGGATAATCTAGAGATTCCGCAAACCGTATTAGATGCATGGGAACCTAGAGTTTAGTTTACGGAAAACTACCGATCATTGAATGAATAAGAATGAACGCACTCGTTTTACGGGTGCGTTCATTCTAACAAGTATGGGTACTCTATTCATTAATGACCATCCTTTGTAGGATAAACTTATGATTTAGGAGGAATATTGCTCTATGTCTTTAATAAAGGTTCACGAGGTCACTAAGACCTATAAAGGTGGGGACGGGGTTGTTGAAGCCCTAAAGAATATTAATTTAGATATTGCTGAAGGGGAATTCTTGGCCCTGATGGGTCCTTCCGGTTCCGGGAAAAGCACCTTGCTAAGTGTTCTAGGCGGGTTAAATCCGCCCACCTCTGGTAAACTCATGATCGATGATATTGATGTCTACGCCTTAGCACCTGAACAGTTAGCCGATTTTCGGCACGAGTACGTCGGCTTTGTTTTCCAACAATATCAATTAATTCCTTATCTTACAGCCCTGGAAAACGTCATGCTCCCTCTGGCTATAACCTCTCGCCCTGGTAAAGTACAACGAGATATGGCTCAAACTGTCCTCGATAAAGTTGGTTTAGGAGCCAAATCTCTACGATTACCGAATCAATTATCCGGCGGCGAACAAAATCGAGTCGCTATTGCTCGGGCGATCGTTAATGAGCCAGCTATTATCTTTGCTGATGAGCCTACAGGCAGTCTAGATTCGAAAACGGCAGTGGAGCTGTTGGAATTATTTCAATCCCTTAACCAAGGTGGTTTAACCATTATTATGGTGACTCATAACCAAGAAAACCTGGAATGGGTCTCCCGCGCAGTTTATATCCGTGATGGGGTTTTAGAGTCCTAAGGAGGGAAGATATATGCGTTTAACAGATATTGCGCTTCAAAACCTACGCCGCCGTAAAATGCGCTCTGCTTTATTGGTTCTCAGTGTCGTAATTGGGGTAGCTTCGATTATTTTCCTCTATACGACAACCCAAGCAATGAAAGAAGATGTCGCCAACAAACTCGATCAATTTGGTTCCAATATCCTCATCCTTCCTGACACCGGTGAAGCTATGACCTTTGGCGGGATAACGGTTGAAGCTCCAACTCAGGTCAAAGAACTAGACATGTCCCTTATTCCGCTTATGAAAACAATAAAAAATAAGGAAACGTTGGCTACAATAGCACCTAAACTTTTAGTCGATACTAAAATCAAGGGACAAACTATTTTGTTACTGGGAGTCGACTTCGAGCAAGAATTGCACCTTAAAAAATGGTGGAAGCTGAATGGTCTTGCCAAAAACCAAATCCCATCAGCCAACGAAGTCATCTTAGGGAGCGAGGTTGCTCAGTCCCTAGGCCTTAGCCCTAAGCAAACTATAACGATCAAAGAAAAGGATTTTACGGTGGCAGGGATCATCCAACCGACAGGGTCGACGGAAAATGACCAAGCTATTTTTATAGACTTAGCTGTACTCCAAAAACTGACTAATCGCCCTAATGCTATCAGCCTCATAGAAACTGCCGCTTTATGTTATACCTGTCCGATCGAAGAAGTAACTCAGCAGTTAAGTGCCAAACTACCTGGTACCAAAGTTACTGCTCTTAAGTCGACTTTAGAATCCCGAGATGATACAGTCAATAGGTTCAATTTATTTGCCAGAATTGTTTCTTTAATACTTTTCCTGGCCAGCAGTCTCGTCATAACTATGACTATGAAATCCTCTGTTGAGGAACGGACCCGGGAAATCGGTATCTTGAGAGCGATCGGTTTCCGAAAACGCCACATCATCCAAATCATTCTAACTGAGGCAGGCTTATTAGGGAGTTTGGGAGGGCTTTTAGGTTTCCTGCTTGGGATGGGTGCCGCGGTGCAGTATGGATCTATTTTAGTCAGGGCTCAAGTTCCGATTCCTTGGCAATCTAATTTGCTCGCCTATGCAATACTTGCCTCGCTTTTAATTAGTCTAATAGCAAGTCTTAATCCTGCTTGGAAAGCAGCTAGACTTGACCCAACTGAATCCTTACGCTACATGTGATACCAGAGGTCGGAGTTCAGAAGCCTGAGGCCAGATCGTGGTTTGATGTAAGGTTTTCGATGAGCGACCGTAGATCAGGTAGTGCTTCGAGCCCGATAAACAGAGGCCAGATGCGGTCGAATGTGTTTCGAAATACGATTCGCGGGACACATATGCGAAGTTCGGAGCGTGAAGTTTGAAGTCGAACATGGAACCTCAAGCTTCGACTTTCGACATTTATATAGGAGGGAAACATGACTTTAACAGATATTGCTATCCAAAACCTGCGCCGGCGTAAAGGTAAAACGACCTTTTTATTTCTAACATTTCTCTTGGTAATTGGCATAACCGTCACGCTGAATACGCTGGCTAAAAGCATGCAAGACGATTTACAAAAAAGTTTAACCGAATATGGTGCTAACGTCGTAATTACCCCCAAATCTGAACATTTTACCCTCAGCTATGGAGGACTCTCTGTTCCTGGAGTTGATTACGAAATCAAACATTTGGATTACGACGTATTCACTACGATTCAAACTAGTCAAGATCTTAATATCCGAGAAATTGCGCCCAAAATAATTGGTTCTGTCGCTGGAATTAATAAACGTTATCTTATCATCGGAGTCGACTTTCCCAGCGAACTAAAAATTAAACCATGGTGGCGTATTGAAGGACTTCCGCCTGGTGACCGAGAAGTTATTATCGGTTCTGATCTGGCACGCCAAGAAAATCTGGTGGTTGGGAGTACTCTAGAACTTAATTACCAGAAATACCCTGTTGTCGGAGTGATGCAGGAAACAGGTGGCTCAGAAGACAATGGAGTGTTCACGAATTTTACGACGTCACGAATAATTACCGGACTAGACTCCTGGTCCATGATCGAACTCAATACGGCTGAACCGGATAAAACTGCAGCCCGCATGAATGAACTTTTACCTGAGGCCAAAGTCGCTGAAATATCCCAACTGGTTCAGGGTACCAAAGAAAGTGTCGATCGTTTTTCAAGTTTCTCTCTAATAGCTTCCACTCTCTTAGGCGTTATTGGCGTGTTGATTGTATTCGTTACGACAATGGGTAACATTAACGATCGCGTTGCCGAAATCGGTGTCTTCCGAGCTATTGGTTTTCGACGTCGCCATATTCTATCTATTCTAATTCGAGAAATTGCCTTGGTTAGCCTTGCTGGAGGGGTTCTCGGGTATCTCTTAGGTGAAATCGCTCCCACTCTACTCGGTCCAATCGCTTTCCAAAAAGCCGTTTCATTTCAATTTCATCCCTTGATGGCTCTGGTTGCAGTAAGCGCCTCTGTCTTAATCGGGATTGTCTGTATTATTTTCCCGGCTAGGCGGGCTGTTCAGTTAGATCCCTTAGATGCACTTTCCTATATCTAGTGAAGAGGTGAAGTATGAAGAAAAACACAAAAATGCTTATGATACTAACGGTTGTAGTCCTATCCATTATGGCTTTGGCTATCCCTAGATTTACAGGCCCCTCCGAATTCCAGGTAACCAATCAATCGTTAGTTGCATTCGAAGAAGCGCAGAAATCTGGCAAACCAATTTTCTTGGAGTTTTATGCAAAATGGTGACCCAGCTGTAGGAGCATGGAGCCCGTGGTGCTGGCTCTAGAGAAAAAATATAGCGATAATATAAACTTTATTATAGTAGATGTTGATGACCCGCAAGGACAGGTTCTTGCTCAGCAATTTGACATCAACTATATCCCTGCCTTTTTTGTGATTGATCAACAAGGGCAAATCACATACAACGATACTGGTCCTCAAAGTAAAGCTACTTTAGAAAACGCCATAAATTCCGGAAGTCCAAACAATAGCTGGTACGAATCCTTCTTCAAAGAAACAATTCCGAATGCTTTGGATGAAGGCGGGTTGTTAATCTTGGCTCTTGTTTTCTTAGGGGGATTAATGACCAGTCTGAGTCCCTGTATCTTGTCGATGTTACCCGTCATGTTGGGATATATCGGTGGCTTGGAAAAGCCTACTAAAACAAAAGGTTTTATCACGTCCGTTTCCTTTGTCCTAGGTTTGGCCGTTACCTTTGCTATTTTAGGTATAGTAGCATCGTTATTAGGTAAAGTATTCGGCCAAATTGGCTCGACATGGCTTTATATTATTGGTCTATTTGCGATTTTGATGGGATTACAGCTAATAGGGGTTATCAATATCAATTTACCGGGTTTAAAGGCTATGCCAGAGAAAAAGGGTGGAGTTTTAGGATCGTTTGGAGTAGGTTTATTATTCGGTCTGGTTGCTTCGCCCTGTGCTACTCCTGTTTTAGCAGTTTTGATGACTTATGTAGCGGGGCAAGGTGTCCTTTGGTATGGGGCTTTGTTGCTCTTCATCTATGGGCTTGGCCACGGGCTACCGTTAATTATTGCGGGCACCTTTACAGCCGTTTTAAAAAGTTTACCCCGCTTACAAAAATGGGGCCACACTATTACGTATCTAAGCGGCGCCCTACTCATCATTTTGGGTTTATACTTCCTTGTACGCACTGGTTTAGCATAAATACAAGGATACAGCTGATTGACAGAATTGCCCAGGTCAGTTGTTTCCTCATATAATGATCTTAGATAAGTTTTGGGACTGAGAGGAGTTTATTTGTCTATGAGGATATTACTAGTTGATGATGAAAAAAAAATTACGACCGTTCTCAAAGCCTATCTTCAACAGGAAGGCTTTCAGGTAAGCACGGCCATTAACGGGCTAATCGCTTTAACCATGTTTAAAGAAAATCCTTTTGATCTGGTTATCCTTGATTTAATGCTCCCTGGTATGTCTGGGACAGAAATTTGCCGCGAAATCCGCAAAATATCCTCCGTCCCTATTATCATGCTCACCGCTAAAGTCGAAGAAGAGGACCGCATCCAAGGATTAAGTATCGGTGCAGATGATTACATTACAAAACCTTTTAGCCCTCGTGAAGTGGTTGCCCGCGTCAGAGCTGTTTTACGTCGGACCAATAACGAAACTGCACCCCTTGCCGACGTAATTTCCTATGATAATGGCCTCACCATCGATAACATCCAGCATGAAATCCGGCTTAACGATCAGGAAATCTTGCTAACTCCAACCGAATTTAAGATCCTTGGAGCCTTAGCGAAAAACCCTGGACGGGTGTTATCTCGAGGTCAATTGGTAGAAATTGTTCAAGGGCACGACTTTGACGGAGATGACCGTGTGATTGATGCCCATATTAAGAAGATTCGGCAAAAGATCGAAACGACTCCCAGCAACCCACAAATTATTATGACCGTTTACGGTATCGGCTACAAGTTCAATCCAAGTGCGGGGGGATAAGAATGCGCACAAAATTGTTTCTTTCCACCCTGATCATCGCGATAATTACTCTAACCTTCAGCATGCTTTCCGTGAAACTTGTCTTCAACCAACAGTTTAGTGTTTATTTAACCCAGGCGAATGAAACAACCTTAGAGCAGTTACCCTTGCGTCTGAGTGCCCTTTATCAGACCAAGGGTACTTGGAATCCTACGTCTTTGAATGAAGTTGCTCACTCCCTCCCAATGGGGACCGTTGTTACTTTGACAGATCCAAACGGTAAGCTTATAGCCACGTTAAGCAACACCATGGAAGATATGATGCATGGACAAAGCGGAATGGGCATGGGTATGGGTATGGGTATGTCCTCCTATTCCACTACAAATTGGAAAACTAAAGACCTTACGGTGACAGGACCCCTCGGGACTTTAGCCATCGCCCATGTCCGCTATCCAGCGACCGCCCAGATTCTCAATCCCCAAGATGTCCGCTTCCAATCCGCAGTCTTTCGCTCTCTACTCTTCGCTGGAGGATTGGCGCTTCTATTTGGGATTATTCTCAGTTACTTTACAAGCCGTCAACTCGTCGCTCCTCTCAAACGATTAACGAAAGCTGCTGATCGTATTGGCCATGGGCACCTTGACGAACGAGTTGACCTTCGCTCCAAAGACGAGGTAGGGCAACTCGCGAACGCTTTTAATATGATGGCCGACAATTTGGATCGACAAGAAACCCTCCGCAAACAGTTTACCGCCGATATCGCCCACGAACTGCGTACTCCCTTAACCTCGATCAAAAGCTATATTGAAGCCTTCCAAGATAACGTCCTTCCAGCTAATCAAGAAAATCTCTCCTCCATTCATGAGGAGATTGACCGATTAGTAGACTTGTCCAGCGATCTAAAAGACTTAAATGTAGCAGAAATCGGTGGGTTACAGCTAAACCTTGAACCTGTGGACTTAAAGCATCTTCTTGAAAAAATCATTCGCAGCCTCAATCCCCTCATCCAGGAAAAGGAATTAACTCTCAATTGGAACGCCCCGGAAGAATCCGTGACTACGTCCGGGGACGAGCGCCTTCTGACCCGGCTTTTCTACAATCTGGTGCATAATGCCTATCGGTACTCAAACTCAGGCGGTCAGATTACAGTCGTGCTTACAAAAATACCGGATTTTGCTGAAATTAAGATTAGAAACACAGGTATTGGAATTTCGGAAGACGACCTCCCTTTAATATTCGAGCGTTTTTACCGTACCGACAAATCCCGGACCCGTGAGACAGGGGGAACCGGAATTGGTCTGGCGCTGGTCCGCCAGATTACGGACCTCCATCAAGGTACGATCACCGTACAGAGTAAAGTCGGCCATGAGACTGAATTCATCGTCCGGCTTCCAAAAGAGATAAAAGTGGCTGAGGAATGAATCCTCGGCCACTTTTATTTAGAACATTTACGATATCAGATTCATATGTAAGCCCATTTGATTTGATCTCTGCATATCCCCAGAATCATTATTTTTCACTAAGTGCTTCCTTTACAAGGGATTGCAGAGCCGGATCCTTTAGCATAGCGGAAAAGGTCGTTTTCATTCATGGATCTGACATTATCTGTACCATTGGCTTATACATGGGGGATATAAAGTATAGATATACGAACCTGTTTCGTATATAATCCAAATATGGCATATAATGCGAACTAATTTCGGATAATCATCGTTACCCGAAATATCCGTACCCACGCATTCCTTTTGGGTCTTTGAACTTCTGTATTCTTATCATGCTTCATAATTGATTGTTAGTCTTTGTAGTTTCGTAAATGAATGTGAAATGAATGTTTCGGAAGGAATGGAGAAAATGAGAAAAAACCTCTATTAGGGAGGTCTTTCTAAATCTTATAATGAATCAAAATCAAAATGACTAAAATCTTAGTTCTTTTTTTATATTTTTTGCCCAATACCTAGCATCGTAATGACAAACATTTTCAGGGTCTTCTCTTAACAATTCTGGTCACAAGGTCTATCCATTCTCCATAGCTGCGTTCAATGGATTGGAAACGATAGAGTTTAACAGCAACGTGACATTTTTCGTTGGCGAGAATGGCTCGGGAAAATCAACACTCCTTGAAGCCATTGCCTATAAAAGTGATTTCAACACAGCTGGTGGAGGAAGGAATAACTATTATGAAGTCCCTTCCTCTGAATCAGCGTTAGGTGATTTTATAAGGCTTTCCTGGGCCCCGAAAATTACGAATGGTTTTTTTCTAAGGGCGGAAAGCCTCTACAATTTTGCATCTCATATTGATAGTCTTGGTCCAGAAGCTTATAAGTCTTATGGAGGAAAATCACTACATAAACAATCTCATGGAGAATCATTTCTGTCACTATTCACCAATAGGTTTGGAAAACAAGGAATTTACCTTTTAGATGAACCCGAGGCGGCTCTTTCACCAGCTCGCCAACTCACCTTGTTGAGGATCCTAAGGGAATTAGAACAAGAGGGTCAATCCCAGTTTATTATTGCAACTCATTCTCCAATTATTCTGGCTTATCCAGATGCACAGATTCTTGATTTCGATACTTCACCGGTTTCTCAAACAACATACGAAGATACCTCTCATTATCAGATTACCAAAGGATTTTTAGAAAATAGAGGTCGTTATTTACTGAAACTCTTCGAAGAGTAGAGTCCACATATCCACATATCGGAGTATGATTTTTAGATAAATGTTTTTAGGGGTTGTACTCTACTCAGAGGAAGAAACATTTGAGTCCAGAAGATATATTTAATTTCATATTTTAAAGGGAGGAAGTTTTGATCTTGATTATAAGGTCGTTAGATGAATCGGACTTCATACCAATAATTTCTGTAGTCGACGAATGGTGGGCTGGTCGTCAAATGACGGATATGCTCCCCAAATTGTTTTTTACACACTTCAAGGATACAAGTTTCATTATCGAGACAGATGGTAAGATAGTTGCTTTCCTAATTGGTTTTGTATCTCAAAGCTACTCGAATGAAGCCTATATTCATTTTGTTGGGGTTCATCCGGATTATAGAAAACAGGGGCTGGGGCGGAAATTGTACGAGTCTTTCTTTGACAAAGTGGCAACAAAAGGCTGTAGTATCGTTCGAAGTATTACCTCTCCTGTTAACAAGGGTTCGATATGTTTTCACACTAGTATGGGATTCCAAATTGCAGAAGGTGGTTCCCTAGTTAATGGGATTTTGATAAACACAAATTACGACGGACCCGGTAAGGATAGAGTGCTATTTTCTCGACAATTATATAGTTTAATCTAATTCCGCATTTGGGGAGTGCGGATACATCATATAAACAGAGCGTTTGGTTTAAATCAGGGTCATCTTTAAGATAAAAATAGAATTGAATCTTAAAGATTGAGGGAGTGGAGATATGGAAATTACATATAAAAATACGAAAGAATTTACCGCAGTACAACTAAGAACCTGTTTCTTTTAGTGGAATGGAGTTCGAGCAATTATCCTGATAAGCTCCAAATGGCTATGAAAAACTCGCATACAGCAAAAGTTAGAGGAGTAGGCTCTACCTTGATAAAGGAGATGGTAATAGAATTTGCTGAATCCTATGGGGGTTAACCCCGGGCTGTTGCAATTTACTTACTGCCCGGCACATTAATACCGGAGGTTATACCTAACTGATTTTGAATATTTGTTTCTGGAAGTTGATCTAATAAAGAAGAACTGCCGGAAGGACCGGATTCTCGCGAACTACCGGAAGCGGTACCTGATGATAAGTTCGATTCTACGTTTGAAGGTTGCCCGTGCTCATCTATAGGACTGGTTTTACTTGGGGCATTTTCACTATAAGAATCCGAATAGTTCCCTTGTCGGTTTTGTATTACCTCTAAGTTTTCTTCAGGAAAGAGGCTGGGGACACTAATTTTCGCATCATTGAGAGCTTTTTGCACATCATTACGAAGTGTATCCGGTTGGATATCCACACCTTTTTGCTGAGAGCGTTCGTAAATCAAATAACTGTTAATGGTCATCCCATGTTTCCGGGCTTCCAGTTGGATTTCCTCGTCGGCTTTACCCACAACCACAATTCCGTAAAGGTTTCGGCGAAGCAATTCATCCCGGATGGTGTTCCGGAGTTTTTCGGTATCGATAATTTGGTCACCCCGGCTGTTGAGTGGAACCACTCTGGCTAAAACCAGGTTTTGTGTTTTGTTCAGAGTTCCTTTGTTATGGACATTTTCCAGGATTAAATCAACCGCTTGATAGACATCCATTCCTTTAACAGACAATCCTTCTAAAATAGTTGAAGCACCATTTACATTTTGTGCATTAATAACTTTGCCTTCTCTGTTTATTAATAATTCTATTCCTTGATTAATATCTAGAGCGACTGCGGCTACCGCCATATTAGGAATGTATAATAAATAAAAAACGCTTATACTCAGAACTAGTAATAAAACCGCTGCGGCTGATGCATATTTTAAGGCGAAATTTTTGAATTGGGATAAACTATTGGGCTTGAGATTAACTTCAATCTTCTGTCCTACTAGAGGTAATTCTTTTGGAGTAGGAATCTCGAAAAAGTCGCCTTTTTCTGTGTAAATGACAGTGATTTTTTTTGAGGTTCGCATTACGATGCCTTTGGTTTGTTCCATTGTCCTACACCTACTCCCTAAGTTGTGCTGGAATCTTGGTGAAAGTTCTTAACGGATAAAATTCTGGTTCAGATAGGATGAGTGCCAAGGCAATCAGATATTTCCGGCCCTTCTCCAATACTTTGCGTTTTACTCCGGTCAATAATCCCAGTTCTTTAATCGGTAATAGTTTGAGTTTTTTAAGATGGGTCATCAGACTGGGGTTATCACTTAAGGATAAAGTTACCCTTATTAGGGTTTCCCTGCTATCCCTATGTTTGGGAGACACTTTGACCAAATCATCTAAGGTAACCCCATACTCACCTAGCATACGGACATAATTTTCCACCACTTCCGCCAAGACCTCTATGTTCTCTTTTGCTTGATATTGTTCTTGGGAAACGTCAAGATCATAACGGCTCATTTCCTCACCCTCCGGATCCATTGGGGAGAGGGATAAATGTTGATGTTTTCCTTCTTTGCGAAAGTAATCAATTAACCTTCTGCGGATTACCATTTGCACGAAACTGTGAAAAGAAGACCCTTCCTGAGGGTTAAAGTTATCTATTGCTTCATTAAAAGCTATAAGTGCAATGCTTAGCTCATCATCGTTATCCCAGGTCAAGAACCTGTTACATACTTTAGAGCTTACCTTAACTATAAATTGTTTGTGAGATCTTATGAGTTCCTCACGAGCTTGCCTATTACCACTTTTAGCTGATATTAAAGTATCTTTTAAAACCTTTTCTTGCACTTTTATCACTCCGCTTATCAGTTCATTCGTAAAATCAAGAACTTTTCGAGGGGTAGAATAAAAAATTATATAACTATTTTTAGACATCATGTTACAACGAATTAATATATTATTGGATTTAAATGAAGTGCCTACCCCTCAAAAAGTACTTAACCTAAACGAACAACTGGATGAATATGGGGGTGGTGAAAAATTTATAGACAAAATCCAAAAAACGTTATTTTTTGTTTCAATTTTTATCAAAAGCTGTATTTATAATTTAAGAGAGGATGATTTTTGTGAAAATAATTAAGAACACTCTTTTGGTTAGTTCATTATCACTTGGCTTAATAGTTGGGACAGTAGGTATTATAAGTGCTGCCACTTCAACAGACTTCCAAGAAAAAGTTGCTGCATCGCTCAAACCTGATACGATGGCTGTAGAGATGAATGCCGACTCTCAAACTGCAGTTACACATACTGGTGCTAATGGAAACTCAGCTGCTATGGAGATGAATGTCGGTCAAAACATTCATAGCCAACCATTGGACACCAATATCCAACAATTGGCTCCTCAACAACTGGAATCCAGTCAAAGCGCTCCTCAGCAACCAACACCCCAAAAACCTTCCAGCCCAAAACCATCTCTCCAAAATGTTCTCCAACTACAGCAAAATGTTCTAATACCTGTTAATGTTAATACTAACGGGTACTTCAAAAATACCTTGGGTGGAAGCCAGATATCCGGTCAATGGTCTCTTAACATGGGCATGTGAAAAAGATTTCTCCATTTTTGAGAAAGAAGTTCTTGCTAGCTATTCACACAAAAAGAGGGCTGGTCAATTTCGACCAGTCCATTCTCATTCTCAATTTTTAACCGTGGGTATGGAAGCTAAAATTAGTATCAGCACCAGCGAAACAACCTGAAAAGGAAAAGTGTAAACAGGAACAGCTAAAGCAACCGATATCCAGGTATCCCTTCCCGCTGCTGTCAGGTTTTGCATAATTATGCTGCTACCGGACAAAAAAGCGGCTGATGATTGTTATATTTTCTTGGAGCTTGCCCAGCAGCTTGTGATCTTTGAATTGTTCCGGGTGGACCGGCTTTTTGTTTTTTGGCCTTAAATAACGGTAATAAAAATTTCTGAATATTTTCATGGTTTCTCAAGCATTATCTGTTTTCCTCTCTTCATAAAGGTGTCTGCTACCCTCTTATTTGTTACGCCTAAAGACTTCTATTAACTCAACAATTCCCCAGGCAATCACCGCGAAAACCATCATCCCTACAATCGACGCCGGCTCTAAAATGCCCTTTATGTTATCCATTCTAACTGTCTCGGTTCTGAATATACCCAAGAAAGGATCTAAAAAGGCATTAGTGATAGAATATATCAGCGATACAAACCCGTTCTGCGGATTCGCAGCTAAGAGCTTAAACATGAATCTAAATGCCAATAAGACTTCTAAAACACCAAGAATGTAATAAACGGCGCTTTTTACCTGAAGACAGCCCTTATCATGTGACATGAATTCACATCCGTTTCTTCAAAATGATATGCTTACTTTTCCTTATATTTCCCATAATACGTATAGAATATTATCTTTTCTTACCCTTTCCTTTCGATGGAAATTTATCCGTTTCTCCAGGGTTAAGCCAACTATTAAAAAAGTTAGGGTCAATACCAAAATTGTTTAAAGATTCATTGTTTCTATCCGGTTTTTTATCGTCCTTTTCATCAGTGAAAGATGGATACATTTTTCCAGAGTTAAGCCAGTAATTTGAGGGTATTTTAAATGGAACGACGGGTTTGTTACTCAAAGCCCGGGAGAGGACTTCCCGGAACACAACAGCCGGCCCTGATCCTCCAGAGATCGTAAGATAGTGCTCCCGGTCAGTTTTGTCATATCCCATCCAAATAGCAGCGGTAAGCTCTGGAGTGTAACCGACGAACCAGACATCTTTAACCCCTTTGATACCGGCAAATTCTTTTGTATGTGGAAGCTCTACGGAGCCGGTTTTCCCGGCTGTTGGGCGACCGAAAGCAGCATTTTTGCCGGTCCCGTTGTCAACGACATTTTTTAACAGAAATGTCATGGTATAGGCGGTGCTTTGATCTGTGATTTTAACCGCTTCCGGTTTCGCCTGGGTCAGAACATATCCGTCAAATGTTGTAATCTTCGTAATCGCATAAGCTTTGTTCATCACGCCCAAATTCGCAAAGCCGCTGTAGGCTTGAGCCATTTGCAAGGGAGATACCCCGGTAGAAAGTCCCCCAAGGGCCAGGCTCAAAGTTCGGTCCTCTTTAGTGAGAGGAACCCCGGCCCGCTGGGCAAATGCCATACCGGTATCCAGACCGATTTCATTCAGGAGCCAGACTGCAGGGATATTCCAAGAATTCTGAAGGGCTTCCTGCATTGTGACATAGCCCCGGGTTTGGTAATCCCAGTCCGTAGGTTTATAGCCGTTTAAATTAAGCGGGCCGTCATATAGAATTGAATAAGGGATATATCCTTTTTCCAGAGCCGGACCATAGACTGACAAGGGTTTAAAGGAGGAACCCGGCTGACGTTTAAGTTGGGTGGCATGGTCAAACCCCCGGAACAAACTTTCTCCCCGGTAACCGACAAGCCCCCGAATTCCACCGTTATGTTGATCGATGATCGCAATACCGCTTTGCACGATCTGATCAGACTTACCGGGAGGGAAAAAACGGTTGTCATGATACACATCTTCAGCAGCTTTTTGAACAGCTTGGTCCATCTGAGTATAAATTTGCAGTCCGCTACCCAGGATTTGATCTTCCGTAAAACCATAGCGGGAGATAGCCTCTTCGATGACGTAATCCACATAGGGAGCATACTTGCCGGAGAGTTCCCCGTCCGGGCCCTTTTTCAAGTTAATCGGTTGGGCCTTAGCCTTTAGGTATTCAGACTCTGAGATATAAGTTTGTTCTTTCATTAAGGATAGTACTAAATTGCGGCGCTCCAAAGCCTTATCTTTGCTTTTCAAAGGAGAGTAAATGCTGGGAGCTTTCGGAAGGCTGGCGAGCAGGGCTGCTTCTTCCAGGCTGAGGTCTTGAACGTTTTTGCCAAAATAAAAACGGGCGGCATTTTGAATTCCCCAACGACCTTCGCCAAAGTAAATATGATTCAGATAAGACTCAAGAATCTGATTCTTGGTTAAGGTCAATTCGATCTTTAAGGCATAAGCCGCTTCCTTAAATTTTCGCCTAAGTGTCTTATCAGAAGGCAGAAAGAGATTTTTAGCTAATTGTTGGGTTATTGTGCTTCCCCCCTCTGAAAAATCCCCTGATTTGAGGTCATGGGCCAAGGCCCGCAGGATTGACCAGACATCAACACCTTTATGTTCATAGAAACGACGGTCTTCGACAGCGATTATTGCCTCACGCATTTGGAGCGGTACCTTATCAATGGAAACTGGCTCAATTTTGGAAGAGGAAAGCTGGGAAACCTTATTCCCTTTTTGGTCATAGATGAAGGTTGGATGAGCAAGTGGGCTCTCCAGTTTGCTTACGTCCAGGGAAGCAACCCAGAAAGCGATTCCTCCGGTGGCTAACAGAAATCCGAGCAGTGCAGTAAGGGCAAACCGTCGCCTAAATTTAGGGTTTTGCCAAAACTTTGAAGTCTTGAGGCGGTCTAGTCTTTTATGTACTGAAGAACGTAAACTTATGAATAAAGATTTTAACTTATCAAGCATAGCTTCCTCCTCTTTCACCTGTGATAGTCAGATGTCATTTGAAACCGGGCTCAAAGAAAAAGACCATCTGTCTGAGACGGATTGGTCTTGAGCAAAGCTATATATTAAATACGTGAGTAAGCCAAAGTTTAAGGGGGTTAAATTGGTGGCAAGTGAACAGCCGGCTGGCCAGAGTTGGCAAAGAACTGGGATTAACCAGGAGTAATCACATTATGAATTGCTTCCATTAAGGCGCTCAAATCCAAAGGTTTCTTCAACACCACATGGGCACCGTGACTCTTGGCGATGTCTTCAATGTTTTCTTTGCCACTGAGCATAATGACCGGGATTTCCCAGGTAGCACTATACTTTTTAAGCATTGTTAACATTTCAATTCCTGTCATCTCGGGCAGCTGGTAATCCAACAGGATTAGAGAAGGTTTTTCCGCAAATCCGGCAATCTTTAAGCATTCCCGCCCGTCGGCTGCACTTTTAGTTCTGTAGCCCGATTCACCTAAAAATTCTTGTAACATATTCCTGATGGTACATTCGTCATTCACAATTAGGATGTATTCAGCCACTAAAAGACCGCCTCCATTACTTCAGTGCACTTTTCTGCCTAGGTCGAAGCTTAAGTAACACTGTTTATATCAATACCTAACTAAAACATGTAATCGCAACTGTCATTCCCAATAGGATTACCGATAAAGATAAAACTTGTCATTAATCTTTTCCTACATCAACCCCATTTAAACTATAATCCTTTGAATCTCGAAGTATGGCCAGAAAGCAATTAAAGTTGCCACCAAACCGGGAACATCGACGACAGACCATCCTTCCTTTCGAAGCTAATAATACCTGAGAAATATTAAGCAGCTTTTACCAAACCTTGAAAATTTATTTCGTAAATGTTAATGAATGTTACAACAAAGCGATCCTGAGACAGACAGAGACATAAAAACACCAACGGCTTTCGAACAATAGTCGATAACCGTTGGCATAGTTCACAAATAAACGAATCTTAACCTCTGACTATGGCGAACCGCAGTTTCAAGAACCTGATCGCCTTTCAGCTGGCAAACTGTCCCGTCTGGATCAATGCGATAAATTTTCAGCTCACCACTGTCCTTTGTCCATTCGAGACAGCACTCGTGACAATAGTAACGTTTGCGGCCGATCCGGCCAGTGTCGTGCGCACCGCACAAGGGACAAGTCAATGCTATCAACTCCCTAATAACTTGTGTTTAGTCCGATAGGATATATCAAAAGATGGAAAGCTTATGTAAAAAGTTGTCCCCTTCCCTAACTGGCTTGCCACATCTATGTTGCCGCCTTGTAACTGAACCAGTTTTTTCACAATTACCAGCCCCAGACCACTCCCTTTTTCCTGCATGTGATCAGCACGTTGATTCTTGATCCGGTAAAACCTTTTCCAAATGTGCGGCAAATCCTCGGGCGATATGCCAATACCATTATCCTCAATGCACAGTTCCACTTTACCTTGTCGGGTCTCTACGCCAACCTTGATGGTGCCGTTCTCAGTAGCCCTGGTCGCATTCTTCAGTAGATTCCTGATAACCTGTTCCATCCGGTCAGCGTCCCCGAGCACGATGGCTTTTTCTGTTTTTTGGTCCAACAGGATCGAGGTATTCGTGCGCTTGGCCAGAGGCTCCATGGACATGGCCACACCGTGGGCCAAGGCGTTCAAGTCTACAGGTAGTTTTTCAACCGTTAGATTGCCGCTTTCCAGACGGCTTAATTCCAAGATGTCATCTATCAGCCTGCTGATATGAACCGTTTGCGTGTAAATCGTGTCTAAATACCTCTCCTGTATTGCCTCATCTTGCACAATACCATCGCGGATGGCCTCGACAAAGCCTTGCACAGCAGTCAGCGGGGTACGTAACTCATGCGATATCTCCGCAAATAAACGGGCTCTTTCTTCTTCCATCCTGCGACTTTCGGTCTGTACCTTCTGCAGTCTTTCCGCCAATTTGTTAAGCTGGCCGCCGAGGTCGTTGATTTCATCCAGAGGCTGGTCCTTATCGCTCAACACATAACTCCCTCTGCTGATCTCTGCCACTGTGGTAGTCAAACGGGAAATTGGCCTGGAAATGTACATAGCCAGGTAAACGGAAATGAAAATAATAATCAGCAGGATGACCATTCCCCCGATAATCATGTACAAACGCATTTTGCTTAAAGCAAGGTCGAGATTAAATGATTTCTTTTCCAGCAGGATACCGTTTTTAATGGCATCCTTGTTGTTCCCCATGGGCACAACTGCAGCAAAGATGGGCTGATCGGTATCAGTATCCACTGTCTGGGTCGTCGCAATTGGACTTTTTTTGAGTATATCGATGTATTTTTCTTCTATCTTGCTACCGGGCACCATTTCCTGCTCTGCCGAGGTGGCCGTAATCTTTCCTTCCATGTCAAAGATCGTAATCTTAGCGTCAAAGATATCAGCCAGATATTTCAAGAAGTCCTGTTGTGCCTGGACCTGAGTGCTTGTTCGCTTGTCAGGTGGAATACTCCACGCGCTGTCCGTCTGCTGGAGTAAGGCAAAGTTTACTCGTTTGGCCTCACGTAACAATTCCTGTTGGACCTGATCATAGCTTACCTGCTTTACCACAAAGCTGGAAAATATCATCAGGCCAATCAGAGCGATAACAAAGGCCGTTATATTGGTAAACAAAATCCTTGTGTAAAGATTTTTGTTGAATTGTTCCTGTAGTAAGCGTTTACTAATAAGCCAGAACCGACGTAGGGCACGGATTACCAACTGAAGTTTTTCCCTGCCCTGCTGTAGATAAGTATTCACGGCGTGGTCTCTCCCCCTTTGGCAGGAGGTGTAAATTGGTATCCCACACCCCATACAGTTGTCAAGTATTCAAACGGCAAAGGTGCCAGCTTGGTCCTCAGCCTGCGAATGTGGACATCTATCGTACGCTCATCACCGAAGAAATCATATCCCCAGACAGCCGCCAGCAGCTCCTCTCTGCTGAAAACCCGGCGAGGATTCTGGGCCAGGTAATAGAGCAAATCGTATTCTCTGGGAGTGACTTCTATTTCTTGACTATCAATCAAAACTGTCCTGGAATCGGCGAAGATTTCCAGCCCGGGATATTTCAATTTCCAATTCGTCGCTGCATCCACAGGTTGGGTACGGCGCAGTAGCGCTTTGATTCTGGCTACCAGTTCCCGGGGACTGAAAGGTTTGGAAACGTAGTCATCGGCTCCCATTTCCAGTCCTAAAACACGATCTGCTTCCTCTCCCTTGGCTGTAAGCATGATTATGGGAACCATGCGTACCGCCCTTAAATTGCGACATAGAGTAAGCCCGTCCTGACCCGGAAGCATGATATCCAGTATTACCACATCAGGATTTTCCCGATCGAATGCGGCTAGAACCAAGTCACCGTTGCTTACCCCGATGACTTTAAAACCTTCCCTTTCACCATATAACGTGACCAGTTCCAATACGTTTTGGTCGTCGTCAACTATCAAAACTTTACCACAATACGCCATTTCTCCCTCCCTCAGCGGTATCCTTTTCCATCTATGTATTTGATGGGATGGTACCGATCTTTCCTCTGAATTGTACTAATTGCCTATAATTCTGGTTATATTGGCATTTACTATCACGGAGCTATTACCGGAGGAGATCAGCATTTTGATACTGATTTCCTACTATATCACCAATCCCAACATCACTGATATTTCGATTTAAAGAGCTTCCTGGTTCAACAAGGTCGAAACTCGCTGTTGATTTATTCCAAATCACTTTGTAAATTGCAGATGAAATTTTAATAAAATCACCTTCATAGACATCAGTTCCATTGGCATCATGCAAACCGGTCCACTGTAGCAATTCAAATTTTCCGGCTGGTTCCCACGAACGACCGGGCACACTTACGGCAAATGGAACCAGAGTTTGTGTATCAAATGTTATAGCTTGTGGCTTAAATATTTTCTGCCTAACCTTGTCCCAAACTCTAAATTTAATTTCCTTCAATTTTTGTTACCTCCTTTGTAACTTCCATAATATCTCCAATTAGTTGTACGAAAGGATAATTGACGTTTAAGGGGTTCATCTCAAAAGAGTCAGGCGAGGTTGGTAAGTCGTCACTAGACCGTTCCGGAGGTTTATAGTTTGTCCTTCTCTCAATAATGCGTAAAGGGTCCCACGTTGAACTAGACGTAGGACCCTTTACAGAAGATTTTTTCTCTCTGGGAAGCGCTTCCGAAGTTAGCTGACAGATTCGGGCTAAAGAGACAGCCCTACCGGCAAAAGCCGGATTCACCCCAAAATGATGGGTCCCCCGTTTCCACTTGTGCTGAACTCAGCGCGTCTTTAACTATTTAGTCGGAACGACTGACAACCTCTATCATTATTATAAGTTGTTAGTTAAGAATATGTCAACCCTTTGGCACTAGGAATATACTTCCTGTGCTAGCTAGGTGTTAAGAATTGGTAGATCGTTATTATGGTAATCCGATTAGTGGGTGAAAGCTGTTCCAAAAATACTTAACAGATGGTCGTAAATGCTCAGCAATTTATCGTAAGAGGTGAGGAGCTTAGCGTACATTCTATTCACCGTTTGTCCTTCGTCCGTAGGAGCAGCAGCTTCATTTTCTACCGCTTCCTCTTCCTCCACTGGCGCAGCGGTTTCATTTTCTACCGCTTCCTCTTCGTCCACTGGAGTGGTAGTTCCGCAATTTATCACCTGGCCATGGTCCGTTGTGGTAGTAGCAGTTTCGCTGTTTGCCACTTGTTCATCGCCGTCAGATATGGCGACTTGTCCACCCATCAGGGGGATAATCTGCGCTGCAGCTTTATCCAGAATACCTAAGTTGGATAAGGGTAATAGGCCCTCCTGAACTCCCCTTTGCATGGACATACTGGCATTCCTGTCTGCATTGGGCTGTAATTCATGAGCACTGACAGGCATTAATGTCGCGAAAGTCATAACTGATGTCATCATAGAACCTAAGGCAATCTTTGCTAATTTATCTTTTGTTATAAACATAAATCTTTCCTCCTTGGCTTAATAAGATTTAGGAACACTCTCGTTGTTTCAGCGCAAGAAAACACAATTCTACCTTCGTAAATTTCTAACATTAAATCATTTTATAGAATTTGCATAGATTATCGCCTCCTCCCTGGAGATTTGAACTACTCCTCCTCTCGAAGCCAATTATACTGGAGGCATATTAAATGGCATTTACCAAACTATGAAATTGTTTTGCGAAAATGTGAATAAATGTTACAAGACAAAGATCATCCCAGAGACAGACATTTGAAGGCATAAGAATGCCAACGGTTTCCGAAGTAATAGCCGATGCTTACAAAAACACCGGATTTTGCCGTAATTAAGATTAGAAACACAGGTATAGTCATCTCAGAAGACGACCTGCCTTTAATATTCGAGCGTTTTTACCGTGCTGACAAATCTCGGACCCGTGAGACAGGGGGAACCGGAATTGGTCTGGCGCTGGTCCGCCAGATTACGGACCTCCATCAAGGCACGATCGGCGTACAGAGTAAAGTCGGACAAGAGACTGAATTCATCGTCCAGCTTCCTATAGAGATAAAAGTAGTGGTTGAGGATTAGATTTCCTCAGCCACTACTTTTCTTTTTCCATTTATGCCACTTCTTAGGACTTATCTTCCCATGGATCCCATCATATTGTTGCCGCTTGATTTTTGGGCTGGCTGTTGAGAAGCGTTAGAATTGTTCGGTTTGTTCGGTTTATTCGTTCCAGTCATTCCTTGCGTGTGTTGGGAACTATTCATCTGGTCATTCATTTGAGTGTTCATAGGCATATTTTGCATCTGAGTATTTATCGGCATGTTTTGCATTTGATCATTCATGGACGCGTCGGAACTCCTCATTTGATCGTAGACATCGGTCTTGGATGGAACTGTTTGATCAGGCTGAGTGGTTTCTACCTGCTCAACTTCGGTGCTTGTGACATCATTGTTGTTCATATAGGCCTGTGTAGTCGAAGCTTTTGGCTGCATGTCCGTGGTATTTTTGCCAATTGTAGTGGCATTCACGATCCCTGCCAATCCAAGTACCATAACCATTGATAATGAAACCATTAAAACTCTCTTCTTCATAATTCATTCAAATCCTTTCATAATTCGTTACTTGAAGTTTGCTTTGTAACTCTAATACTTGAAGCAATTTGTGATCTTCAGTCTGGCGGTCACCTCCTGTAGTCGCTAAAATATTCGTACACCTGTTTAATTATCGAGGGGTAGGTTAAAAAAAAATTTTAACAGTCAGGCATGAGACTGAATTCATCATCCAGCTTCCAAAGAGATAAAAGTGGCTGAGGGAAAGCTCCTCAGCCACTTTTATGAGAACATTTGCGATATCAGATTCGCCAACTCATGGACAAAAATCTGTCGTTCAGTTGATTCTGCCTTAGAATATATATATGGACCCAGCATATTGTTATCTCTTGATGTTTGGTCTTATTGACTGTTTATGACTTTATAACCAGCATCTTCTACAGCCTTAACAAGTAATGAACGTTCAGTTGTTCCTAATACCACTGCTTGTTTACGAGCTAAATCGACTTCTGCTTGAGTAACACCTGGTACATTTGATAACGCTTTCTCGACTGAACTCTTGCAGTGACCACAAGTCATTCCCTCAATCTTTAATACAATACCATCTTGTGGATTCAACGCATTTCCTCCAGAATGGCCTTTATTCGAATCTCCACAGCAACCACCCATTTTACATCTCTCCTTTTGTGCGCACGTTGTGCGCTTC
>DOPS01000099.1:0-15736 GCA_003512645.1 Desulfosporosinus sp.
GAGCTAAATTGCGGCTTTCCTGTAGATCCTGAGCATTAGATTGCAGCTTCGAACCTCGTTCGATGGGGGCAAGGACTATTTCTTCTTGTTGTTTATATTCCTTGAACCCAGTGTAATCTCCTTCAAAAAGCGACAGGCCCTGAGGGGTGAGTTCTGCAATCTTATTTACCACTTTATCCAAAAAATAGCGATCATGGGAAACTACTAACACGGTTCCTTCATACTCTTGAAGGGCTTCTTCCAGCACTCCACGGGTTTCAGCATCTAAGTGATTCGTTGGTTCATCGAGCAAGAGCAAGTTTCCTTGCTCCAAAAAAAGTTTACATAAAGCTAAACGGCTCTTTTCTCCCCCGCTCAGCACAGATATCAGTTTAAAGACATCATCTTTTCTAAAACCATATCTAGCCAGTAGATTTCGAATCTCCGGGTCCCTTAATTTTGAAGCGTTCCGGATCTCATCCATCACCGTCCCCGCAGTACCCAGATTCTCATGTTCCTGAGAGTAATAAGCAATCTTTACATTGGCTCCTAAACGGATGGTTCCCTTATAAGGAGCCTGATCGAGAATCGCCTTAAGGATCGTAGTTTTTCCAACGCCATTTTTGCCCAGTAAGGCTACTCGGTCTCCACGACGCAAATCTACTTGGACGTTTGAAAAAAGAGGTCGAGTTCCGAAGGCAATCGAAAGATCTTCTATTAAAAGGACTCGATCCCCACTTCGCCCTCCACTTCCCAGTGAAATAGAAAGACCATGATCTATCTTAGCAACCTGAATCGGCTTGAGTTTCTGGAGCTGGCTTTCTCGCCCACGCGCCTGCTTGGAATTGACTCCCGCCTTATTTCTGCGGACATACTCCTCTAGTTTAGCGATTCTATTCGCTAAGCGCTCAGCTTCCCGGCTAAGAGTTTTAGCTTCTAAAACTTTCAATAATTCGTATTCCGAATAGTTCCCTGTATACCCTTTTAACCCACCATTTTCTAAACAGAACACTCGCGTCACGATGCGATCTAAAAAGTATCGGTCGTGAGAAACAATCAGCAGGGCCCCAGCATAATCTCTCAAGTACCCTTCGAGCCACTCCATGGCAGCGATATCCAAGTGGTTTGTTGGCTCATCTAAAATTAGGATTTCGGGCGCTCGAAGCAAAAGCTTACATAAAGCCAACCGTGTCTTCTGGCCTCCACTTAACCTAGCAACTTGAGAGTTCATCTCTGCATCAAGTCCTAGACCAGCCAGGATTCTCCTGACTAAGGCTTCTAAAGCATAGCCTCCCTGGCGTTCAAACGATTCGGTCAAAGTTGCATATTGCTCCATGACTTTCTCACTGGGCGTCGAAGCCATCTTTTCTTCTAATTCACGCAGTTGCTCCTGCATTTGCAATAAATCTACTCGTTCTTGGATCACACACTCAAAGACATTCCCCTCATCCTCCACAATAGGAGTTTGGGGTAAGTACCCGTAAGAACCGAGAATTTGAACTTCTCCCTCTTCTAAACGCACATCCCCTAAACAAGCCCGAATCAGGGTTGTTTTACCCGCCCCATTCGGTCCAACCAAGGCAGCCTTTTCTCCATTTTCCAAAGCAAAACTAATCCGCCGAAAAAGCGGTTCACCTGATATATCGACGCCGCAATCACGGCAAAATAAAACACTCATACTTCTAGATAGCCCCTTTATTATTCTCGGGTGTAAACTATTACAAATATAACAATGTAACCAACCATTTCTTTCGAATTTACTATACCATAGACACACGGGAAATATCTACTTTTACCATGACAATTCGACCATCTTCAAACTCTAAAAGGGCCGGCTGGTTATATCTCAGGGGAAACTAAGGTTACTAGTACAATTTCCGGTCTATTATAAAACCTTATTGGTAAAACGCTTTCTCCTAAACCGCCATTTATAATCATATTCGTAGATCTGAAAGTAAATTGACCGTAAAGTCGTCACTACAAGTAAAAAGAAGCAATTAGCCGAGCTGCGGGTAAGAATAGTACCTGACCTAACAAAGTACCAACTACCTTTGAAGTAATAAGCAACACCACTAGAGCCTTAACATCGCCATAGGGTCTCTTTCCTCTTAAAGCCTGGTCAGTTATCATAGCTGCCTTTGGATCAATGAGGAGCGTTAGTAAAATAGCCGCAATCCCATTGATCATTCCTGATGAGGCAACAACCGCAAGTCTATGCTCCACTGAAACCAACGTTGCCGCATAACTTGCTGAAAGAACGCCGATCGTATATATTCCTGTGACTAATGCATTTAAAATAAGCAATCGCTTTGGGATTTCTCGATACCTTAATCTTTCCAACATTGTCTTGGATGGTTTTGTAACACTTTTTACGATTCGTTTAATATTATTTATCTGTAAGGCCTCAACCACAAGAGATGGGACAGAACCTGTTACTTCTAGGCGGTTTACTGCTTTCTCAAAAACCTTAAGAAATGATGGAATTAAAAGTACACCTAATAGAGTTCCAATCGTTGCAGCAAAAATCACCTTACGCATATCCATTATTGGATTTAAACCGTGACTAATACTTATTCCTATAATACCTGCAATCAATGGAGCTTGTAAGGTATTTGCAGTACGTGAAACAAGTGCGATGAGATTAAATAAAGAAAAGGATAATGCAACTTGCCCACTCTTAACAGAGTTTAGCCTCACAGAATATGCAAGAGTATCGACAAGGTGGATTATAGACGTTAGAATAATCAATTCAACCAACGTTCTTTCCACTGACACGCCATCCTTTCTCCGACATAACGATTTGGTCGTCAAGGTAGAGTCACCTGTTACCCGGCCCCCCGAGTATTCTCTTTGATCGCGTCCTCATATTATAACTACAAAGAAAATCCGCACATGAACGTGCGGCTTTTCACGTACGGTTTCGTATAACGTCCCGAAGGTTTGCGACGCATCCCAACCACTTTCATCTTTACTAAAGTGATGCAAATACTCTGTTATACGTCGTTTGGCGGAGAACATCTAAAAGATAATGTTTGTTAAAGATTTTGCTCAGTTGGCGATTTTCTATACTCACTTCCACATTTAAGGCAACTATCCTTATGAACACTGAGCACTTCACCACAATTATTACATTTCCACTTTTCATTTTCAATATTAATAAATTGAAGCACTCCGTATTTGTTAATGTACTTGAGATTTTGTATTAAACTTAAATGGTATTTTTTAATATACCTCTTATCAAAACCTTTTAATCTAGTGCAAGGGAATTTATGACATTCATAGCAATATCTAAACTCTGATTTGTCATGTTCATCGCAAAACTTAATTCTGCATTTACTGCAATGTGCAGGTTTATTCGTTCCGGTACTCAGACAACTACAACAATTATTTTTTTCTCTTAAATATACAAAGCAAACACCACAGTTTATTCCACATGGGGCAATTAGCTTTTCGGTGAATTTCAAAACATTATCCCCTCACTCCCACAGTAAGAATAATTAGCCATGCAATCAAAAACTGCAATCTCACAATAACACACCGACCATATAAATTGCGCACCTACTCCGTCTTAAAACCCCTTTGCATACCCAGAGCATTCTCTAAAGCTGCCTTTAAGCTTGGAAACCTATATTCAAAATCAGTACTGAGAATTATTTTCGGCATAGCTCGTTGTCCATGTAATAACATTTCCGCCATTTGACCTAATGCTATCTTTAATACTATCTCTGGAACTGGTAACCATGATGGTCTATTTAGGACTTTGCCTAGTATCTTGCTGAAATCTCTCATTCTTACTGGATTTGGAGCAACAGCATTTATTGAACCAGCTAGCTCCTGATGTTCGATTAGAAACCTTATCATACTCGTTAAATCTTGGATATGTATCCAGGAGAGCCATTGATTGCCCTTACCTAATGGGCCCCCTAAGTAAAATTTAAATGGTAATGCCATTCTGTTTAGTGCACCTTCATTCCCTAAAACTACGCCAATTCGAATAGTTATTACTCTTGTTGAATCAACTTGAACCTTGTAAGCTTCATTTTCCCAATCTCGGCAGACTTGTGCTAGGAAATCCTGTCCTTCTTCTTCAGACTCAGTTATCTCTTCGTCCTCACGGAAGCCATAATATCCAACTGCTGAAGCATTAATTAGAACTTTTGGCTGAATAGTACCACTATTAATGGCATCAACAATTGTACCCGTTATTCTAATCCTACTTGATATAATTTCTTCTTTTACTGAATTGGTCCAGCGACGATTACCGATTGACTCACCCGATAAGTTAATTACTACGTCAATTTGCAGATTAAAAATCGAAGATAGAGGGGAAATATTGTCCCATTCTATTACCTTAATTTTATTTCCCAATCGACTGGCGGTTTTTTGAGGATTTCTCGTTACCACATATACCTGATACCCATTCGCAAGTAATTCCTCAGTAAGGTTTCTTCCGACAAAACCTGTCCCACCAAAAATCATAACCTTCATTATTTCCATATACGCCTCCCCAAACATTATTTAACGACCTAGATGTCTCATAACGTTCTGGGCATTTATACAATAATATTATATTTAGAAAGTAAAAACCTTACTACCTTGATAAAAATTAATAACGTCACAAGCCACCATACTAGTATTAGAAGATAATAACTGAAATCCCCTGAAAAACCATTTTCGTTGGCACTTAATAACCAATAATCTTTTTCGTAGTACCAGGTTCCTTGATGTCGTGCGATATTGACTGCATTCTCTTCCCCCATGCTCCAAGTATTTTTTATAGTAGGATAAGTCTTAGCCACTAAACTGTAGGTTGGCTCGCCTAACCCTACAACTACTCCTGTAAACATCTTTACCACCGTTAGCAATACATATATTATCGAAAAAAGAATAGTACGTAACTTTTTGCGCATTTTAGTTTCTCCTTAAACTCATCCGAAAGAACTAGTCATTCTTCACCGCTGTACCCCTTCCTCATAGCCATTCCCGAGAAAGAATTCCGTATACTACATCATCAACGTAATGGTCATAAAGCCACTCAGCTTCCCTGATGATTCCCTCTTTAACAAAACCTAACCGTTCAGGTATTGCTCTGCTTCTGGTATTTCCCTCTGCACATCTCACTTCAACCCTATTAAGCTTTAGCTCTCTAAAAGCATAGTCTACAAAAGCTTTACAGGCCTTCGTCATAACCCCGTTTCCCTGATAAGTCGCGCCAAGCCAATATCCGATGCTCACTGATTTATTAGACCAATTCATTCCATAGAAACCTATAACGCCTGCAATACTTCCTTTGTACCAAATTCCAGCCTGAAACCCGTTATTTGAGGAAAACTGCTTTTTCGTCATTTCGATAAAAGCTTTGGTGTCTTCAACGCTCTTCGATCCATCAACCCATGGAAGCCATTCCTTAAGGTATGGCCGACATGAATCGGTCAATTCAGACAATTGATCCGCATGTATGGTATCTAACAGTTTTAATACTACCTCATTATCAACCACAAATTCAAACATGTTCCGTCCTACCTTTTCGTTCCGCAGACTTTCAGATAACGCCTCGCGTATTCCCAAAGTCTGCTTACTACTTACATATTCTCTCAGATTACGGGAATACGCTGTTATCCGATGCTACGGCAAAGAACATCTATACAAATTACTTAAACGTCAGATGTACCAAAGATTTGCCTTAGATGATGATCTATATGTCGCAAGTAATCTAGAACTAGCTCTGATAGAGTAATGGATTTATTATCACCTATATCACACAGGTACAATAGTTTCTCTTCTGGAATCTTCGTTATGACTCTAACAATATGTCTATTTAAAGTTGTCCAAAAGTCAACAATCTCGTCAGTTGGTATACCTTGATAGTCCTGAATCAATACCCAGTTGTTTTGGTTATAAGGAACTACTATAAAGGGTTGCCTATCAAACTGGATTTTAATAAACCTATGATAATTGTTGGTGGCGGAATCGCATAAATGTCCTAATATCTCCTTTTTGGACCATTTACTTACTAACTGTGCTGAAAATTCCTGTTCTGAAAACTGTTGGACTCTTTTGGGGACTGCTTGAATTAAGTAGTTTAGCCTTTCGATAATTTCTCTCATTTCCTCACTCACTCCTTGCATATAAATATACTTCCCAGAGGCTGGCTAGGTAATCGTACAATCTCAACCTCAAAAGCACCTTAAATTAATAATACTACTTCCGAATTTAGTCTTTCATACATCTTTAGAAAAAGAGGTAACTAATACCTTAATGACGAAATCTTGGTCAAATTATCCAATTTAGGAGAGTGAGGAAAGTGACTGCTACAAAACTAAATGATTCTCAAAGTAGAGTTCAATCGTCTTGAAATAGCTCCTAACAATGGATTAACCGTAACGAGACTTGATCCTAGTAATGTCATGCTTCTACACGAACGTGTCGAACAGCCGTTTATCAACTGGACCTGGGTTTATTACTTGGAAAAAAAAATCGATAATGAAAGAACTAGATTAATTATCCGGACCCGAATTGAAAGCGATAACACTTCACTAGGTGCTCTTATTGGTACCTATGTGATCATGGAACCCGGAGCCTTTATCATGGAAAGAAAAATGCTTAAAGGTTTTAAAGCTAGGGCAGAGACCAATTAAAAAGACATTCTTAATAATTGTATATAATTTGCTAGGATAATGGGTAGGTACCCAATCTCAAGATATATATCTATTTGTGTAAAACATAATATATTGATCTGAATATCTTTGGATTTTTCTTATACTCAACTATTTCATTAATTTCTTTTTGGAATAATGAGTTATTATCTATTTGTTTTATTGCCTTTTCTAGATAGTAGTAATAATCATTCCACCACACATTTTCATTTAACTCAAACGAGTTTATTAATTCCAAATTGCATCTTTCGAATATGATTCTCTTTTCTGTATCATTATTTAATTCATCATGAATTATTATATAGCCATTATTTTTTAAGTACTTAATAAGGATAGCCAAGCCCTTTTCAAAACCAATCACATTTAATAAACCTTCGGCTAAAACTATATCGAATTTCTTATCAAATAGATCATTATTAAAACCGAAGCATGAATTATTCGAATCCTATCTGAATAGTTCAATTTCTTTACTTTTTCCTTTAACCAAAACAAAGATGAATTATCGGGATCAACGGCATAAATCTTACCATTGCAAACTTCCATCAAGAGTGTTGGCACTCCGGTACCGCATCCCATGTCTAATAATTGTGGATTATCGATTTTCGGAATTATAGAAAACGCTTTAATTGTATATTTATTTAAGTTTTTTCTGCAGTTATCTCTTATTTCAAAAGTATTTAGATCCATAAAAAAGATACTTCCTTTTCACTGTCACGGACAGGTGTATGATTGAGTTGATAATACTTAGATATTCAATGAATCTTCCCCAATTCATACTAACAAATTCACTTTAGTATTCGAGTAATTCCGATACAGTTTTAAACGATTAAAAAAACCAGTAAGCTCTTCTTCAAATATTTCACTCCATTTATACTTGAATAGCCAATTGCACATAACGTCCCGAGGGTTTGTGACGCGTCATAACCTCTTCCTTCTATGCAAAGTGTAGCAAACCCTCTGTTATACGATGGGGCGGGTTATCCATTCTAAAGCAAAATCAACTGCCTCCTTTTGACTAAATAACTTGGTATTTGCCGAACCAATAATTCCATTAGTAACCTTATTCCCAGTTAGTTTGAAGTCTTGACCTATTTGTTTAAACTTTTCAGTTTCGAATTCGATATCCTTATATGTCGTCCACACACGCTTTCCATTGACAATGATAGGGCCAGCTGCCTCACACACGTTTCTTTTGTTTGACCTATACTCTGCCAAGTGAAATGATGTATTGTTGCTAAAACCTACCCCTAATAACAATACACTACTATCTAAATCATATAAGTGACTCAACGGTGATTGCTCGCCCATTGGAAAGTCCAAAGGTTGATTGGAAACAATATAGTTCGCATGATTCCCCCAAGCTGCAAATGAAGATGACGGATGTGAACTTCGTACGGCATCAGGCCACTTTCTAAATACTTCCGGAATTACTCCCATTCCTCTACATGGAGTAATTTGGGGATCAAAAGCCGGCATAGTATCCCTAATTATAGTGCACCAGTCTTCAGGAACTGGGGGATTACCCCACAAGGTTGGATCGGAATAATCGCCTGAATGAGTGGGCATGACTATAGTTCCTAACGGGGTAATTACGTCAACTAAGGCCTGAATTACAGTCACTGCGCCACCATTTACCCAACCAAGGGAACTCAAAGATGAATGAACTATTACTGTCATTCCTTTTTCCAAGCCAAGTCTCTCAAAGTCTGTAGCGATACTTTGTCGTGTCCGAGGATGATTGGTATTCTCAATAATACTTGCTTCTCTCAATCTACTTCCAACTCCTTTCTGACCTAGCCCTGTCGTATAACGTCCAGTGGTTTGAACGCATCCCAACCACATTTATCTTTACAAAGTGTTGCAAACCCTCTGTTATCTGCTGTGTGGGGCCACAAAGAATACTAATACAATCGTTCTCCCGCGCAACTAACTAAGTGTGTAAATCCTTAAGACATTGAAGCAACCCATACATTGATTGAATAGTCGCATCTGCCAAAGGAGTTCCGGAGACCAAGTTCCTTTGATACAGTATCGTCTTCATCCCAGTCATTTTTGCTGGAACAATATCCTTTTCATAATCATTTCCGACCATTACACATTGTACCGGCCTAACTGCAATTCTATCCACGATCTCTTGAAAAAACTTTGGACTTGGTTTTTTATAACCGAGTTCCTTTGAAGTGTATAGAAAATCAAAATAGCCCCTAAGCTCAACCCTTTCAAGTGCTTGAGCCATAAGCATTGCATCTGAATCCCCCGCATTTGAAGCCATACAGATGGAAAAGCGTCTATGAATTTCTGGCAACGATTCCGCAATACCTTCCGTGACTTCTACCTGAGGCCAAAATACCATTGGTCCTCTGAATTGAGGAAAATCACGCATCACAGTGTCACCCCAATCAAAAATCACTACCCGTTCATGCATAGATCAACAATCCCTCCGAATAAACTTTCAAGCGTTCTCCCTTCGCATTGCAGATAACGTTCTGGGCATTCACGAAGCGACATACTACCGCATCTTGGCCAGTTTCGTGAATGAGGTGTTAGACGGCGGGCCATGCCACAAGATTCAGAGACGACCATGGACGGGAGTCCCTTAAACGTCCCCCTCGAACTGTATTAATGCATTAAACACGAAAACTGCGAAACAACTTTTTAATTATGTATCATGAAATCTCACTTTATATATGGAGTTTTGCAAACTACACAAATCAATTTATGTACACAAACAATATTCCCATATTCTTTGTAAGTCCATCTAATTTCCTCATTCTGTAAAAATGCATCCATACCATATTGCTTAATGTGATCAAGGATTTCAAGCATACTCATGAGATATTTAGTTCGATATCGTTTATCCAACTGTTTTAGCCTTTGGCAAGGGAATTTGTCGCATTTAAAGCAAAACCCTGATTTGTAACTTTGAATTACAGGACAATTTTTGATTACGCAACTGGTGCTGCCTTTTGTTTTATACCTTATATCACTCTCACTCCGACACCCTTTGCATTGATTTTTCTCTCTTTGGTTAGCCATACAAAGTCTGCAATTCATGCCGCAAGGAGCAATAAACTCTTCTCTCATTTCGTTCATCTCAAACCTCACAAAATGTTTATACATCGCATAATTTTACTGTTGCGGAAAATCTACAGGTGCGCATTAATCACTCCAACAACAATCCCCGCCATATCCGAGCAAGGACGCCTGGTCCCGCATGGTCTTTCGTCTAACGTCCCGAGTGTTTGCGACGTCTGTTATTACATTCATATTTTCTCAGATGTCCGCAAACGCTATGTTATACGGCGTCGACAAAAGCTACCCCAATATTTCCACGTCTATTCCACACCCAGATTCAATTTCCAAGTTCTTGTCCAATCTAGATCCATTCTAATTAATCGTTTTTTTCTCAAGTTTTCCTTCATCATCCACCTAATATCTTTATCCTCATTTACAAACCATTTCTCCATAAGCTTTTTTCCATTCTCAGGATCAGGTACCACTGCAACACTCCAACCATATCCTAATGTTTTTCGTAGTACTTTAAAGTCCTTATCTTTTCTATTTCCCTCATTTAAGATGTCTTGCGTAATTTTATCAAGTATTTGTAATACACTTAGAATTTCTTTAGGCTGCTTAAGTAGTTTTGGTTCGCACAAAGCCGCAACTACTGCCCTCTTTTCCAACAGACTTCCTTTTGCCCACTCTATCATCTCATTTAACAGCACATCCATATTCGATTCGCCAAACCTTTGCAAGGCTATCGCTACCCCTTCTCTGATCCTCCACCTAATATCTGAAGCAAACGCACGCAAGAGACCAAGATGTTTCATATTTCCTTGAGATATCAGACTTCCTAAACCAACAACACCACAAATAGGCAAAAACTCACTTACTGAACCAAATGGGGCTTTCTCTGCATCGAAAGATAAGTACCGCATAAATCTTTCCTCAGTTCCTTCTTCTGCAACTGCCTCTATCAATTCAAGATTCGCTCTAGGTCCAGGAAGGCAAGACTCGTTTAATAGGTATTGGTCCCAATCTTCTATCTCTTTTAGAACCTGCCTGTATAAATCAACTTTTCTCATTAATCTATAACTCCTTTTAAATCCCTTATAGACCCAGATGCGGTATAACGTCCCGAGGGTTTGCGACGCGTCCCAACCGCTCTCATCTTTGCAAAGTGTCGCAAACCCTCTGTTATAAAAAGCCACGGCAAAGACAACCTCAGTCGAGATTCTATACCTCTAACCGACAATCTTTGGTTGAGTTTAGAGCTCATTAGTTCTGGTCACAGTCTTCTCCTGTCCTTAATATAACTAATACTTCATCCTCGTTCTGTTTGAAATCGTAGTCTTTTTGATAACCGTATCTTATACCTTTCTCTTCATTTCCAATTATGTACTCTGCTAATTTATCTAAACCATCCTCACGAATGCAACGCGCAAACGCACGAAGTCTTACATCATGAGTATGGCTATACATATCTTTGTTACAAGGAAAATTGTCGCATTCCCAACAACCTTTTAGGTTTTGCTCAATACAACAATTTCTATGATGGCATCCGTCCCATTTTTCTGAGTGGTTCGTACACATATATGTATGATTTTTACAACCATCGCATTGATCAGCCAGATGACATAGGCTACAAATCAGTCCACAGTATGAAATACTCTCTACAATTTCTTTCTTGTCCATTTAAAACATCTCCTTTGATCGAAAAAACTTGTAAGTTCGGACTTACCGATTGCATGTAATTAATAACCCAAAGCCAAAACCAAATGGTATTTGCTTTCAATCATCTTACAAAATAGAGCTATAGCCTCTTTAATAAAGATTTGATAATGATTTGGTGAAATGGCTTTACTGGTAAAAAATATATTTTACACCAAATATTATTAAACCTTACAATCGTGGTAAGATAAATAGAACAATCTTGCTCGCTTTTCTTTTTCATAACAGCTGTTCTAAAGTTTAAATGTTTATCATTTTCAGCCATAACAATTTCATTTTCATTTCTGTAAATAACTGTAAAATAACCTGCTTTCGTACCAATTGGATAATAAATAGATTCAGTAATATCCTTCTTTTTTCCAGTTTTTAATCCAAACAACCTTACTAACGAACCTCTAATCCTCATTAAAAAATCAACCCATTTGGGAATCCTAAATATTTCTGTTGTGAGATTATCAATCGTCTCATCCGTGCTTTTTACGATTTGATATGAATCACAGTAATCGATTCTACCAAAATCTTTATTAATTAATGATTGTTCAGGAGATACATGATATTTATATACTTTTGGCATATATGCTGCCTCCTTCAATTAAAGATACAAGCTCTTTTCAACCTCCTTAAATTTAGCTTCCTCTACGTAGTTATATAATATAGGCATTTCGCAGTCTATAAAGGAGGTATCTAATTGAGAGAACTAAAATTTCGAGTTTGGGACAAGGTTATGAAGAAAATGTTTAAACCACAAGCCATAAGTTTTGATATTCAGAGTTCAGTTCCATTTGCAGTGAGTGTGCCTGGCAGATCGTGGGAACCAGTCGGGAAATTCGAATTGCTTCAATGGACTGGTTTTTCTGATGAAAACGGAATAGATGTGTATGAAGCTGATTTAGTCCAACTCTCATCTGATATTTACAAAATCGTTTGGAATAAAACTCTAGCGACTTTCGAACTTGAAGAACTAGGAAGTTCGTCAAGGTGTAACATCAGCGCAATTACGTCTGGTGGTGTTATAGGAAATGAGTTTCAAAACGGCATTTTATATTGATAAGGGTACTAAAATTTAATATATTAGCATGTTACTTAGGTAATATCTAAAACTGAACTTTAGATTAAAGACCAAGATGTCCTATAACGTCCCGAGGGTTTGCGACGCGTCCCAACCGCTTTCATCTTTGCAAAGTGTCGTAAAACCTTTATTATATGACGGAGCCTCTCCCGTGTCGGAAACTTAGAATAACCCAAACACCTAATTCCTTGGCGAACCGTAAACAGTACCTAATACTATCTAGGTAAATGATGACTGGAAAACAACATTGTAAACTTAATCCAAGATCATTTTCTCTGTTTCCTGTCTTTGCTACTTAATTGCCATATTCCGATAACCATGCATACCATACTTAAAGCCCAATAAAGTGCAGATAGACCAATGACTAATGATACCTCTTCTGAGAGCATTGCACTCGGTACCATCTTTCGGTCAAAAATCTTGAGTGTAGAATTAAATCCAAGGACCAAGAAAAGTACTTGCCCAATGATCCAAGCATATGAAAAGCCCCTGTTTTTCCATCAAAGTACTAAAATGTAAATAACTATCAAGATAATTACTCCACTGAACCCGTTGATTAATGTTGGAATCGTCTCAGTTTCCATTGGTATGTTTAGCGTTTCCAAGCAATCCACCTCCCTAAGGACTTTTCCTTCGTTTATTCAGAAACCTCCATTGGACGAAAACCTCTCTTTGCTGTAACTAAATTACTCTACATAGGCTGTCGTTTTTTTAATTAAATTTTCCTGTAATACAGTCTCAATTAATTCCATCCCAAAAAACCGACATGCAAGGCTCTGTCGTATAACGTTCTGGGGATTCCCGACGCGTCATATCTCATTTATCATGGCTGAGTGCCGGGAATCCCATGTTATGTAAAGTCGCGCTTCCCCATAGAAATACATGCAAATTCTCATATTGGAAACTTGTATAATGAAACTGTTCTCCCTTTGATATTCGACGGAACAGCCTCGATAAATTGGGCACCTATTCTATCATAGAACCCTTTTGCATTCGGTTCTGAAAGAATATGTAAACAACTAATATTCTTTTCTTTACATAATCCCTTAGCAAAAAATATAAGTTCAGAGCCAATTCTATTCCCAATAAAAGATGGATGGACAAAAATATGATCTAACCAATAACCCTTTCTTATCAACAAGTCTCCAGCCTTAAAATCATTTTTCACTTCGACTATCGAAATAAACCCAACTACTTTCCCATCAACCTTTGCGACATGAACCTCATTCTGAGTTATGTAATCTGGAGTAATCGTCAACTCGTCCTTCCACACTTCGAAATACTCTTCAGGATATTTCCAATATCGTTTTGCCGCGAATGAAATTGATGTTAAGGTTTTATTTTCTCTATCCTCTGCACGCCTAATCATAATATTCAATTGCAACACTTTCACTCCTTGCTGGGAACAATTCTTATGACTTCTACCCCCAATAGTGCTATTTTACAGTCACGGTAGACGCGCCGGTTACCCGACGCACCCCGCGCAGATCCCGGCGTGCGGATTTCCCGCACCGGGCTCTTCAAAAATACTCGCTTCCGTACTTCCAGCACTAGAAATCAAAGTGAAGTTGTACTAGATCCGACTCGACAATCTTCGGTTCTGGAACGCCATATCGTTTCCAGCATGCAGTGAACTCATCCAGATTAAAACTACGTCGCTGACTTCTTCGGTTGAGCCATTTGTAAAGAATTCTCTTTACTTGTTCGTGAAATTTGCTCAAGCTGCCATAGTTTCCAATCAGTCCATAGTAATTGTAATATCCTCGCAGCTTTGCTATGAGTTTAGGAAAGAGCCTTCTCAGACGCTTATTTCGCATCTCTCTGCACCATTCTGTGAATGCAGCTAACGACTTTCTTAACTTGCCCGGTGCTGTGCGTCGTTTGATGATATCTTCTCCTTTGCGAGACACTCCCCAGCGAAATTCAAACCCCAGAAATTCAAACTTTGTGTTTTCCTCTTTGCGAAATCGTGAAAAGCTTATGATGTTGGTTTTCTCCTGCGCCAGGTCCAGTCCAAATTTCTTTAAGCGTTCCCCTACTGCTTGATAAAACTGCACCGCGTCTTGTTTGTATTGAAAGGCGCACACGAAATCATCTGCATATATACAGTTCATGCCTTTGCAAGACCGCTTGACTCTCTTTTCGAACCATAGATCCAGTGCATAATGTAGGTAGATGTTCGCTAAGATCGGACTGATGACTCCGCCTTATGCGAAGTAATCCGTTATGCAAAGTAAGCGACGAAAACCTTGTATTTACGGCTTTTTTGTGAGATTTACTTTGCATAATATCCTAAGCTATTTCAAATCTAAAACCTCCTAAAGTTACAATTTATCTTAGCTCCAGCCAGACATACCACAATAAACTGATACCAGGATACGTTTTCTTCTCGATTAATGATGCCACCAATCTAATATCTTGGAAAATCATACTTGCTTTTTTAAATTAGCTCGGGGCATTATGCAAAGTAAATCAAAGAAGATATGAGGATTAATCAGCACTTCAATAGTTTACTTTGCATAATAACTTTCTTTGCATAAGCCGCCTTGTGGGCACCCGGTTACTGGATGTTTAACCAAACCATCAACATCCAGTACTCCTGCTTTTAGCCATTTCTTGATCAATCTCAGAAATGCTCTATCTGCTATCCGCAGTTCCAGCATTCGGATTAGCCAATCATGATCAATCGAATCAAAGAAGCATCGGATGTCCGCTTCCACGATGCAACTATATTTTCCAAAGTTTAGTTCATGGGTTAAGTCTTTTACTGCTTTTTGTGCTCCCGTATTAGGACGGTATCCATAGCTGTGTTCACTGAATTCCGTCTCATAGATAGCCTCAAGGATCTTTGCAGCTGCACGCTGGACGATCTTTTCAGAGACAGCTGGTATTCCCAGCGGTCTTTTCTTTCCATTGCCTTTGTCTATATACACTCTTCGTACTAGCTTCGCCCGGTATTGTTTGCTTTTTAACTGCTCTACTACCTGCTCAAGGTTGGTTCCCAATTTCTCCGCGTATTCCTTGGCCGTTATGCTGTCCACTCCTGCTGCAGCTTTCTTCTTTAGGTCATAGAACGATGCACGCAGTGCTTCGACGTTGAGCTGTTTATATAAGTTCCCAAACCGGTGCGTTTTGTTTTCTTTTGCCTTCTTTGCTATTCCCCGCAGGGAGGTTTGCCAGCGTACTTCCGATCCTACATGTCCGGCACTGGTTTCCTTTACAGGCTGCATATTTCTGTCCATCCCTTCCCCATGTGAACGGCTTTCCCGCTCTCGGAGTGTAGAGTCGAAGGAGGTCGGCA
>DOPS01000009.1:0-5891 GCA_003512645.1 Desulfosporosinus sp.
GCTTTTGAAAATCTCCAACCAGGCGATTTAGTGTTTTTCTCATTTGCTGGGAACGGTGTCGTCGATCATGATGGAATATATCTTGGCGGTGGACAATTTATCAATGCTTCGTCGTCTAAAGGGGTTACAGTCTATACCATCGGACCTTACTGGAAATCCGTTTATGTTGGAGCGAGACGAGTATTATAAGTCGAAGAGTATTCATTGGAACGGTATAAAGAAAATCTTAGTGATTAGTTTTTGAGGATTTTATTCATCCTCAGACTAATCACTTTTTTATTTAGCAATTTATCTAGATAACCCGATTAGAAATTTCACCTAATTGTGCCCTAGTCACTGTAATTAAATCGGTAGGGCTCATAAAGAGCTGGAGTCCACGTAATCCGGCACTGAGGGAGATTCTTTCATGCCTATGGATGGCAGAGTCTATAAAGACAGGATAGTGTTTCTTCATTCCAATGGGGGAAACTCCACCTCGTATATACCCAGTCAGCGGTTGGACTTCTTTAAGGGAGACAACTTCAACTTTCTTATTTCTGCTAAGTGTGGCTAGAGCTTTGAGTTGGAGTTCATGGTCTCCTGGGATACAGGCGACGATCACTCCAGTTTTATCTCCTCGAGCAACTAAGGTTTTATAAACTTGCTCGATGGGCAGTCCTACCTTCTGGGCGACGCTAATCGCAGAGAGATCGGATTCATCAACGAGGTACTCTATTAGTTCATAAGGTATCTTACTTTGATCAAGAATACGAGCAGCGTTTGTTTTAAGAGACATTTTATTAATCCTCCTCTTTTAAACTTGATCTATAATAACTCTTTTAGAGCAGAAAAACCATATTAACTCTCTTCCGCCGAATTAGATTTCCCTCTAATATTTCATTATTTATAAGTGGAGGAAAGTATTGACAAACGAGCTTGTGAAGATTTATACTGTGAAAGTGTTAATTAGCTCGAAAGGAGGTCGTTGGATAATGAGAATTTTTACGATAGAGTTACCCGCGTTAGATGCAGCGTTGATTTTAAGATTGCGGCCTTCGTGGAAGCAGCTAAGCTTTTTTAAATTGGATTAGCAAAGCCACGGGGTCGTAAGATTCCGTGACTTTTTTTATGGGGAGAATATTGCCCCTAACCTTGATTAAGCCATGGAACCCCTCGTTGTCCCTGAGACGACTTGTGGATCATGGCTTTTTGTTATTTTTCTGAAAGAGGAGTTTGAATAAAATGACAGGTCTGAAAAGGTCGAAGCGAAAAAAACTGTACTACCTATTAGTACTCAAGTTATGGACGTTAGATAGACTAGAAATTTTGGAGGTAGGAAGTTCTTCTTTCCTTTGCTTTTCTTTTTAGCGGGTTATCCCTATAATAGAAGTTAAAGCCTACAGGATAATTAAGTAAGCCAGGTATTGACAATGGGTAGTCAGGGAAAGTTATGCCGAAGAGAGGGAGGGCCAGTTTTTGGAACAATTGAAGGTTCTCGTGTTCTCCGCTTCGTTCGGAAATGGGCATTTGCGGGCAGCGGAAGCTGTTATTGAAGGTATCCTAATTAAAGATCCTTCCGCAAAAATTATCCACTTAGATTTTGGAGATTTCTTGAATAAACCGATTAACACCATCATTAAAAGTGTATATAGTGAGATAATCAAGTATGTTCCCAAACTTTGGGGAAAACTCTATTATAAAACAGCTCAAGTCCAACCCAAATCGATGAGTCAACGTCTGCTGAGCAGGTTGGGGCGAAGTAATTTCCTCGAGTATATTGACCAGTTCAAACCGGATTTTATTGTCTGTACTTATCCAACGGTTTCCTCAATCCTAGCCCAACTAAGGATCGAAAACTTACTGCAAATTCCGATTGTCACTATAATCACGGATTATACAGTACATAGTCATTGGGTCCATCCGGGCGTCGATTGCTACATTGTGTCCTGTGAAGAGGTTAAAGAGAGTTTGTTGTCCTGGGGAATTAAAGCACATAGTATTCGTGTGACGGGAATACCAGTAAGCCTAAGTTTCGAAACGGATTTAGATCGAGGGCACATTCTTGCTAAGTTAGGATTAAAGCACGATCTCCCTACTTTTTTAGTGATGGGAGGATCATATGGAGTTTTGAAAAGTGCCAAAAGAATCTGTAAGAAACTGGCGGATTCTTTAGTTCCAGTCCAAGTAATTGTTGTCTGTGGGAAAAATGAGAAATTATTTCGCTCTTTGGAAACAGTGATCGCTCAGGCACGTAATCCAATAGTACGGTTAGAATATGTTCATAATGTTGAAGAATTGATGTCGGTTTCCCATCTGATTATTACTAAGGCAGGTGGTCTAACAGTTTCCGAGGCGTTAAGGAAGCATTTGCCCTTGCTTATCTACAAGCCTATTCCAGGTCAAGAAGAAGAAAATGCTCATTTTGTACAAAGTATCGGCGCAGGACTTGTAGCAGAGAACGAATTTGAATTAGGACAGTACTTAAGCCATTTTTTAAGGAATCCTAAGGAACTAGAAATAATGCGCCAAAAAGCTTCCGTCGCTTTAATCGGTCATTCCACGGAGCGTGCTGTCGAGGATATTCTTCAAATAGTGTTAGACAATAAGAAAGAAGCAAAGAATTGGTAACTCAATCTTTGCTTCCTTTTTTTATCGACTACTTTCCTAGAGTCCTCTCCAATAGTCTGGACGAAGTCGTTCAAGCGCCTGGTTCTCTATCACACTATCGAGGGTTTGTAAAAGGTTAGTTCGGTCATCAGGAAGCGTGGCCCGGAGGGGCAGGTAATTAGAGGCGTGATTACTTCTGAAAACACAGTGGCTAACATCTAGCAGTTCGAGCAGGGTTCGGAGCTCGGTTAGGGATTCGAAGGGAGAGAGTAGTTGAAAGGTACCGCTTTGAATTTCAAAAACCAAAAATAGAAAAAATAAAGTAAGGGCCATATATTAACACAATAAAGTAACCGTGACGTTGACATGTGATCATAAATATCATATAATGAGTTCATAGAGATTTGGTAAATTTGTTTTTATTTTTTAAGTAGTTTTTGCATAATAACAATAAGTGGGTGAGAGTATGAATTCAAAGCATATGCAAGCGATTCGTGATATGCTCAATCATTTGGAACCTAAACATAAAGCCTTGCCTTATCTAGAGTTAGACTCTATGATGCTCGCGCAGGTGGTTGAAGTCGCTCAACGGGTAAGTCAAAACGATATCAATCCTACTCATGTTCAGAATTGGGTTAGGCGCAAATACTTACCTAATCCAAAGAAGAAAAAGTATAATCGCGAACAAGTCGCAAATATTTTACTAATCAATGATTTACGGGATATCGTTTCATTGGAAGAAGTATCCAATTTATTGGGTTATGTCAACGAAAGCCTTTTAGATACTTCGGATGACCGAATTAATCCTACTAAACTTTATCGCTACTATAGTGAAATCTTTGATCGTTCCCAAATGGACTGGCAGAAGTCTCTTCAGGATCTAGAGAAGGAAGTCGACGAAACGCTAGCAGGAGAGGAAATGGCGGAGGCCGATCGGGAAAAAGTAGCTATCACGCTGGTTATTCTAAATCTATTGGCGAGAGCCAATTTATATAAACAGATAGTTAAGCGGTGGTTAAATAATCTAGACCATTAAATTTAGATAAGAAGGAGGAGATCGTTGTGCCGCAGGGTTTAATTATTTCGCTGATTTTGCTCGGAGTTTTTTTGTTGGCGCTGGAAATGTTCGTTGTCCCTGGTTTTGGGGTCAGCGGGATTCTGGGGATGGCAGCCTTAATCACGGGAATCTTTTTAGTAACAGACTCCTTGCTAGAAGGCTTGCTCTACACGGGAGGTGCGTTAATTGTTTTAGGACTCATCACCTACTGGAGTTTTCGTTCACCTCGGACTCGACGACTGTGGCAGAAGTTCTCTTTAAGTACACGTCAAACCTTAAAGGGAGGATATGTTGCTCCTAAAGTTCAATATGAAACGTATCTAGGGCGAACTGGGATATCGATTACCCAGTTGCGCCCAGCCGGTACGGCTGATTTTGATGGTGAGATTTTAGATGTTGTTACTGAAGGGGGGTATATTGGACATGGAACTGGGATTAAAATAATAGCAGTTGAAGGGACTAGGATTATTGTTAGGGAAGAAAAAACAAAAACATTATAAGGAGGTGAAGCTCGGTTACGCCGAGCATTGAATGGAAACATTAATTGTGCCGTTAGTAATACTTTTTCTGGGGTTTGTACTTTTAAGTGTGATTCTTTCTTTTATCCCTGTAGGGCTCTGGATTTCGGCATTAGCAGCAGGAGTTAACGTCGGGATCTTCAACCTGATTGGTATGCGTTTACGTCGGGTGGTTCCGTCAAAAATCGTAAATCCTTTGATTAAAGGACATAAAGCAGGTTTACCGATTACAACAGACCAGCTTGAAGCCCACTATCTGGCAGGCGGAAATGTCGACAGAGTAGTCAATGCCTTAATTGCCGCTGAACGAGCAGCTATTCCGCTTCAGTTTGAGCGGGCTGCAGCTATTGATCTAGCAGGCCGAGATGTTCTTCAAGCCGTCCAAATGTCAGTTAACCCCAAAGTCATTGAAACTCCGGTTGTTTCTGCTGTAGCGCAAAATGGGATTGAACTTAGGGTTAAAGCCAAGGTCACGGTACGAGCCAATATTGACCGACTTGTCGGTGGTGCAGGTGAAGAAACAGTTATCGCTCGTGTTGGAGAAGGAATTGTCACGAGTATCGGGTCTTCAGTATCCCATAAAGCCGTCTTAGAAAAGCCGGAGTTGATTTCTCAAACGGTATTAGCCAAAGGATTGGATGCGGGGACTGCGTTCGAAATCTTATCGATTGATATGGCGGATGTCGATGTCGGTAAAAACATCGGAGCGCAGCTTCAGATGGACCAAGCCGAAGCAGATAAGCGTATTGCTCAAGCCAAGGCAGAGGAACGCCGCGCTATGGCCGTCGCGAAGGAACAAGAAATGAAGGCATCGGTTGAAGAGATGCGAGCCAAGGTTGTTGAAGCAGAAGCCGAAGTACCTCGAGCGATGGCACAGGCTTTGCGTGAAGGCAAACTGGGCGTCATGGATTATTTCAACATGCAAAATATTATATCGGACACCCAGATGAGAGGAAACATTGCCCAGACTGGTAAAACGGAATCAGGCACTGATAGCCTAATGAAGAAGTAGGTGAGATCATGTCGGTCTTCACAGTTGTAATTATCATTTGGGTCATTTACCAGGTGGGTGTCTCTCTTATGAAGAAGGGTAAGCAACAAACTCCGGGAGGTTTTCCCGATCCATTTAAACTTCCCGATGGTCGTTCTATTAAAGAGGCTATTCAGGGAGCGTCCCAAGGGTCATGGCGGGATCAGCTCAAGCAGGCCTTGGAAAATGGTCCTTACCAAGCTGGAGCCGTGGAATCGAATAAACCTATGGGTTTTGAGGAAAACAAGGAATATTATGTAGAAACAGAAGGTACCCAGGGAATCGAGGGAACCCAAGGAGTCGAAGGAACCCAAGGAGTCGAGGGAACCAGTGACTATGTAGGAATACTTGGAAGAGAGGCTTATAAGAGTGCTGAAGAGACTCCCAGTGAGAAATGGACCAGGAATCCCACAGGTTTATGTGGCGCTTCTCTTGCACTGACGAAAAGAGAACTTGTCCAAGGGGTTATGTGGGCAGAAATTTTAGGAAAGCCAAGAGCTTTGCGACCTTTCAGGGGACCTCGCTTATAGAGGCTTTAAGGCAGAGGGGTACTTACCCTATTGAACGCAAAGCGTTACGATAGAAACCACAGGATAAATCCTGTGGTTTCTATTTATTTTTGTATATCGAGGATAATGTTGGATAATTTCTAAGAACTTTTGCCACACTAAGGATGCATTAAACAAAGTGAGGTGAGGGT
>DOPS01000263.1:0-5764 GCA_003512645.1 Desulfosporosinus sp.
GTGCCTTTTGGTAATTTTAGAACATCCATAAAATTGGAGAACTCAGCGATATCCTGACTTAAACCAGTCTTTAACAAACCTAAGACTGTTTCCGCCTCAGCCAAAATCTCTTTTACTTCAGGTTCAACTTCTTTATACTTTTCTTTACCAACTGTGAGGTTGGCCACCATACAGGTCATCGACGCCGCTAGTGCTCCAACATAGGCGGAAACACTGCCACCGCCTGGTGTTGGTGAAGAACTGGCCGACACCGTCAAAAACTCTTCCGTTGTCCACTCCCAAATCTTATTCGTATCCATTAACGCGCTCCCCCCTGCAGAACGATTCCTTTGAGAACATTGCGCATAATTAAGGCGGTGGTTAGGGAACCGACTCCACCTGGAACTGGAGAAATTAATGAGGCCACTTCTTGAACTGCCTGGAAATCAACGTCTCCACAGATTCCCTCTGGAATTTCGTTAATGCCGGCATCGACGACGATCGCGCCTGCTTTAACCATATCCTTTTTGATTAACTTAGCACGACCCACAGCAGCAATCAAAATATCAGCTTGACGGGTGAATGCCCCTAAATCAGGTGTTTTGGAGTGACAAATAGTCACTGTTGCATTGTGCTTAAGAATTAAGAAAACTAACGGTTTGCCAACGGTTTCTCCCCGTCCAACAATAACCACATGCTTCCCAGAAATTTCGACTCCCGAACGCAGAAGCAGCTCGATACAGCTCTGTGGAGTGGCAGGGAAAAGCCCTTCCTCGCCGCTTAAAATGTAGCCACGATTAATGGGATGAACTCCGTCTACGTCCTTATCTGGACGGACGGCAGCCATAATCTTTTCTTTGCTCATTCCTTTAGGCAGCGGGAGTTCAATCATGATACCGTGAACATCCTGATCATTATTAAGGCTTTCAATGCGTGCCAAGACATCTGCTTCAGGAGTTGAGCCTGGCATGGTGAAGAGTTCGAAAGCCATTCCTATTCCTTCACAGACTTTCTGCTTTGAACGTGCATATACCACAGATGCTGGGTCATCTCCTACTAAGATTACCGAAAGTTTAGGTTGCACTCCTTTAGCACTCCACTGTGCAATTTCCTCGCGAATTTCTTCTTTTAGGATTTTGGAGACCGCTTTACCATCTAATAGTTGGGACAATCGACACACTCCTTTATTTTGATTTAAGATATTGATCAATGCCTGCTGCAGCTACTTTTCCAGCACCCATTGCCAAAATAACTGTAGCAGCACCCGTTACAATATCTCCACCCGCAAAAACACCAGGCTTCGAGGTCATCATCGTTTCAGAATTTACAACAATGTTCCCTCGCTTGTTCAATTCCAAACCAGGAGTAGAGGTTGTTACCAAGGGGTTCGGGCCTTGTCCAATGGCCACGACGACAGTATCCATAGGGATCTCAAATTCAGACCCCGGAATAGCCACTGGCGAACGCCTACCTGAAGCGTCTGGTTCTCCTAGTTCATAACGTAGACAAGTCAAGCCTGTAACCCAACCGCGCTCATCTCCATCAATGGAAACAGGATTGGTTAACAACCGGAATTGAATGCCTTCTTCTTCTGCGTGTTCAAGTTCTTCTTTCCTTGCGGGCATTTCATCACGGGACCTTCGATAGACAATATAAACATTTTCTGCGCCTAAACGTAAAGCTGTACGAGCAGAGTCCATCGCAACGTTCCCTGCACCGAGAACAGCAACATTCTTGCCAACTTTTACAGGAGTAGCATACTCAGGGAACTTATAACCCTTCATCAAATTAGTACGGGTTAAGAATTCATTGGCAGAATAGACTCCGTTGAGATTTAATCCCGGAACATCCATAAAGTACGGCAGTCCAGCACCAGTACCGATAAATACGGCATCATAGCCATTTTCCATAAGTTCATCCACAGACGTGACTTTACCCACCACTTGATTCGTGAGTATTTCTACCCCCATTTTTTTGAGGTTTGTAATCTCAGTCTGCACAATCTCCTTTGGCAAACGGAACTGAGGAATTCCATACATCAGAACCCCCCCGGCAACATGCAGTGCTTCTAAAATTGTCACCATATGACCAGCTTTCGCTAAATCCCCGGCACACGCTAAACCAGCAGGTCCTGCTCCGATGATAGCGACACGTTTACCGCTTTGTACTGGTTTCTCGAACTCTGCTTCTTCTGACTTCATGCCAAAATCCGCTGCAAAACGCTCAAGTCGTCCAATTGCTACAGACTCCCCTTTGATTCCCAGAATACATTTACTTTCACATTGGGATTCCTGAGGACAAACCCGTCCACAAACAGCCGGCAAGGAATTTTTAATTTTCAGGACCCTACCCGCTTCTTGGAAATCCCCTTCAGCAATTTGCTTGATGAAATCAGGAATGAGTACTTCGACAGGGCAGCCCGCCATGCATAACGGCTTTTTACATTGCAAGCATCGTTTTGCTTCCTCTATCGCCGTTTCATGAGTGTATCCTAAAGCCACTTCTTCAAAATTATGTGCCCTAACCAGAGGATCTTGGCAAGGCATTTCATGACGCGGAATTTTGACTTTTTTTGTGCTCTCCACTTTCTCTGCCATTAATGATGCCCCCCTTCATGATCACATTCCAGCCGAGCTTTGGCCCGATTTTCTTCGTCTTTAAAATAAGCTAAACGCTTGATCGCTAAATCAAAATCCACCAAGTGCCCATCGAATTCCGGTCCATCGACACAGGCAAATTTAGTTTCATTACCGACACTGATCCGACAAGCTCCGCACATACCTGTTCCATCCACCATGATTGGATTCATGCTGACAATCGTTTTGATACCCAAAGGACGAGTATATTCCACGACGGCCTTCATCATGACCATGGGACCAATTGCCCAAATAACTTTCACATCATGTCCTTGAGCCAAAACTTGTGCAAGTCCATCTGTTACAAAACCCTTAACCCCTAAACTTCCGTCGTTCGTGGCAATAACAACTTCGCTACTGACAGCACGCATTTCTTCTTCGAGAATTAGCAGATCCGCACTGCGGGATCCTAAAACAGAAATCACATGATTACCTGCTTCTTTAAGGGCCCGTGCGATTGGGAAAATCGGAGCAATGCCAAGGCCCCCTCCAATACACACTACAGTACCATGGTTTTCAACTTCAGAGGCAACTCCTAAGGGTCCGACGAAATCTAGGAATTCAGACCCCTCATTCATGCGCGTAATGATTGCTGATGAGTATCCCACATCTTGAATAACGATCGTGATTGTACCCTTTTCCCGATCAAAGTCCATCACAGTAAGCGGTATGCGCTCACCCGACTCATCAACTCTGACAATCACAAATTGGCCTGGCTCCACTTTCGCGGCCACAGCCGGTGCATCGACATCTAGCAAAGCAATGCCCGTTGCTAGTAGTCTTTTTCTAACGACGCGGTACATTTAACTCCTCCTCAATGTGAATATAATTTCTCTCATACTTGTTAGTTTATTCGAGATGTTTATACGTTTTCCTTCAAAGCTTCTACTGTAAAATAAAAAAAATACAGAATAAACTATTAAGTAACTAACTTTTAGATCTAAATATAATAAGAAGCGCCAAACTCTAGTTATTGTTTTTCACTTCTTATGGTTATCAGACTATTCAGAAAACAAAGAACAACTAATATTGTATGCACAAAAACTAAGAACTCATGTTTTTTACAAGTTAGCTTTAATCGGAACCTTTTCGTTCAGATTTCGTGACACTATCCACAATTCGATCTAAAATTCCGTTCACGAATTTTGCCGATTCCTCTCCACCAAAGCGCTTTGCTAATTCAATCGCTTCGTTAAGACTAACTCGGCCTGGTATGTCCGAACAGAAAAGCACCTCATAGGTAGCCAAGCGCATTACATTCCGATCCACATTCGCCATGCGGCTAAGAGACCAATCTTGGGTAAATGAAGCAATCTTTTGATCGATTTCAGGGAGATGTTCAATCGTACCTTCGACAAGTTGTTGAGCAAAGGCTCTGCTGGGCTCAGGAACCTCAAATTCCTCAGCCCAACGCTGGACTTCTTGCGCTGTCAGCAGCGGTTCTTTAGTCAGGTCCCTTTGAAAAAGCACTTGCAATGCCGTTTCACGGGCTAATCTTCGACTCAAGGATAATTCCCCTCCCCAATAAATTTCATTCAAAACTACGAATAGTAAGTCATCATCAGTATCCTCGAATACTTAATACTTATTCAAAATTCTTTCTAGCCAAGTTGAGATATCTTTATGATCATCCTGGCGTTTGCCAATGATGAATCCCACGGTAGCAAACAGCACTAAGACTAGGGTCTGCCAAAAACCAAGCGTGACAAATAATAACCCCACTAAAGACCCGATAGCTGTTCCGATAAATTTGCCCGGATGATTGTCAATGGCCCAAACCAAAAAATTCATAAGCTTGTTTCCAATTTTCGACCAGAACTCACTCATCGGACGCGTGCTGAACGCGTCTTTTGTAGACGACGTACCAACACTTTCACCTCTGAAACTGGAATTCCAGTATAAAGTTCGACATCCTGCTTAACCTTCGTTTGAAGCTCTCCAGAGGTCTGGGGAATGAGAACTCCTTGTTCAAATTGGCAAAAAACAATAATTTCAAGTCCTGTTTCACGCTCACTCAAACTAGATTGAACCGCAATCACACCTGGCAAGGCAGTGGTACTGCGCAGAATAATCTCCTGCAAGGCTTCCTGAGAAATTCGAACATCCCCTCCTTTGGCAGGGGTTCGAAACGCACGAACTGTACTTTCGCGCGGTCGCATAAATAATAGTAATCCCAGCAAGAGTAAAACCCCCGCCACAACAGTACTTTCCCAAGGGTTGACCTTTAACCATTCAAGCCCTTCAGCTATTAGAAAATAAGGAAGCCCCCACCCCGTGGCGATGGCTAATATCCATAGCGCGCCAAGGATCAGAAGGAGTCCTAAAACGTAGGCCAACATTTGTCGCCCCCCTTTTAAAACCCCCCCTGGCATTTCCAGGGGGGGCCAACTCTACTTCAGACGAAGATCTTCTTCTTTGATTTCAGAAACTGGTTTAAAATTTACCCCTTGTATATGTACATTTGCTTCCACAACCTTGAGCCCAGTCATGCTTTCTATGGCTTCCTTCACTGATTCCTGCACGCTTAAAGCGACATCAGGTATCGATACACCATACTCAACGACGATATAGAGATCTACCGCTACCTCATGTTCCCCGACTTCAACCTTAACCCCTTTGGTTAGGTTTTTATTTCTCCCTAACATGTGTGCAAGATCTCCCACAAGACCCCCACTCATTCCAACTACACCTTCTACTTCAGAAGCTGCTAAACCGGCAATAACTTCAACAACCTCATCAGCAATTCGTATAGACCCGAGGGAATTATCCGTTCCTAAACTTTCCATGCACTCACCCCCTAAATCGATGTTCGATGTTCGTGGTTCGAATGTCGAAAATATTAAACATATCAAACATCGAACACCGCATCGTATTACACCATCACACATTTGCCTTGGATAAGTACTGCTTAAACTTTCGACGCAGCCCTTGAAAAACTCCGCTGAGGAAGTTTTCTATATCCAATATAACGTTGTTATTATACCAAATTTAGCCTGATGTAGCAAAGACTATTATTTTCAAGGTTCAGGTTCGTACTTCGAACATCGAATATCGAATATCGAACCACGAATTTTACTCACCTAAAATTCGGCGCTGAATAAAATTTGTGTAGACTTCTCCACGTCGGTAGAAGGCATTTTCCAAGACGA
>DOPS01000263.1:5815-8094 GCA_003512645.1 Desulfosporosinus sp.
CCCCCAGGAACATGATAGCTTGTAATCAGTCCGGGTGAAGGCATAAAATTCTTCTCTGGATTTTCGGCGTTTATCCTACATTCTATTGCCCAACCTCGCAGCTGAATATCCTCTTGAGTATACCCCAATGGTTCTCCGGCCGCTAAGCGAATTTGTTCTTTGACTAAGTCAATGCCAGTTACTAGCTCAGTGACAGGATGCTCAACCTGGATGCGTGTGTTCATTTCAATAAAATAAAATTTGCCGTGACGATCCAACAAAAACTCAATGGTTCCGGCGTTCGAATAATTCGCTGACTTAGCTGCTTTGACCGCCATCTCACCCATTTCCGCTCTTAACTCGGGAGTTAAAGCACTTGAAGGAGATTCTTCTAATAGTTTTTGGTGACGACGCTGTAAAGAACAATCTCGTTCTCCCAGATGAACTACATTCCCATAGTTATCTCCTAGGATTTGAATCTCAATGTGTCGAGGTTCTTCAACGTATTTCTCTAGATAAACCTCAGCGTTGCCAAAGGAAGCCTGAGCCTCGTTTTGGGCTGCTTGAATCGATTTGCTTAATTCTTTAGAATTTTGGGCAACCCGCATTCCCTTGCCACCGCCACCTGCTGAGGCTTTGATTAACACCGGATACCCAATTTCTTTAGCAACTGCAGCGGCTGTCTCTTCATCTTCAATAATATCTTTGGAACCGGGCACTACAGGAACGCCACACTCAATCATTGTTTTTCTTGCCGTAGCCTTGTCTCCCATGGTTTCAATGACATGTGGGGATGGGCCAATAAAAGCGATTCCACATGATTCACATATCTCAGCAAATCGAGCGTTCTCGGATAAAAAACCATAGCCAGGATGAATTGCATCAACACCGGTCAATTCAGCTGCACTGATAATGTTCGGGATATTTAGGTAACTCTTGGCACTTGCTACAGGACCGATGCAGACTGCTTCGTCAGCGGCTTTAACGTGCAGAGCCTCCCGATCTCCCTCTGAAAAAACTGCGACCGTCTCAATCTCAAGCTCGCGACATGCCCGAATGATGCGCAAGGCAATTTCTCCACGATTCGCGATCAGGATTTTTTTAAACATGCTCTCTTCTCCTTATTTTTCAATGACGAATAACGGTTGCCCATATTCTACGGGCTGCCCGTTTTCGACAAGAATTTGGATCACTTTGCCTTTGAATTCCGACTCAATCTCATTCATCAGTTTCATGGCCTCCACAATACATACTGTTTGCCCTACTTCAACCATTTGGCCAACTTTTATAAAAGCCTCTGCATCTGGAGACTGTGAGCTATAAAAGGTCCCCACCATGGGAGCTGAGATTATTTCAGTATTTGCTTTAACCACAGGTTCTGGAGCTTTAGCTGTCTCTGCTTCAACACTCGGAGANNTTGGTCCTTTGCGGATGGATATTTTGACACCATCACTTTCAAGATTTAATTCACTAATTTCGGTTGCATCAATGATCTGGATTAATTCTTTAATTTCTTGCAAGTTCAAATTCGGATCCTCCTTAGACAACCAGGTTGTCTTTGTTTCTTGTACGTTCTTCAGTTCTTCTTTCGTTATAACGCCTTGGTTTCGCTCTTCTAAAAACTTTTTAGCTATTTGAGGGAATAGTGCATAACTAACCACATCTTCAGGTGAACGAGTTAAACCCTCACTATCTTTCACGGCTTTTGGCAGTCCAGGTTCTAATCTATCAGCCGGACGAACCGTCATAGGTTCTTCGTCTCCAATAATTTTCTTTTGAATATCAGTATTAATTGGAGCTGGAGGACGTCCATATAACCCCCGCACATAGGCCTTTACTTCCCCTGGTATTAACTTATATCTTGACCCGCTCAAGACATTTAATACCGCTTGGGTTCCAACGATTTGACTTGTAGGTGTGACCAAGGGTGGAAAGCCTAATTCCGCTCTAACTTTTGGGATCTCCTCCAATACCTCATGTATACGCTCCAAGGCACCTTGTTCTTCCAATTGGGAAACAAGGTTAGAGATCATACCCCCAGGAACCTGGTGTTCAAAGACCCTCATATCCGAAATCCGGGTGATCCCCCGTTCAAAGCCTCGACTCTTACGCAGTGATTCAAAATACTTTGCGATACGGAATAATTTACGTAAACTCAAGCCCGAATCATAGCCAGTGTCTTGAAAAGCCCGTACCACTGTTTCCACAGGAGGTTGACTAGCCCCAAAGGCTAGAGGAACGCTCGCTGTATCTATGACATCGGCCCCTGCTTCGACTGCCTTCAAATAAGTCCCTACAGC
>DOPS01000210.1:0-2829 GCA_003512645.1 Desulfosporosinus sp.
GGTTTATTTTGCTCTTCAAATAATTCTCCACGTATAATAGGTGTGTGTTTAGGGGCATCGATTGCCAATCTCAAATCACCGAAGTCACTTTTAATGACTTTGACCATGATGTCGTCGCCAATCATCACATACTCGCCAGGCTTTCTTCCTAACACCAGCATAATTTACTCCTCCTTGATTAATTGGATTAATAAAAAAAACGAGCAAACTATCCCAAATAACTCCCCTACGTCCTGTANNAGTGTGCCGTTGAAAAGACATTACTGGATATTAGTCGTGAGAGAATTCTTTTGACATTCGTATAACTCTCCCCGTGTAATACTTACGTTTTTAGGAGCATCAATGGCGAGTCTTAAATCACCTGAGTTACTCCTGACTACTTTAACCATAACATCGCCGATCATGATATATTCTCCAGGCTTTCTTCCTAACACCAACATGTTTTTTCCTCCTTGATTTTGGTGAACTAATAAATCAATAAATAAAGAAAACGAGCAAATATTCCTAATCTCCCCTACGTCCTGTAAGGATGATTTGGCTTATTTGCTCGTCCATGCAACTATATTTAGTTACTTGTTCTAGTTAGTTACTGAATGGCTTGGTGTTTATTAATCGTAAGAGAGTCATTTTGATTTTCATATAATTCTCCACGTGTAATAGTTGTGCTTAGAGGGGCATTGATTGCGAGTCTTAAATCACCGAATTCACTTTTAATGACTTTGACCATGATGTCATCGCCAATCATCACATATTCGCCAGGCTTTCTTCCTAACACTAGCACGATTGTTCCTCCTACTATATTATCGTAATATCGATGCAAAACTTAAGGGCTTTTTTAAAGATGTTTAAGATTTTTTGATGACTCCAGTTCAGAAAGTCGAATCGATACATTTTTTACTCTGAATTGATATTGCTTATAGACTTTCATTCATAGCTTCGCCTCCTATTTACTGCGTTACTCCGATCATAAAACACTCACCCTAAATGAACCCTAAATGGGAAGTGCCCTATAGGATTGATCTCTCCTATTGGGCACTTCGGTAAAACCTTATATATCCTATGTTTTTCGTACTTATTCTCGAAATCTCAACATATTTGCCTTGAAAACTTCTATCTATTTAATTCTTTTTCTTCAAATCATCCATTACCCTTGTGCACATTTCGTCAAGTTCAGCTGCTCTTGGATGGGCCCAGGCATACCCGCTCGCTTCCATATATCCCCTATGCTTTAATTGCTCAAGTAAACGTAAATCTTCCGTCCTTTTGCTCTGATAGCCCTTGATCAACTCTTCCAACTGATAGAGTTCACAGAAAACCTGCTCTGTCACAACTCGATAATTCCCACGACGGCTTTCCAATATTTGAGATATGCCTGCCTCTGCCAATCGTTTACGCAGCAGATAGGTGTTGGCATGGAAATTTGTTTGGGCTTTCTCAGAATCATAATCAGGCCATACTGCATCCGCTATCTTTTCCCAATTGACTGGTACGCCCTTTTTGTGAATTAAAAAAGCTAATAGTTCCTTGGCCTTGGAGTTTTTCCAGGCCAGCACTTCTCCGTTTAAGAAAACTTCGAAATCACCAAAGCATTGAATAATTGGTTTCCCGGGGCGCTCGACTGTCCTTTTGGTTTTCAATAATCGCTGGACAGTTTTACCCAGTCTTTCCGCTGTCAAGGGCTTCATAATATAATCCATCGCCTGTAACTCAAAAGCCTCAACTGCATATTGGTTATAGGCGGTCACGAAAACAATATCGATCGTTTCATTTATATCTAAGATCCGTTCGGATAGCTGAAGGCCATTAACACCTGGCATTTCGATATCTAAGAATACAGCATCCAAGGGATGATCTTTTAGATAGGATAATAACTGTTCTCCCGTTTCAAACAGACCACACAACTCAAGTTCCTTAACTTCCAACACTATTCTTTCGAATCGTTCTAACACATGCATCTCATCGTCGACTGCCGCAATCCGTATCAATTACTGCCTTCCCCCTTTCTGTATCACCATTCTCACGCAGGTGCCACATCCTAACTCACTGTTGATATCAAGTCCTCTGTCATACAATCTCAGGAGCCGATGGTGGATATTAAGGAGACCGACGCCTTGATCGTTTCCTTTTTCACTTAAGAGGAGCGTAAGCTTTTCCTCATTAATTCCAATCCCATCATCTTCAATCTCAATGCCTATGCCTATGCCTTCCTCTATCTGTATTACCCTGACGATAACTCTTCCTCCGCCTGGTTTTTTTGATATACCATGTCGAACGGCGTTTTCCACTAAGGGCTGGAGTATGAGTACAGGTAACTGATAATCTAAAGGTATTTCAATCTCTGTAAGCAGCTGTATCTTTTGACCAAAGCGTGCTTGTTCAATGCTAAAATACGTGTTGATAAATTCCAGTTCTTTGTCTAGCGTTACCATTTTATCCAGATGATTAAATTCCAGACTTCCTCTTAAATAGATTGCTAAGTCTACAATGAGCTTGCCAGCCTTTTTCCCATCCTTTTCGCAGACATTGGCAATAGCATTCAGGGCATTGTAGAGAAAATGCGGCTTAATCTGGGCTTGTAAAAAGGACATTTCGCTTGCCATTATTTTGTCCTTGAGTCTGTCTGCCTCAACTAACTTTTCATTGAACAAAATGAGCTTTTTATGGGTATGGGCCTGTTGTTTGGCTTGAACAAAAGACATAGCTAATATAACTACGAAATTTCCATATAAAAACACATAGGAACTATTAATTCCACCCATCCCTTTGTAGTGAAGGATATCTGTGAGGATCGCTAAAACGAAAACGTAGATAGCAATAAACATTAAGATC
>DOPS01000048.1:0-2451 GCA_003512645.1 Desulfosporosinus sp.
GTCATTTTAGGTGAGAAGCGACAGGATAAAAGAGAATTACTAGAATTTGTTGACAAAATCGTGGATCATATTACGGTCATTGAAGGATTTATGCAGTTGAATACAGAAAGAAATACAATCGAAAATGAGATTAAGGAATTAAAGTCAACTATCTTAACCTTTATCGAGCAATTGAATAAAGAGTAGTCAATCATCTTAAAATCTGTGCAGCAAAGGTTAGGAGAGGGGATAAGGCTAGTTTTGAAAAAAGCGTTAGTTGTCGATGACAATGATGGAATCCGTCGTATGTTAACAGAGGTTCTAGCTAACGAATGTTATTCGGTCGACACAGCTTCCAACGGTTTGCAGGCTTTAGAAAGAATCCAAGAATGTATTCCATCAGTTGTTCTTTTGGATTCAAAAATGCCTGGTATAGGGGGCATAGAAGTTCTAACTGAAATCAACAACTTATATCCAGACTTAAACGTTATATTTATTTCTGCATATACAGACCAAAAGGACGTGAAAGTAGCACTAGAAAGTGGTTTAATAAAGCATTGCATAACAAAACCGTTCTCCTTAACTGACCTGATTGAACTTCTGCGCTCACTCAATATTTAACATTCTTTATTCATTAGCAGTAATGCAGTACGAACAAACGCGAAAAAGACCAGGGCATAACGCTCTGGTCACTTAAAATACTGCCAAGATTACATCTACAATATTTGGAGGATTTTCCTAGTAAAGCGGAATATACTGCTCTATTTCCTGTAGCTGTCATATTCAATTAAGTGGTTGGCTCACCCGTCAGTATTTTTATCGGGTAACCACAATGTAAAAACTGCCGGATAGTAAGGACTCTATTAATAACAACTTGTACCAAGAACCTTCATTTGTTGGCAGAAAGATTAAGGTTTATAATATGGAGCGTACAATCTGCGATATTATTTGTAACGATGTATCTTGATTATGCAGAAAGCCAGGCTGAGAGAAATATCCCGATGACAATGGAAGACTGGGCTAAGAAGCTAAACGCATTCCTGCAATTCAATGAAAAAGATATATTAGAGAACGCAGGAAACGTGACCGCTGCTATTGCTAAGGAATTTGCAGAGAGCGAGTTTGAAAAATACCGAATCATTCAGGATAGGCTTTTTCAGTCTGATTTTGATAGATTGACTGACAGTATTAAGGATGATGAAGAGTAAACAAAATGTCAGAAGATGCTTATTATAAATACATCCGAATTGTAGCCCCAAGGCACGTTGAAAGTTGTGTGCATTTGTCGAAATGAGTGACGAGTTATCGCGGGCGGTGGGTCCAGGGCTATTTACTGTGCTTTGGACATAGTGATCTTCCTGATTGTTGGAATTTCTCGATTGGTCTAGGTTTGATAATTTGGAAGTTAATAAATGATAGACCTTATTGCGGGCTATAATCCCGCCAAAGTGACTGATAATGATGGCTAGCTAAAATGACGTGAAGACATGAAAGATTAGGTACCACATTTGATGGGTTTAGTAATATAGGGCAGACTCCTAGGGCACTTCATATAAGGCGAATAGCGTGTTCCATTTTCTGTTATTAGGCATCATACAAATCTGTGCTTAAATATTTTAATCCTGAATCGTTTATTGTTAGTGCTATCGAATTATTTCTCTCAGCACCACTTAAAAGTTTAATTGCGGCAGCTACATTTGCCCCAGAAGAAAAACCTGCAAATACTCCTTCAGTTTTAGCTAAACTTCTTGCCATCTGAATTGCTTCTTCATTAGTAATACTTAAATAACTAGATACCAACTCTTTCTCTATGAACCCTAGTTCCATACAGTATCCACCGCCTTGTATCTTATGGTTTGGATTTGAAACTGGTTTACCAGCTAAAAAAGAAGCTGTTTCTGGTTCGACGACATAACATCTAATATCGGATTTGTGCCTTTTTAAAGTTTTTGCACAGCCAATAAATGTCCCTGCTGTTCCTACAAAATCCAAATATGCATCAATATCTCCGTCACATTGTTCCCACATTTCTTCTCCTGTGTGATACTCATGAGAATGAACGTTACCTATATGATGAAATTGGTCTGCTCTAAAGGCATTTTGTTCTTTAACAATTTTAATTGCTTCCTTTTCAACTAATGCTAAGTCCATACCAGACACCTGACCTATTGGTGACTCTGGGGCTTGGTCTATTAGCACCACTTGAGCACCTAAAGCTCTCATCATTCTAGCACGTTCAGGGGAATTTCCCTTTGACATAACAGCAATAAACTTATAGCCTTTAACAGCACATACAATAGCTAAACCTGTTCCCGTATTTCCACTTGTCAGTTCAACAACGGGTTGTCCTCTATGCAATTCTCCGTTTTTTTCTGCTTCTTCAATGATTTGTAAGGCAATTCTATCTTTCTTGCTAAAACCTGGGTTCAAATATTCGAGTTTGGCATATATTCTTCCTTTTACTCCATACTC
>DOPS01000048.1:2462-3026 GCA_003512645.1 Desulfosporosinus sp.
TGCCTTGTGGATAATTTAAATTTAGTTATAGGGAATAATTTGAATAAGTATCGTAAGAATAAAGGGTTTAGTCTCGATAAAGTTGCTGAATTGTCAGGCGTAAGTAAAGGAATGTTAGGACAAATAGAAAGAGGGGAAACCAATCCATCCGTTTCTACCTTATGGAAAATTGCGAACGGTTTACATGTGTCTTTTACGTCACTACTTGAAACTGAACCTTCTGAATTAGTAATTATTAAGAAGGATAATAATAGTCCACTTACTGAAAGTGATAATAAGTATAAGGTATATCCGGTATTTCCCTTTGATTCTAATAAACGATTTGAAACTTTTGTGGCTGATTTAGAAGCTGGGTGTATTCATCCATCAGAAGCTCATGATAAGGGCGTAGAAGAATATATTCATGTGAGTAAGGGTTCATTTGAGTTAAAAATCAAAGATGCTAGTTATTTTTTAATGGAGGGAGATTCAATAAGGTTTCTCGCCGATAAAGCACATGAATATAAAAATCTTTCGGAGAGTTTGACTAAACTATATATAGTAATCTATTATTCTGAACCTTAA
>DOPS01000047.1:0-2096 GCA_003512645.1 Desulfosporosinus sp.
AAGTTTTTTTCTCGGCTTGATGCAGTCATTCTAACTTCAGCGACGTTGAGTATTTCCGATTCGTTTAAGCATTTTCTCAAAGATATCGGACTCCCCTCGACAACAATCACGGCTCGAGTTGATTCTCCCTTTGACTATGAACGCCAGATGCGATTTTTCGTCGTTAGAAAGGGTATAGAACGAAAAAATACGGAAGACCAGAAAGTGCTGGAACTGGCTAAATTTATCGTTGAAGTCGCTGAACGCATGAATGGTCGGACTTTAGTGCTGTTCACCGCTCATAAATTACTGCGCCAAACCTATAGTGCAATCTATTTAGAATTAAAACATCTGGGTATTGAGACACTGGCCCAAGGAATTCATGGAGAACGGAGCACTCTCTTAGAGGCATTTAAGCGAAATCCTAAAAGCGTGTTGTTAGGAGCCAGTAGTTTCTGGGAGGGTATTGATATTCCAGGTGAAGCATTATCTTGTGTTATTCTGGTAAAACTCCCGTTCTGGCCACCGACCTTGCCCTTAATCGAGGCCCGTTCGGAATTCCTGGAATCTCAAGGCCGTGATCCCTTTCGAGAATTATTGTTGCCAGAAGCTGTCATACGATTTAAGCAAGGATTTGGCCGTCTTATTCGTTCTAAAATTGATCGTGGGGTTGTCATTTTACTCGACGATCGAGTCATTGAAAAGAATTATGGCAGGCACTTTTTAAGTTCATTACCAGTTCGCACCCATATACGAGGTGATAATTCCCTCGTTCTACGTAAAATTGAAGAGTGGAATGAGCGTGGATTGGATGAAGAGCTTTTATAATCGACGCAAAGATGGTAAACTAAAGAAAATCAAGAGGAGGAGGTCAATTTTTCGGTGAAACAATATCCCATTTCTCGTGATGGTTGGTTATATCTCATGATATTGGCTGTTCTATCAGTTTTAGCTTATTGGATTTGGCAGTGGCTTGTCATTATACCTGCTATCTTATTTTTGTTTACTGGATACTTTTTTCGGAATCCTGAAAGAGAGATTCCTATGGACGAGTTAACCTTAGTTTCTCCTGCTGACGGGGTTGTTATGGATGTGGAAAGGGTCTTTGAAGATCAGTTTCTCAACGGAGAAAGCATTCGGGTCCGCATCTTTTTAAGTGTCTTTAACGTTCACGTTAATCGTTGCCCAATGTCTGGAACGGTTAAATTTCTTAGCTATCGACCAGGACAGATGATTCCAGCTTTTAAAAGCCATGCTTCAGAATTGAACGAGAAAAACTTTGTGGGAATCGAGAATAAACACCTGCAAATTCTAGTTACACAAGTAACTGGGTTTATTGCTCGTCGAATTGTCTGTTGGGTCAAAAAAGGAGATGCAGTAAGCAAAGGGGAAAGGTTCGGCCTTATCAAATTTGGTTCATGTACCGAAATTTTTGTACCGACAAATGTGGAAATCATGGTTAGTGCTGGGGAAAAGGTTCGTGGAGGAATAAGTATAATAGGGAGAGTGAGTGTCGAATGAAGGGAAATCCGATTACTGCTCGTATGATCCCGAACATCTTCACCTTAGCTAATTTGCTTTTTGGATTTCTTGCTTTGATCTGGGTTATTGAAGGGGATTACACGTTAGCTTCAGCAATGATCCTGCTTTCTGTTCTAATGGATAGTTTAGATGGAAAGGTAGCACGCCGACTTTCTGTTAGCTCAGATTTTGGTAAAGAACTCGATTCTCTCAGTGATTTAGTTTCTTTTGGAGTAGCGCCGGCCATTCTTACGTACCAGGCAATTTTACTCCCTCAATCTAATATGGTGAGAACTATAGGTCTAGGTATCGCTGCAGTGTTTGCGCTATGTGGAGCGGTTCGCTTGGCGCGTTTTAATATGCTGAATATTACTACCCACTTTGTTGGGGTACCCATAACATTTGCGGGCGGTTTTATGGCTTTGCTCATGTTACTTAGAACCATGATACCTTGGTTTATTTATCCGGTAACTATGGGTGTTTTAGCGTTTTTAATGGTGTCTACGTTTAAGGTAGCGAAGTTGGGGAAATAGCGGGGACTTGTGTGAGGGACTTGTGTGACACAGCGCTCAGTACTTACGACGCAGAGCAAACTA
>DOPS01000047.1:2164-2775 GCA_003512645.1 Desulfosporosinus sp.
GCGCTCGTGTCACACTGCGTCCCAGGCTTTGTGGTCGAAGAACGAGTGCAAGTTGGGGACGGTTCTTGACTTGCATTGACATCGAGGGTTTGGGAGACGGCACATACCATGTGCACCGTCTTGTCTCTGGGGTTATGACGCAGAGTAAACTAACCGTTAAACCCGCATAAACAACCAGCAAAAGGAACGCTCTCCTAACGTACAAAATACGTTGGGAGGGCTTTTTTCATTCTTATACTATGGATTGACTACAACTACAGGTATAAAGACCATTAAACTGATCCTTCAGAGTGCTTGCCTAAGGGGAAATCGTCTCTTTTAGAAAGTGATATCTGGAAACATGCATCTAAAATACCAAATATAAAATTGGTTTAATATAGCGTAAAATTGCTTAATCCATTATTATGGTTTAATTTACATTTTACACAAAAATAGTATTCAACCATAATCAATCACATGTTCATTTATATAAATTTCAAAGATTAATCACAAATTTTAAGGAGGATATTTCTTTATGTGGGGACGCTCTAAATGGCTATCGCTTCTTTTTGTTTTAAGCATCATGTTTTTAGCTGTTGCTCCTCAGATGTTACGGTCCGGAAATGCCTATC
>DOPS01000330.1:0-3531 GCA_003512645.1 Desulfosporosinus sp.
CTTCATAATCTCGGTGTTTGACGCCCATGATCTCCCCGTCGTCCGTGCGGGCGATAACCTTGAGTTCAGTAGGCATGGTGCCTTCGAGTGCGGCTAGTGAATGATACCGTGCACCGTGGATCGTTTCGGGCAATCCGGCAAATAGTGAATAGTCGGTGTTAATTTTTATTTGAGATTGCTTTCCATGCATTAACTCTTTGGCATAGGACACTGTGGCCCCAAACCCCTCGCAAATGGACTGATGCCCCAGACAGACCCCAAATATGGGAATTATACCTGCGAAATGTCTGGCACTCTCGACACATACTCCTGCATCAGCCGGTCTACCAGGCCCTGGGGAGAGGATAATCGCATCAGGAGCCAAAGCCTCTATTTCTGGAATAGTCAGCTCATCGTTGCGGATGACCCTAATATCAGGATTGATGGAGCCGATCAGTTGATATAGGTTATAGGAAAAACTATCGTAATTATCGATTAAGAGAATCATCAGTCGATCTCCTCCTCAGAGAGTTTGAGGGCGTTCATTACCGCTTGGGCTTTGTTGATACATTCCTGATACTCGTTTTCCGGCACGCTGTCGGCAACGATACCGGCGCCGGAGCGAACGAAAACCTTGCCGTTTTTCTTAAAGGCGATGCGGATTGCGATGCAGGTATCCAGATTACCCGTAAAATCAATGTACCCGATGGCGCCACCGTAAATCCCACGCTTATTGTTTTCAAGTTCGTTGATGATCTCACAGGCTCGGATTTTGGGTGCGCCGGAGAGAGTTCCTGCAGGAAGCACCGCATCTAAGGCATCTAAGGCGTTTTTATCGTCCCGTATCTCTCCCCGAACCGTGGATCCGATGTGCATTACGTGAGAGAAACGCTCGATGGATAAATAGTTTTCGACCTTCACCGTTCCGAATTTGCTAATTCTTCCTAAGTCGTTTCTACCCAAATCCACCAACATATTGTGTTCGGCCAATTCTTTAGGGTCGGAGAGTAAATCCTTTTCATTCTGGGCATCCTCCTCCTCCGTCTTCCCTCTTGGTTTTGTGCCTGCCAATGGGAAGGTGGAGAGCTTGCCATTTTGAAGTTTTACCAGGGTTTCCGGAGAAGCACCGGCGATTTCAAGATCATCACTGGAAATATAAAACATGTAGGGCGACGGGTTCAAGGTTCTCAAAACACGATAGGCATCAAGGAGACTTCCTTCAAAATCCGCTTCAAAGCGGTTGGACAGCACTACCTGGAATATATCCCCTTCACGAATATAATGCTTCGCCTTGTTCACCATAGCGCAGTACTCATGCTCCTTAAATAAAGGCCGGAATTCTGAGGTTATTCTAGCGGGTTGTGTGTCTTGATAAACACCTTGTTTAATGAGCTTTACCATTCTTTCAATTTCCAGGACTGCCTTGTTATGGCCTGAGGCTAGCTCTGAGGTTTTTACATTAGCAATAAAAATGATTTTCTGTTTCAAATGGTCAAAGGCGATCACTTTGTCAAACAGCATTAGGTCTACGTCCTTAAAACCTTCCTGGTCCTCAGCGTCAAGTTCTAGCGACGGCTCATTGTACTTGATGTAATCATACGAGAAGTAACCCACCAGACCGCCGGTGAAGGGCGGCAGGTAATCGAACCGAGGACTTTTGTTTTCGTCTAGGATCTGTTGGATATATTCACGGGGATGTTTTGTATTTACGGTAGTTTCTGTATCCGAATTAATCTTGAGCACTCCGTTTGTACAAGCTAGCTCCAATTTCGGGTCAAAACCCAAAAATGTATATCGTCCCCACTTTTCGGGACTCTCCAAACTTTCCAACAAAAAGCAATGACGGCTGACGTTTTTGAGGATCTTCAACACTTCGATCGGAGTCCTGACATCAGAATATATCTCACGGCTAACTGGAATCATCTTATATTCCGCGGCAATTTCCTTAGCTTCATTTAGGCTTGGTCTGTACATTATAATTACCCTCCTTTGTGTAAAGAAAACTTGGCTGGCGCCAAGCGCTGGCCATGGATGGCCGAGTGTCCCTATAGCCATGGATGGTGAGAAGGGACCTCCAGAAAGTATGTGACGTAAGTTATACGTTCTGAATTAGTGCGCAAAAAACCCGCCCATGACTATACAGTCAAGGACGGGTTCGAAAAATTCAAATACCCGCGGTGCCACCTTGCTTTGCGGAAAAATCCGCACGCTTATAGAATACTAACATATTCCTGGCAACTGACGTATGCCTTCTCGTCGCGAAATACTCGGCCGAAGCCTTTGATCGCGCCCTCCGTGGTCCATTTAACAATCTGCGTTCTGCCGGGTTCACACCAACTCCGGCTCTCTGAAAGTGCACGAACTGTTTTTATCTCCACATCAACGGTTTTTGTAGCTATTAAATTATGATTTATAATACGCGTATTTATAGTGTTTGTCAACTATTATAAAATATTTTATAATGTAGTAAGTAATAAGTAAATACCCATGAAAAATAACAATGCGTAAATTATCTTTTCAAAGAGTTGCTGCTTTAATCGTGTAAATACCCATTGTCCTAAATAAATTCCCATTATAGCAAAGGGCAAAGTCCATAAAGTTGATATCCAAACGCCCTTGGAAATGCTATACATTGAGAATTGGAGTAAAAGACTGATCGGCAAAACAAACACGAAATAGGCTAAAGCAGTACCACGAAGAGTAGATTTATCAACCTTTGCCCCGGCAAAATATATCAGCAAGGGTGGCCCAGGCATACCTAAGCTTGTAGTAAGCAACCCAGCTAAGGCCCCTGTTATTAACTCATTGGTGTTGGTTTGTTTCACATTAATTTTAACTATTAATAAAGCGATTGAGGCTAGGATTAGTATACTTACTAAAATCTTTAATGGTCGGACATCCAGAAAGATAAAAAGTAACATTCCTGGGAAAATTCCAATTAAACTACCCTTAATTAATCGTATCAGGCTCTCTTTATTGACCTCACTACGTAGTTTATATGTCATAATGACAGATATTACAAGAGAAAGTATGATATTTAACTGAATTGCATCATGTGGTTCAAAAAGTAAAAGTAGAAACGGCGTTGCCATTATTGAAAATCCGAAACCGGTTCCTGCTTGCAGGGTTGATGCAACTAATACTAGTACCATTAGACCAAAAACGCTGCTCATTCTAAATTCCTTTCAATCAACACTTAAACCTCTTATACATTTTATCATATAATTAAAAATTTTCCTCTATTTGCGATGGCTATTCCCAGGTCTTCCACTGTTAACTGTCTTAACAAAGGCGCCAGGCTAATCAAATACTATAAACGCCAATCAATCTTGCCTTCCCAGATTTTTAAAGTCTCTTTCGTGTACCGTATATGTCTCTCATACTTATCTATAGCTCTATTCTCCACTATAGTTCCTCTCTTTACTTGTTATGTACAGAAGCTGGCAACGTTTGAAGCATTACCAGCTTATACGGCTTAAACCTAAAGGTCATATTCAACGTTGTAAGATTTAAGCAACTTCTTTTCCGATCGATGTAACACCCGATTTTATA
>DOPS01000216.1:0-4160 GCA_003512645.1 Desulfosporosinus sp.
CACAACCTTACTCGGATGGTCGAACTCCTCGAATTAGAAGGACTAAGGGACCGTTTTCTTTTGATTGCTGGAGGCCCAAGGATTAACTATGAATTAGCTAAAGAATTAGGTTACGACGCAGGCTTCGGCCCTGGAACGTATGCAGAAGATGTGGCAAGCTTTGTCCTTGATCGGGTACTAGCTCGATCAAACAAAGATTAAAAAGTAAAATAACGAGCAACGCAACATTGTAAAAGTTTATAAACTCATTCATTTATTTATTTATTTATTTATTCATTTATTCATTTATTTATTTATTCATTTATTTATTTATTCATTTGTTATATGTGATATCCGTAATTAGTAAAACGAGGAGTGAGTTCGATGTACGAAAGCAAAATTCGTTTACGCATCGGCGCTGGAGACGCTCACTACGGTGGCGGCTTAGTGGACGGAGCGCATATGCTNNGATGGGGATGAAGGTCTTTTTGTGGCTTATGACACTATCGAGTTTCTTGCCCCAGTCTTTGCCGGGGACTATATCGAAGCCATCGGGGTTATTACGCACTATGGAAATACATCGCGCAAAATGAGCTTTGAAGCTAAAAAGGTGATCTCTCCCCTACCCGGCAGCAGTTCGGCTGCTGAGATCCTTGAAGAACCCATCCTTGTCTGCCGAGCGAGCGGAACCTGTATGGTCCCTAAAGAAAAACAACGTAATAATCCGCCCAGGCGTTCCTGGTGAATAGACCCGTTTAAAGTATTACTAATGTTCTTGTATTGGAGGTAATCTATGGAAAAGCTGATTATCACTGTCGCCCTAGTTGGCGCAGAAGTCACACGCGAACAAACCCCTTACCTACCCCTTTCCCCTCGCGAAATTGCTGACGAAGCTAAAAAAGTGCGTGATGCCGGGGCGTCCATCGTCCATTTGCACATGCGTGATCAATTAGGGAACCCATCGCAAGATAAAGCACTCTTTGCCGAGGCGATTTCCTATATTCAAACCGAAACCGATCTTATTATTCAGGTATCCACTGGGGGAGCCGTCGGAATGACCGCAGAGGAACGGGTCCAGCCTGTAACCCTGGCCCCAGAGATGGCTTCACTGAGTATGGGGAGTGTTAACTTTGGGGATGATATTTTCAGTAATCCCTTACCCATGATTCGAGAGTTTGCCCGAGTTTGTCAAACCCATCAGGTTAAACCCGAACTTGAAGTCTTTGAAAGCGGGATGGTTCAAAACGCTTTAACCCTTGTGAAACAGGGCCTGCTAGATAACCCTTTACACTTTAATTTTGTTTTAGGGGTTCCTGGAGCGATGCCTGCCACCGCTAAAAACCTGCTCTTTCTTCTCGATCTGATCCCGCCTACTTCAACCTGGACCGTTTCAGGTATTGGCAGGCATCAATTAAGCATGAACACCTTCGGTATTCTGCTAGGAGGACATGTGCGAACGGGCTTTGAAGACAATATTTATTACCGCAAAGGGGTCCTTGCGCAGGGAAATGCTCCTTTAGTTGATCGATTGATTAAGGTTTCCGAAAGTTTGGATCGCCCAGTAGCAAGTCCCATAGAAGCTCGCCAACTACTTGGACTCCTTCCTCGTTAAAGCTCCCCTAAGGAAGATAAGACATGCTCCCTCAATTTTTATTGTGGTGGGCATGTTTTTCCTATATCGGATAATGTAGAATTAAATTCATTCGACAAATTTAGCTTGACTTGTTGACAAGCAGCGAAATGACGTTTATTGTACTCTTAGATATTCTAAAAAAATCATACCAATAGTCGAAGACTGCAAAGCTTTTGATTTAACATAGTTTCTGGAGGAATTTAATGAAAAATAAATACACCATCATCTTCATTCCACCTGATCATTCTAATACTCACCAGTTTCAATTTTCCAAACTAGGCAAACAGATTCTTGGTGGCGGAATGCTCCTTATTGGTGTGATAATGATAGGGCTATTTGCTCAAAACCTCTATTTGAATCATTATATAAAGGAACGCCAACCTACCTTAAACCACATTGATCAACTGGAGACCACGCTCGTTGAACGTGATCAAGAGATCATTCACTTAAACGAAATGTCCAATCAAATAACCGACGATCTCCAAACCATTAAGCAGTTAGAGGAGAAACTTTCCTCTCTTCTAAAAATTAATCCGACCTCATCCAGTGCAACCGTAAGCCGGGGGATTGACCCTGCCGTTCAAAGCTTTGGGTCATCTAAGCCAGCAATTCAAACGCTAGACCATCAAGCCACAATAGTGACTGAACATTTAAACCTCTTACAACGTTATTACGAGGTAGCAGTCCTTCAAAAAGATAAACTTGATCACACACCGACTATTCTACCTGCTGAAGGTGAAATCACCTCTTCTTTCGGTTATCGCCGCAATCCCTTCGGAGGCCGATCGACAGAGTATCATAATGGAATTGATATCGCCTGTAATTACGGCACTCCAGTCTTAGCCTCAGCTGCTGGTGTTGTTACCTTTGCTGCGCGAGATCCCGTTTATGGCCATAAGGTTGTTATTGATCATGGTCATGGAATTGAAACCTTTTATGGTCATAATTCTCGTCTCTTAGTGAAAAAAGGGGATCAAGTTAAAAAAGCTGATCTAATTGCCTATAGCGGTAATAGTGGACGAAGTACGGGATCTCATCTTCATTATGGGGCCATTGTGAATGGGCTGAATGTCGATCCCCTTACTTTCACAAATTTCATATAGGAGATAGAACCAGTTGCTTTAATCTTACACAAATATCATCATTGCTAATCAAATATTCTTTAAATTACCACTGCTTGTGTTATAATATAGTAGAGGTGAATGCAATGGCGAGCAATTTAATAGATATAAGTGAAGCGGCTCATCGGTTAGGGGTAACGTTGATTACTCTGCGGCGGTGGGATGCATCAGGTAAACTTAAACCTGTGAGGACCTTTGGAAATCATCGTCGCTACAGGATTGAAGATATTGAAGCTATTGTTAATTCTGTGGAGGTTGTGCAATCCGTAAAGAAAAACGCGTCTATCTATTGTCGGGTTTCAACTAAAAAACAACAAGAAAACGGTCATCTTCTGAGGCAGAGAGAACGATTGATCCAATATTGCATAGATAAGCAGTACACAGTTGTTAATGTATATGAAGAAGTTGCTAGTGGACTTAACGATCACAGACGAGAACTAATGAAGATGTTCAGGGCTCTAAGCGAAACTGATCTGATAGTGGTTGAAAACGAGGATCGTTTAGCACAGTTTGGCTATTCCTACCTTAAGGAATTAGCAAAGTCCTTTAATGTCGAAATTGAAGCAGTTGAGCAAGGTTTAAAGCTGCAACCTAATGAAGAAATGGTCAACGACTTAGTAAGCCTAGTTACTTGTGTCAGCGCGAGGTTATATGGAGCCAGAGGTGGCAGAAAGCTTAAGCAGACGATCGTCAAAACCTTAGAAACTTTGGAGCAGGAACGAGGTGAGTCCTGTCAAAACAACCATGAAAGCGATTCTAGTCAACCTAACGAATGAACAAAAGGCGCTAATAGATAACCTGATGCTCGTATTCTGTACGGCTATTCGCTACTCCTTTAAACGTCAGCTCGAAGGGCAAGTGATCGGTGATTTAGAGAAGGTTGTAGCGCATAACTACAACTTAAATATTCGACAAGCCAAAGATGCCGTTGAATCAGCGAGACAAACGATAGCTTCTCAACATGAGCTTGTTAAACTTAATCGCGAAAACTACAGCAAGAAAGTTGAAGAACTTGTTAAAGTGCTAAGAAATCCAAAACTCTCTGAAAAGAAAGTTAAAGCTCTGCAATCCAAGTTAGCGAAACGTCAGCGAAACTTGGATTATTGGACGACGTTTTTGCTAAGCAAAACATTTCCACCTGTAACCTTCGGGACTAAAGCTTTGTTCTTGAGACGATGTAAGGGGTTAATTACAAAGCAAGAATGGCAAGACCGAAGAAACAATAGACTTTACAGTCGGGGTGATAAATCTAAAGGTGGTAACCCTAATTTAAGAATTGTTGTTAAAGAAGGTTCCAGTTTCTTGGAGATTTCCACATTGGAAAAAACCAAGACGAATAGAGCAATTAAGGTCTTAATGCCGATTTATTTACCTCAAAAGCTATCGAAGAAGACAGGTAAGGTCAACGGCATTCATTATCGAAAACT
>DOPS01000216.1:4299-14517 GCA_003512645.1 Desulfosporosinus sp.
AAGGCGGAAAAACATAAATGCGGAATGGCAACGGAGGATTTGAAATTTAAGGATGACCGCGATGTTTCTAGCAAACTAGCGAGAGTAACTCACCAGTTTGTTTACGCCACGTTACTACGAATGTTGGAACGTCGATGTTTGCGTCGAGGGGTTGAATACGTCAAGGGACCCCCTCAATATACTAGTAAAATTGGGCTTTACAAGTATTGCCACCAATATGGGCTCGATGTACACAACGGAGCAGCCTTAGTGATTGCAAGGCGAAGTTATGGATTAAAGGAAGCTGTACCGAAATTACTGCTTGATAAATTAGTGCCATCGAAAAAGCGTCAAGAATTTATGGCAAAGAACGAATGGGGTCAGTGGAGCGAGATTAGCAAACAGGTCAATAAACTATTTAAAAAACGAAAGGAAGTGAACACGCCTGGTTTATGGCAAGTGCGTAGGAAACTTCTACTAGGGATTGCTTAAACATTAACCTTAAAAACGATCACTGCACAAGTACACTAAGTTGAAAGGCTTGTGCGGAGTGCCTTTAAGGGCGACTAACCGTCGCACATCTGATGTACTTAATGGATGTCTTACTCCATAGGCTTGCGGATGTTTGATACGAGAGTATTGACCCTAGTAGCTGAATCCTGTGACGCTACCGCTTTGTTTAGTCAGCAAAGTGAAGATATTAGGCAAATGTATAGAATTGTTTAGTATTTGGAAACCAGGAACCGGATGTTTAAAAGACCATCAAGCAATCAATCCAGCGGTGGAGACACCACCTTCATTGCGGCAGAGTGCCAAATTACCGGATCAATCACTATTAAAGGTAATGCAAGAATTGACGGGAAAATTGATGGAAATGTCCATGTAACCGGCGATTTGATAATTGGTGCAAATGCCTTCTTGAAGGCTAATATTGAGGCAAGCACTGTTAGCCTTGCTGGAGAAGTGCATGGTAATATCAAAACTACGGATCTATTGGAATTGAATCCTACTGCTCGCTTAGTCGGCGATATTTGCACCCGTCAGTTTAAAGTAGAACAAGGTGCCCATTTTACTGGGGCGAGTCAGCTTCTTGAAGAGGCTACAACTCCTTTATCCTTAACTGAAGATAGCAAAGAACTTCACGCAGTGAAAGACAAGAAACTCGTTTCAAAGCGTTCATGAGTTCTTTCAGCGGCAAGCTAATATACTTGAAATAATAAAACCGGAAGGGCAGTTGAACCAGCAATCCTGGTCAACTGCCCTTGTACTTTACACAGTTTTTTAGCATTAAGGATTTTTAAAATCTTTATCCATTATGGAGCTTTGGGTAATATTGAAATCTCAAACCAATATTCTTTTAATTTTATGATTGCGTTTATGAATCCCTCAAAGCCGACTGGCTTTTGAATATAGCTGTTTGCACCTAATTGATAGCATTTTTCTATATCTCTAATATCGTTGGAAGTCGTTAATACGACAACCGGTATCTTTTTCAAATTAAGATCTGACTTTATTATTTTTAGCACTTCTCTTCCATCGATTCCCGGCAAGTTCAAATCAAGCAATATTAACCCTGGAAATAGAATTTTTTCTCCCTCAAATTTGCCCCTTCCGAATAAATAATCTAGGCATTCATCGCCCATTTCAAATCTTATGACTTTATTATTCATCCCTACCTTTTTGAATGCTCTTATAGTAGTATCATAATCCTCTGGGCTATCTTCAACTATTATAATTAGGCTATTAGTATCATTTTTCATTAGTATCCTCCACTGAGCAAGTATTTTTTCCTTCTGTCACAGTAAAGTAAAAGGTTGTCCCTTCCCTTAATTTCGATTCTATCCATATTTCACCACCTTGTAAGGCAACACATTTTTTTGTAATGGTTAGCCCAGCTCCTGTGCCTCCTCCATACTTATCTCTGGGGTGCAATCTCTTAAAAATCATGAAAACATTCTGGAAATGTTTTTCCTCTATCCCTATTCCATTATCTTTAACGTAAAAGATTGGGCTATTCGATTCTGTAGACATATACCCAACTTCAATATACCTTTCGGCCTTATCATTATATTTTAATGCATTTCCGATTATATTTTTAAATATTTCTGTGGTTCTTAACCGATCGCAGATAATTACTGGTTGATTCTTCATAATATTAATGATAGTTGGTCTCTCTTTAATTGTAAGCTCAAATGAACTAACTGCCTCATCAATAATATCTCCTATTGAAACAGTTTTTTGTTCTGCGGATGTTCTACCCAGTCGCGAATAAAATAAAAGTGAGTCAATAAACTGGTCTAATCTATTAGCAAGTTTACTTACTGTAGTAAGCATAGTTTTTCCTTCATCATCAAGTTTATCGGTGTAATCTTCTAATAGAAAGTTTGAATAATTGTTTATACCTCGTAAGGGTTCTTTTAGGTCATGTGAGGCAATATATGCAAAATCATCAAGTTCTTTATTGCTCTTTTGCAATTCTAGGGTTAACTTTTCTAATTTATATTTTTCAATGGTTAATTCTAGATTTAGGTTTTCTTCTATATTTAGCAAATTAGATATCTTTTTATTAATTTCCAATTGTTGTTTTTTAGCTAATCCTAAATTCCCAATCATTTTTGCTAATTTTAACAGAAACTCCATAGTTTTTTTAATTTTACCTTCTGTGAATACTGGCGTTTTGTTTAACGCTTCAAGATATAAGGATTCATCAAATCCAAACTCTTTTGCTTGTGCTTTAAAATAGTTTAGATCAGGTGCTTCAAATAATAATTGACCGATAAAAAGATTTCCCATATGATTTTCTTCAATTATTATCGGAACAGCAACATCCATCAATCCATTTTTGCATTTATAAATATTATATTGTTTCCCTTTACTCAATTGAGCTGCAAGTACGGTATCACTTTCGGTACACTTTTTACTCGTTAAAGGGTGTATCCGATGAAATTTTGTACAAATATCCGCCCAACCAGTTGCCGTAAGAATTTGCCCATCTAAGTCAAGTATGGCAGTTCCAAATCCAGTCGCTGTAGTAAAACTTTCTAGAAGTGATTGAAGTTCATTGATGTCAATAAGCTCAGAAAATTTATAGTCCATAATAATCTTCCTGCCTTCATTTTTGACTTAAAGACTTACCTAAAATTCTATCCTATCTCGACCGTTATTCTTTGCCGAAAACAATGATTTATCTGCATTCTTAAGACACTCATAAACTATATCGTTAATAGTATTCATTTCCGCTATACCTTGGCTAAGCGTTACAACTTTACTTACAGTTGAAGCCTCATGTTTAATAGCAAGATTTGAAATATTTTTTCTAATTCTTTCAGCTACACGAAGCGCCCCATTCTTATTAGTATTTGGAAGAATTACGACAAATTCCTCTCCACCATACCTCACTACAATATCAGAAGGACGTAGCAAAGAGAGTCTTATTTCCTGTGCGATTTTTTTAAGACAATTGTCTCCTTCCTGATGTCCGTAAAAATCATTATAATTTTTAAAAAAATCAATATCTAACATTATCAGAGATAACGATTCATTTTCCCTTAGACATTTTTTCCATTCTTTCTCTATATTCTCATCAAAATATCTTCTATTGTATATCCCTGTTAAAGAATCAAAAAAGCTCTTTTCCACTAATTCTGTTTCTCTTAGTTTGATTTCAGTAATATCGTTGATTATTCCGATTATACCATTTACCTCACCTAAGGAGTTATTATAAGTTACTTTCTTAAAAACAACGTATTTCTTTTCATGATTACTAGTTTCATACTCATATTCATAAGTCTGAGTTCCTGGATTATCAAATAACTGTTGATCCATAGAGTCATATTTTTCAGCATTATTCTTCTTTGAGATCTCATAGACACCTTTACCAATAATTTCTTCTTTATCTTTACCAATGAACGTTTCAAAGGCTTTATTACATCCAAGATAGCTTCCTTTTCTATCTTTGTAGAATAAAGGTACAGGTATAATATCTATCATAGTTTTTATGAATTCATTATAGGATTTTTCTTTATAGTCAAAATCCCTTTTTTGAATTCCTTTCATAATAGATTTGTTTAGCAATGTTCCTGATATTTCACTTTTTACAATATAATCAAATGCACCCATTTTAATCGATTCAACCGCTATCTTCTCATTTCCTTGCCCTGTCAGAAATATAATCGGAGTATCAATTTTTTGGTAGCTACGAAATTCTGTTATGAACTCAAGTCCATTCATGGCAGGAAAATAATAATCTAAAATAATACAATCAACGGTGTCTTGGGTTAATTCTATTAAAGCCTCTTCAGGGTTTGTATATTCAACTATTATATACTCACTATTTTGTTTTGATAGCATCTTCTTTATGGCGAAAATATCGTCCAGATTATCATCAATTATTGCTATTTTATAGTTCATATGGCAGCTCATCCTTTCTTAATTAACACTACAGTCAGTTCAGCAATTGTTGATGAATCAGCGAAAATATAACGCTTTTAAAACATTCGACTTATTATCTCTAATTCCTTCTTAATAACTCCTCTAACATCAGAAAAATACTTTATACTTTCTGTTTATAGCCATTCCACGCATTTCTTCTCTCCAAATATCGAGGTCTTTCTCCTTCAACTTAAAAGTGAATAAAAAGGGGGAGTTTGAGTTCGAAAATACGTCAAGAGGGCAATCGCACACGTAATATGTTGTGATCACCCTCTTGCTTTATCCTGAGGTTACCTACCTATATTCCGCATAATCTTATTATAGAAACTATGCGTTTTATCCTTTCGTTCAGTTTAAAGGTTATAGTTCAGTATGCAAATCTCTCTTATCTAAGGCATTAATATAAGCTTTGGCACTGGCTTCAATAATATCCGTGGAAAAACCCTTGCCTACTACAAGGCGGCCATCATCATAGCGCAATTTAACAGTCGCTTCCCCTAGAGCCTCGCTACTCCGAGTCACAGACTTGAGGGTATAATCTTCAAGGAGAGCTATATTGCCAGTGATTCTATCAATCGCGTTGAATAGAGCATTGACCGGACCGTTCCCGCAAGCGGCATCAGTAATAAGAATTCCCTCTATTTCCAGGATTACGGTGGCGGTCGCCATCTCAACCCCATTTGTCGCGATAGACATACTCTGCAGCACAATATTACTTTCTATCCCACCAGAATCCCCCATGAGGACATATAGATCTTGATCGAACACTTCTTTCTTCTGATCCGCCAACTGTAAGAATCTTTGATATACGTCATCCAACTGAGCGCCCTCTATGGTATACCCTAATTCCTCCAGGCAATGTTGGAGGGCATGTCTTCCGGATCTTGCTGTCAGGCTGATGATATTTTGAGGTACACCGATGGTTTCAGGCTTGATAATTTCATAGGTTTCCCTATCTTTCAGAACCCCATCTTGATGGATACCTGAGGCATGATTGAATGCATTGGCTCCTACAATCGCTTTATGATCCGGGACCGTCACACCAGTTATCCGAGAAACGAGTCTGCTGGTAGCAGAAATTTCACGGGTCTTTATTCTACTCTCCACTCCGTACCCATCACGCCGGGTATAAATGGACATTATGACTTCTTCCAAAGAAGTATTACCAGCCCGCTCTCCAATACCGTTAATAGTTCCTTCTACTTGGCTCGCTCCCGCTTTAATCCCTGCCAGGGAATTTGCAGTTGCCATTCCTAAATCGTTGTGGCAATGAACACTGACAACCGCTTTATCAATATTCTTCACATTCTTGATAACATAACTAATCAGTTCTCCGTATTCCCACGGGTTAGCATAACCGACTGTATCCGGAAGGTTAACGACTGTAGCTCCAGCAGAAATCACGTTTTCGATCACTCTGGCCAAGAAGGTTGGGTCACTGCGGAAAGCATCTTCTGCGTAAAACTCCACATCGCTCACATATTTTTTGGCATATTTCACGGCAGCAACCGCTTGCTCCACGACTTGATCTGGAGTAAGCTTTAACTTCTTTGCCATGTGAACCGGAGATACCCCTATGCCCGTGTGGATTCGAGGGTATTCTGCTTTGCGTAACGCTTCGGCACAAAGATCAATGTCTGGGACAACGGCTCTTGTCAAACCACAGATAATGACTCCTTTAACTTCCTTAGCAATCGTTCGGACAGACTCCATGTCTCCCGGCGAAGAAGCTGGGAAACCGGCTTCAATAACATCCACCCCGAGCTTCACTAACTGGTGGCCAATCTCTAACTTCTCTTTAACATTCAGAGTTATCCCCAAGGATTGCTCTCCATCTCTGAGGGTAGTATCAAAAACATACAATTTACGCATTAGCTTTTCCTCCTTAAAAATAAATAAACCCTTCGTCTCATATTTGAGACGAAGGGTTAGTTTCGCGGTACCACTCAAGTTGACAACTAACAAATAGCTGTCTTCTCTGCAGATACGGGAGTAATCGTGGTTCGTGGTCCGATGTTCGTGGTTCGACCCTAAAAAACTACTTTTGGTTCGAACTTGGCGCATCGAACTTCGAACATCGAAGTTCCGATATCTCCTTCCTTTTAACGGTGGAAGCTCCGTCCGAGCCTACTTTTAATCCAATTTCGGTCGGCTACTCGAGGAAGAGTTCCAATCCTATCCATTACTGCCTTGCACCAAACGGCAACTCTCTTTAAATGGAAACAGATTGTACTATGTCCTCTCATCGTCATTTTAGCAGTTTTAACTATTCTATACTACTTCTCGATATTGTCAAGTGTCTTATTATAATCTTTGGCTATTCTTTAGCTGAAATCGCTTCTAGATTTTAATCTATGTACTATCATGGTCAATTGTGCCAATTACTACCGACTCTAATGCCAGCATCATTAATTCTCTGGCTCTTAGCTCTTTTCATTCCAACTGCCCTCAGTTTGTTGTCTCTCCAAATTCGGTTTATTCTTTCTACTCCAAGTTTTTCGATATCATTGGGCGCGGGCCTCTTGCAGCACCAGCATATTGCTTATGGCATCGAACCTTCCAAATACGGCTCCATGCTCGGGGAAGTATATTTTCAGCCACCGCTGTTTACGGTTTTTTATGCTATCCATTTCCTTTTGTATGCGCATTCTGCAAGCCGTTGCTATTCGCAGTTCCGCGTAGATCCCTTCCGGAATGTATGGCTCATTGTATTAAAAGAGCCAGAGAACAAGTCTCTGGCTCTTAGTCTTCTCAAAATACCCGTATTGTGTTTTCCTTCTACACCGATTAACGGAGTAGTTGGAGAACACCTTGAGGTTGTTGGTTGGCTTGAGCCATCATGGCTTGAGCGGCTTGGGAAAGGATGTTGTTCTTTTGGAACTGCATCATTTCTTTAGCCATGTCTACGTCACGTATACGGGACTCGGCAGCGGTTAAGTTCTCGCTTGAAGTTCCCAGGTTGGTGACAGTGTGCTCCAGACGATTCGTGAAGGCACCCAACTTAGAACGTTCAGCAGAGACGCTAGTAATTGCGTCATCAATTACACTAATTGCTGCAGTCGCCTTAGCAGCAGTGGAAATATCAAGTGAGTATTCGGTAGTGTCATTGTTTGTACCATCGGTTACATTGCCCGAAGCTACATAGGATGCAACTTGCCCGTCTTTAGCTACTCTCGTACCCGTGCTGTCAGCACTTACACCTAAGGCTTTACTGCGCATATCCGAAATATCAATGCCCATAGTCTGCTGAGCATTAGCACCTACTTGTAGCTTAAGTCCGTTGTCTACGGCATTCGTACCAGTAGTGCTAACAGCACCCTCTGCAGCTGTCAACTTTAAGGTTTTAGCAAGATCACCAGAGCTAATAGATACTGTACCTGTTTCTCCAGTATTGCCCGAACTTATTTCAAACTTACCATCAACCACGTTTACAGTTGCATTAGCAAGACCTACGTTTCCTCTAATCGAGGTTTGTAATTCGCTGGCAAGATCCGCTGCTGTTTTTGTTCCAGCAGCTAAGCTAATATTAGCGGTTGTCCCGTCTATTACAATTGATCCTGTATGATTGGCGTTTTTACCCTGCTCTAGTGTAGATGAGCTTAATCCTAAATCGGACGATGCACTACCTGTGGTGTTGCCGATTGTACTGTTTTCTCCAGTCAGATTATTAGTGATAACTAGATTCTGCCGAGGATCAAAGGCTGATCCGCTAGCCTCAAAAGAAGCTGTAACATTTCCTGCACCGAAAGCAGTAGTGAGTTTGCCTTGTAGGTCGGCTAGGAAATCAGTTCGATCTTGCGCAACATTAGCAAAATCATAGTCATCAGTAGCAAGAGTAATGGCTTTGGTTACGCCGCCGACGGTGATAGATAACTCGTTGTTACCAGATCCCTCATTAGCGGTTGCAAAGCTGGTGCCCACAAGCGCTTTCGCTCCGCCGCCATCTACAGTTAACGTGTCTCCGCTGTCAGCAGTGGTAAATACCATCTTGTTGTTAGCATCAAACCCAACTGTGACTGTAGCGAAATCTCCACCTTCTGCTTGAAGCTTAGCTTGTATGTCTGCTGCAAAGTCATCTGCGCCCTCAGTTACACTTGTATCATAGTTTTTTATGTCTAGAGAAACTGTCTTTTGGGTTCCGTTTAGGGTAACTGTTAACTGATTATTTTCAGTTCCTTGTATTATATCAGGAGTTGTTAATCCAAGTGATGCTGCTGCGTCACCAGAAATATCAGTTATAGTACTTGTTGTTCCCTCTGCATTATTTGTAAAAACTAGCTTATTAGTTCCATCAAAGCTTGCAGCTACATTACCAGCACCAAAAGCTGTATCTAATTTACCATTGATATCTGCTAAGAAATCAGTTTTATCTTGTGCAACTGAGAAATCATAGTTATCATTAGCTAGCGTAATTTGTTTGGTAACGCCGCCTACTGTAAGTGATAAATCATTGTTACCTGTCCCCGCTGTTCCAGCTGTGAATGTACCTCCAACAAGGGCTTTTGCACCGCCACCATCTACAGAGAATGTGTCAGTACTGTCAGCTGTTGTAAATACCATCTTGTTGTTAGCATCAAACCCAACTGTGACGTTGGCGAAATCTCCGCCTTCGGCTTGAAGCTTGGCTTGTATGTCTGCTGCAAAGTCATCTGCACTATTGTCTGCACCTGCAGCATAATCAGCTAGTTCTAGGGAAATTGTCTTTTGCGTGCCGTTTAGAGTAACTGTTAACTGATTATTTTCAGTTCCTTGTACAGAGGTAGCAGCTGTTAATCCAAGTGTTGCCGCTGCGCCACCAGAAATATTAGTTAGCGTACTTGATGTTCCTGTTGCATTATTTGTAAAAGTTAGCTTATCGTCTGCATCAAAAGTTGCAGTTACATTACCAGCACCGAAAGCCGTATCTAATTTTGCATTAAGATCTACTAAGAAATCAGTTTGATCTCCAGCTCCACCAGAGGCAGTTAGATCATATGTGGCATTTGCCAAATTAATTGTCTTAGTTGTGCCACTTACTGTTAGCGTAAGATCATCGTTAGCAGTTGCTGTTGTCGTTGTTAATGAATCTGTTGGTGCTGCAAGTAAATGTTCTGTTGCTAATCCACCACCATCAATTGACATGGTGCTACTATTCGTATCAGCTAAACCTATAGCAATTTTACCGTCAGCACCAAGGGTTACGGTGATATCATTCGGATTAGCATCTGCAGCTGCAGCTAATCGCATGGCAGTCTGTAAATCATCTGCAAATTTAGCGGCACCATTACCAGCTGATCCATCATAATCATTTGCTACTAAAGTAGCAGTGTAAGCACTTCCATTAAGTGTGAATTGCAGTTCATTATCTGTAGCTGTTACTGTTGGACCTACAAATTCTCCTGCACCACCACCAGCAACAGTATAAGCCGCAGTACCCGTTGCTACATCTCCTGAAAAGCTGTCGATCTTAGCAGCAGCATCTGTTATTGCTGTACCCGTTGCTGTTCCTTTAGTTAATTGAACAGTTGGTCCTGAATCAGCAGCAGCATGACCTGCATAAACCACATCACCAGTTTCGGTCAGGCCGCCTACTTCTGAAATATCAGCAGTTGCAAGTGCTACACTACTTGTAGCTGTAGCCTTAGTTAATTGAACATTTGGTCCTGAACCAACTGCAGCATGACTTGCATAAGCTACATCACCGGTTACTGTCTTACCACCTACAGCAGAAATACTCACGTCACTTAATCCTGTACTTGTAGCAGTAGCCTTAGTCGCGGAAGTTATGATGTCAATACTATCACCAACCAAACCACCACTCACTTTAGC
>DOPS01000247.1:0-28262 GCA_003512645.1 Desulfosporosinus sp.
TAAAACGGAAATACGCCATCCTTGTATTTATAATATGCGCTTCGACTAAGCCCTACACGCTCTACTGCATCATTGATCGTTTCGACATCGCCTTTGACAAGGAGTTCTTTCACCTGTGCGGTTTTTAAAATGGCTTCGGGCAAAATACTTTTACTGACCATTAAAAAATCATGGGTCTTGCCAGCCACCAAATCGCCCCAATCTATCTCAACGACATTACCTGTAATCTTCAACCATATTATAAGCTGATTTGCGTGAGTTTGGCAAGAATGATAACTGACTCATACCTGATCAGAGAGTATTTCCTACCAATACCCCATCTAAAATCTTGGCTCCTCGACCCTGCTCCAAAACTGTAACTGGGTTAATATCCAAGCTTAAGAGGCTACCCCCAGCTTCCACGGCTAATTGGCTAACACCCAAGAGTATTTCGACCAAGGCTTCTTTATCAACGGCTGCCCTTCCTCTGACTCCGTTCAATAGAGCAGCCCCTTTAATCTCCCGGAGCATATTATGAGCATCCTCGCGACTTAAAGGTACTGGTTTTAAGACTACATCTTTAAGCACTTCAACAAAAATCCCGCCCAAGCCAAACATGATCTGTGTGCCTAAAACCGGATCTCTCTGCAGCCCAATGATTGCCTCTACTCCCGGTGGAATTTGTTCTTGGATTAAGATCCCATTGATCTTAGCTTGGGGATTATAAATCAGGCCCTTTTCCATAATTTCATTAAATTTAGCTGCTACATCCTGTGCCGAACTGATATTAACAGCGACTCCTCCAGCTTCGGTTTTATGCAAAATATCAGGAGAATCAATCTTCATCACGACTGGATAGCCCATCTTTTCTGCAAAAGCTACCGCGACCTCTGCATTGGTGGCAACGTATTCTTTAGTGACAGGAAGCCCGTATAGTTCTAATAATTCCTTGGTAGCATGTTCACTTAGGGCTTTGTTGCTTTCCTTAAGGGCAAGTTGAACTTTGTCTTGTCTGTCTGAATTTATTTCTCCTGCAACGGGTGTTTTCCACCTACGTTTAAAACTGGCATACTGGTATAGCGACCCCAAAGCTTTAGCTGCCCGAGCTGGAGAGTGATAGAGTGGGACTTCCGCATCCTTTAAGACGTCAAAACCCGGCTTGGCTACTTGGCCAACACTCCAACAGACAACAAGAGGTTTATCTGTATCTAAAGCCGCTTCGGCAATGTCACGGCCAATTTTTTCCGCAATTTTTCCCGTAGCCATAGTAATGGCGACGATCAGCATATCTAATTCATCAGAAGCCAAGAGAATCTTCAGACATTTTTTGAATTCTTCTCCCTGGTTCAGGGATTGTGCTGTGACATCCACAGGGTTTTGGGCACAACCAAAGGACGGAATGACCTTCCTTACCTCTTCCTGTAAAGCTTCACTTAATTCCGGTACTTGCAAACCCCATTCTTCTGAACGATCAGCCAGTAAGATACCTACTCCACCAGACATGGTTACTATCCCTACTCTATCCCCTTGCGGCAATTTACCGGGCGCAAAGGCTTGGGCCAAGTCAATAACATCATCACTGTCTTTGGCCTGAATGATGCCCATTTTGTCAAAGTAACTTTTGTAGGCTGCTCCCGAACCAGTTAACGCCGCTGTGTGTGTAGCGGCTGCTTTTTGACCACTGGCAGAATTACCGACTTTTAAGGCAATAATAGGCTTGCCTGCCTCTGCTGCCTTTTCTGCAGTCTTCTTGAAGGTCTCGCCATCCCTTAATCCTTCCAAATAGGTGACGATTACTTTGCTGTTGGGATTTTCCACTACATAAGCTAAACCTTCACCTGCAGTTACATCAGCTTCATTACCTGTTGTGATAACAAAGTTAACGCCAACCCCGGCCTCTTGCAGCAAATTAAAGAGCATAAAACCCACAGCCCCACTTTGGGATACTAAGGCTACCGGGCCTGCCTTGATACTCTCAATTTCCATGGAAGCGCTAAAGGAACAGATCAGCCCCGATGAAACATTCAAAATACCCAAGCAGTTAGGACCAATTAAGCGCATCTGAAATTCTTGGGCTATCTTGATAATATCGTCTTGGATCGCTTTACCTTCTGCGCCGGTTTCAGCAAAGCCCGAAGAAAAGATCACAGCTCTTTTGATTCCTTTGGCACCGCAATCCCTCAAAATCCCAGGTACTCGAGCGGCAGCCACGGCAATCAGAGCTAAATCTACTTGTTCAGGAATAGCCCCTACCGAAGAATAACAGATCAGTCCTTTGATTTCTTTGTACTTGGGATTAACCGGATAAATCTGACCTTGATACTTATGATCTAACAAATATTTTAGAATTTTGCCGTTAATAGTTTTAAAGTCCTGGCTTACTCCAATAATGGCTACACCTGTTGGTTCCATGAAATATTGCATTCCTGTTTCCCCTCTCCAAAGTCTTGATTTCTAGAACAGTATAATAGCCCACCAGTGTTCCGGCAGGCAATTATACTGACCTGTTAGGTACTCTGCTAAAGATCTTGGCCTATAATTTTTGCCTGAATAAACTAATACTAGAGGTTGATTCCCTTGGCCTCTTCTGATTTAAGCTGAAACCGCTGCCAGAGGAACACTAATATTAATACCGAGATACCAACTGTATCTGTAAGCAATCCGGGTTTAATCAGGCCAAAAGCAGCTACAAACAATAATAATCTATGGAAAACATTAGTAGTTGTTAGCATATAGCCCTGTACAGCACAGGCTAGCGCTATAATTCCCATAGTCGCGGTTACTACCGCCCCGAGAATCTCAGTCATACTACCCTGGGCTATTAAGGCTGGCGAGTAAATCCAAATATAAGGAATTAAGAATCCAGCTGAGGCTAAGCGTGCCGCAGTCCACCCTACTCTACTTGGGCTTGCTCCGGCAATCCCGGCCCCTGCGAAGGCAGCCAAGGCTACCGGTGGGGTTACGTTAGAAATGTTGCCAAAGTAGAATACGAACAGGTGAGCGGCCAAAGGAGCGATCCCCAGCTTGAGGAGAGCAGGGGCGGCAATGGTTGCCCCCACGATGTAGACCGCTGTTGTGGGCATTCCCATACCTAGAATTATAGCTGTGACCATGGTCAGGGCCAAGGTAGGTAACAAGTAGCCGTGAGCTAAGGCAAGAATGTTGTCACCTAGTGTAATACCCAGGCTGGTCAGAGAGGATACCCCGACGATAAAACCCACCACCGCTGTGGCAATAGCTACACCGATACTCCCTTTAGCCCCTATTTCTAACGCCTTCAAAAAGCCACGCCAGCTCATTCGAGTCGATTTGCGCATGAGGCTTGCAGCTACCGCAACAATAATCCCATAGAAAGCAGCATAAGTTGGAGTTACACCTTTTACAAGCAGATAGACTATTGCCACGAGCGGCAATATCAGATGTCCTCGTTCTTTCAAGACCAATTTCATGTTTGGCAATTGGTCACGTGGCACACCCTTTAACCCAGTCTTAAGTGCTTCTAAGTGCACCATTGAAAAGACCGCTAAATAGTAGAGAAAGGCAGGTATCAGCGCGGCAATCATAATGTCTTTATAGGGGATATTCAAGATTTCTGCCATGACAAACGCCGCAGCTCCCATTATAGGAGGCATGAACTGACCACCGGTGGAAGCAACTGCTTCCACCGCCGCAGCAAAATGAGGCCTATAACCTATACCTTTCATCAGAGGGATGGTAAATGCACCAGTAGAAGCTACATTGGCTACCGCACTACCACTGATCGTTCCCATAATCCCACTTGCGAATATAGCGACCTTAGCTGGTCCACCCGGTGAAGTTCCTGCGATGGCCATTGACGAATCGTTAATCAACTTGGCCATCCCAGTTTCCCCGAGGAAAGCACCGAATAATATAAATAAGAAAATGAACGTGGCCGAAACACCCAGGGCGATACCGAAAATACCTTCTGAGCCTAAGTACATTTGGGAAATAATTCGCTTTATGCTGAAGCCGCTATGCCCAAAGGAACCCGGGATGTGTTCTCCAAAGTAGGCATAGAGGAGAAATAGTGCGCCAAGGATCGGCAACTCTTTGCCTAAGGCCCGGCGTCCCGCCTCGAGCACAACTAGAATACCTAAGGCCCCCATGATGTAATCCTGGGTAATCGCCAGACCTCCGCGCATTGCTAATGCCTCGTTGGCAAAGACCATATAGAGGCCGACTACAACACTCAGCCCAACCATGAACCAGTCCACAATGCCCGGTTTGCTCTGCAACCCTTTCTTACGGGCAGGATAAAGCAGGAAGATGAGCACCATGACAAAGGTCAGGTGAATGGAGCGCAACTTTATGGCCTCTAGCGCTCCAAAACCCGCTACCCACAAATGAAAAATGGAAAATGAAACAGCTATAACAGAGACCAATAACGCAAGTTTTGATTTGGCGTCAAACTTCCGGAATTGCGACTCTTTGTCGTATTTTTCCAGAGTTTCCTGTATAATTTCTTCTTCTGTGATTTGGTTTTCTGATAATGCGTTGACCTGTTGAATGTCACGCTTTCCTTTTTTATCATTCATGCAGCTAACCACTCTCTTTACTTTACTTCATTACACCGACTTCCTTGAAGTACTTAATTGCACCCGGGTGCAGCGGCACAGTCCCCATTCCTTTTGCAGCATCTTCTTTCTTAATATTCTTAGTAATCGCGTGGGCATTCATCAGGTCTGGTATATTATCATAAATACCCTTAGTAAGATCATAGATTAACTTCTCACTTAGGTCAGCCCGTGTAAGTAATAGATTTGCCAAGGCTACCGTGTGCACTTCTTCATCCTGCCCCTTGTAGGTGCCTTTTGGAATGACATATTCATAATAGAACGGATACTTGGCGATTATGGCCTTAATCATGTCCGGTTCAAGAGAAATTAGCTTGACGTCAATTGAATTGGAAACATCCAAGATCGCAGCCAAGGGCATGGCACCGGAGAAATTAGAGGCATCGACCTGTTTGTTTTTCAACAACTCACTCGCCTCATTGAATCCCACGTAATCGGCTTTAACGTTACTCTTATCCTTATCCCAGAAATTCAAATCATAAGCTCCTAGGACTTCCTTAGAGTTTGTTACTGTCCCGCTCCCAGTGGCACCTGGTGCAAATCTCTTTCCTTTAAGATCCTTGAGAGAGTTGATACCTGAATCCTTACGTACTACAATTTGCGTGACATTTGGATACAGAAACGTCATCCCACGCAGGTCCTTGTTGGCTCGTCCTGCAAAATTATCCTGACCTTCATAAGCGTACACAGCTACATTGGCCATAGTAAAGGCAACTTCGACTTCCTTTTGTTGCAAGAAATTCATATTAGCCGCACTTGCCTCAGTTGACTGGGCTGAAGCTTTAACACCAGGAACTTTGTCCGTCCATATTTTAGCCATGGCATTTCCTATCGGATAATAGGCCCCGGAAGTAGTACCAGTAGCAACGTTCACTTTTTGTTCTTTTACGGGTTCCGGACTAGAACTAGCTGGCGCCTGAGTAGCTTGACCTCCACAACCTGTCATAGCAAGCGTAATCACAATTACCATTATTAAGCTAAATACTTTCCTCATTAAAAATCGTCCTCCTCATACATTTTTTTCAATTAAAATAATACCAATCTTTCGAGTGTCTTAATTCACCCCTTCCATCTCAACTAATCCTGTATAAACACCGACATGCGGCGTTATAGCCTAATGTCGCATTGGTGTTTCATTATAATAAATATTCATAATTCGTAATATACTTAAAACTTTCTGATAACTTCTTATAAAAAAAGAAAAAGTTTTATTTAATTATAACCTTATGAATTTATAAAACAACATCAACTGCAAAATGCTATTTTAAAAACGTCAACATAACTGATGCTGCAATTAAAGTACCTATTACTCCCGCCACATTAGGACCCATGGCGTGCATTAAGAGATAGTTTTGACGATTTTCCTCTGCGCCTACTTTATGAACAACCCGAGCAGCCATGGGTACGGCAGAAACCCCCGCAGCTCCGATCAAAGGATTGATTTTCTCTTTTATGAAAAGATTCATTAACTTTGCTAACAAAACTCCAGACGCTGTAGCAATCGAAAAGGCAAATAAACCGAGAATGAATAAGAAAATTACTTCTTTTTTGAGGAATATCTCCGCTGTCATAGTGGCACCTACGGAAAGCCCTAGGAAAATTGTCACAGTATTCATGATTTCGTTTTGGGCCGCCTTCGAAAGCCTTTCGACAACTCCTGATTCCTTAAATAAGTTGCCAAGCATAAACATAGCCATTAATGCGGCTGAAGCAGGGACAATCAACATAATCAACATTCCTGTAACAACTGGGAAAACAATCTTTTCCGTTTTGCTGACCACACGTAACTTTCGCATCACGATTCTTCGTTCATCCTTAGTTGTCAGTAATTTCATGATGGGTGGTTGTATAACTGGAACCAGGGCCATGTATGAATAAGCTGCCACTGCTATTGGCCCAAGCAGATGGGGCGCTAACTTAGATGTGAGATAAATTGAGGTCGGACCGTCTGCTCCCCCAATGATCCCAATCGACGCTGCTTCTTTCATGTCGAAACCAAAAAGCAAAGCAACAAAAAAGGTAACATAAACTCCCACTTGAGCACCGCCGCCGAGAAGCAAAGTTTTAGGATTTGCTATCACGGGGCCGAAATCGGTCATCGCACCTAAACCAAGAAAAATCAGGGGAGGAATTATTTCCCATTTAATTCCGTAGTTATAAAATTTCCAGATAAGTCCTTCTTCGGGCTGCATTAAATATGTCAGCGGTAAATTTACTACTAGGATTCCAAAGGCAATTGGTAATAAGAGCAGGGGCTCATATCCCTTTTTAATGGCCAAATACATAAGTACAAAAGCTATTATCCACATACCCACATTCCCAACGGTAAGATGAAAAAAGCCGCTGGATGCAATCAAGTCTTGTAGTACATTCTCCATGTCTTAAACGTCTCCTCTCTATCTTTCTACATTAATTAACTTATTCCTTTGCTTTTGCTAGACGTTTTTCAAAACTTCTAACGACAAATGAACTAGCACTTACCGAGAGCTGTAGTAAAAACATGATCAACATGACAATACTTACGCCACTTACAAACACCTTGACAGCTAAACCCCAATCAGTCACACTAATCCCGTCCTTTCTATGGTAATTTGCTTACTACTAGTCCCAAGATTTTGTGACATTTTCCTGCATGTCTTTTAATTTCTTCAACTTCCGTACTACCGTGGACTGATTAACCCCTAGAGCCTCTGCGGCTTTAACGGTCGTTCCGTGTTGCTTCATAGCTAACTTAACAAGTTGTTGTTCTAAATCATCGATAGCTTCTTTAAGTGGAATTACTCCGGCCACTGTAACGGACCTAAGAGGGCTTTGTTCCTTTTCATAAAGTACGTGGTCAACTTCTCGAGCAGAAATAAGCTTTTCGTTAGAAGTAACTACCAACCTCTCTATGACGTTCGCCATCTCCCGAACATTACCTAACCAAGGATAGTTCAAGAATAAATGAACTGCTTCTGGAGAAAAGACTTTTTCCAGCCCATGTCGCTTATTGTTTTGCTCCAGATGAAAAAGAACCAAGGGAATAAGATCTTCTTTACGTTCCCTTAAGGCTGGAACTTTAATAGGTACTACGTTGAGACTAAAGAAGAGATCCCCGCGGAAAAGACCCTTCTCCACTAACTCTTTCAGAGGTCTCATGCTACTGGCAATTATTCTAATATCAACGGAAATAGTTTCTTTTCCACCTGAAACTTGCAGTGTCTTATCTTGCAGTATCCGCAACAGACGTCCTTGTAGACTTAAGGACATCTTGCCAATATCCTCCAGGTAGACACTACCTTTTTCAGCTAACTCGAATACCCCTGCTTTTCCCTTATTACCGTTATCCTCAGAGATTCCTTGGCCGAATAGTTCAATCTCTAAGAGCTGGTTAGGAAGGGATCCGCAATTCAATTTGTAAAAAGGAGCTTTACTACGTTTACTATTTAAATGAATTAATTTAGCAATTTCTTCCTTACCTACCCCTTGTTCCCCTACTAAGACGACTGGTGAATCGACTTGGCTTACCCTCGAAGCAAGATCCATGACGTTGTTCATGATAACCGAACAGGACCTCAACTCTGCACCCATTTCCTGCTGATTCCTCATCTGAACAATCTGAGACTGATACTTTTCTGATAGTTGTTTACTTTCTTCCAGAGCTTCTCGTAAAAATACTAACTCACTCGTATCTCGAATGTTGATAACAATTTTTACAATTTCCCCTTCTTCACTATAAACTGGGTTGCCCGTGATAACTAGAGAATGCTTATCAAAAGGTCTTTCCAAAATACTTGCTAAACCATCCTGTTTTTTAACCAATTGGATAATATTTTTCTGGAAAACTCCATTATCCACAAGGTCTTTAAACGGCTTTCCTACCAGACCTGCCCAAGGAACTTCCAAGATCCTGCCCACAGCAGGGTTACAACGAAGAATTTCACCCTGGCCATCACAAATGATTAATCCGTCATAAGAAGAAACAATAATTGTCTGGAGCTCCTCATTAAGTTGTTTTACACTTCTCAGTTCTTGCAAAATCTTTTCTAGCTCAGAAACATCTTGGAAAACGCCTACCGCCCCTACTACTTCCCCATCTTTAATAATCGGAGTCCGATTAGAGATATACAGTCTGCGACCCACTTTAAATTTAGTCCCAAATTCCGGTATTCCACTGCGTACAACCTCTAAGAGACCTGTTGGGATAATAATATCGTTTAAAAAACGTCCAACCGCTTTTTCTTTAGTTGACATAGTGGGTCTTTCTGCTGCTGGGTTGAGAGATGTAATAATTCCCTGTTTATTGATAGCTAAAATCCCATTATGGGCCGAGTCAAAGACCGCTTCAAGTTCTTGACTGCGTAATTGGACCTGTTGAAGATAAGCATTCATCAAAGAATATCTGGTCACCACTCCAGTAATTTCTTCTTGGTTATTCAAGACTGGGTAAATATCAAAAGGTAATTCCCTAACATCTTCTAATAACGCGTCTTCCTTTAAAGGAAGGAAACGAGTCGTCAAATAGTCGACAGCCTTATTCTCCGCATTGAAGTTTTCTAGGCCCTTCTCGAAAATCTGCTCTTTGGTAACCATACCCATCAGACGACCTTGATCGTTGAGTAAAGGCAAGCCCGTCACTTTTCTCTCCTTTATTAAAGTAAGTGCATCCCCTATAGTGTGGTAACTGTAAAGACATACGGAAAGTCGTGACATCACTTGACCGACACGCAACAAACTCGTTCCCCCCTCATCATCGGAAATTAGGAATAATAATACTAAAATTTATGTTTATTTTTTAAAGGGTAGTTAAATTAGTAAACTACCTATTTGGCTGGTAACCAAGCTCGATGTTGGCAATAATCTGCATATGAATGTTGGACGTTCCTTCGAGGGTTTCAAACTGCTTGGCATCGCGGAGCCATCGACCACAAGGATATTCGGTTGAATAACCATATGAGCCGTAGATTTTCATGGCCATGTTTGCACCATGAACTGCTGCATTACAGCCGAATAGTTTAGCCATCGAAGTCGCTTGTTGGTTTGGCAATTTGTTTTCCTTGAGCCAGGCAGCTCGATAAACCAGGTATTTAGCAGCTTCGTCTTCTAGTTTCATTTCAGCAAGCTGTTGCTGGATCATTTGATATTTTCCAATCTGTTTGCCAAACTGGGTACGCTCATTGGCATATTGAACTGCCCCCTCTAGACAGGCCGCAGAAAGCGCTGCCGAACCAGTGGCACAACCCATACGTGTGTTATTTAACATCCACATACAAATCAAGAAACCCTTATTAAGAGGACCTAAAAGGTTTTCCTTTGGAATCACAGCGTTTTCAAACACCAGTTCTGAAGTCGGAGCAGGCCACATGCCCACCTTTTTGAGAATGGGAATTCTTGTAATACCCGGGGTATTATTATAGTCCACGATAAAACAGGATAAACCCTTCGTTCCTGCTCCTTTTTCTGTGACCGCATAGAGAAGTCCAATATCGCAAGTGTGTCCGCCTGATATCCACATTTTGGAGCCATTCACCAACCAGTGGTCACCCTTATCTACGGCAGAAGTTTTCATACTAGCCACATCAGAACCCGTGTTGGCCTCAGTTATCGCAAAGCTCCCTACAGCTTGGCCACTGACCAGACGGGGTATATACTTTTGCTTTTGTTCCTCGGTACCCCATTCATTTATCGTCATCGCCGGACCCCAGACGTTGCCGCTAATACTTAGCCTCCAAGACGTATGAACCTTAGCAATTTCATATAAAGCCACGACAGCTTCCATCCAGCCCATGCCATTTCCGCCATACTCTTCAGGGATGCTCCAACCTAGCAGGCCTAAATCACCCATTTTAGTAAGGATCTCTCGGCGATAGTAATGATTATCTTCGTCTTCCTCAACATACGGAGCAATTTCCTTTTCTGCAAAATCACGAGCCATCTCTTGAATCATTCTTTGCTCTTCGGTTAATCCAAAATCCATTTTTCCCCTCTCCCTCCTGTAATTAATGACCAGTAAAAATTGGTTTACGTTTTTCTTTAAGGGCTGCCAACCCTTCCCTGTGGTCAGACATTTCAGAAACAATAGCCATTTGGGAAGAAATTAAATCTAACGCTGTCCGCAAATCGTTCGTGCGTTGAGCTGAATAAACAGCCCGCTTAATCATTTGCACGCATACTGGAGGGGAATCCGCTATTTTTCTAGCCAGCTCTAAGGTAGCTTGTTCTAGCTCCAACGCGGGGACAACTTTGTTGACCATACCCATTTTTTCTGCTTCGTAGGCTGAGATAAAATCCCCAGTCCATAAGATTTCTAAAGCCTTGGCAACTCCTACTAATCGCGGCAAATAAAAAGCACCACCGTCTCCGGGTACAAGGCCTGCCTTCACGTAACTGGCAGAAAGCTGCGCATCATCTGCAACTACCCTGATATCGCACATTAAAGCCATATCAAGGCCTGCGCCTATGGCCATTCCGTTAATACCGCAAATAACTGGTTTATCCATTATGTCCAGTGTCAATGCAATTTTATGGATGAGGCTTGTCAAAGCCCGTTTACGGTCGATGGCCTTATCGCCCCATGACTCACCTTGATCATCACATCCGACAAATCCTTTTCCATTAAGCATGGCATCGATATCCCCGCCGGCGGAAAAGGCCTTACCCATGGCAGTCACCACGATAACCCTTATGTTTTGATCCTCTTGTGCGTCTTGAAGTGCCTCTGCCCATTTCCGAATCATCGGTAAAGAAAAGGCATTATTCTTCTCCGGTCTGTTCAGGATAATCCTGGCTAAAAAACCGTCTTTCTGATAAAGCAAATGATTATCCTTATTCTCTTGAGGGGTTATCCGAAACTTTAAGCATTCCCTTCCCATTATTCACATCTCCTTACAATTTCGTTTCTTGATTTCCCTGGAAATGTAGACTTAAACAGGAAACTATCCCATTAGGATAGGTAATTACCCCAAAGAGTAAGAATCTTGCTTATCCCTTGATCGACCTAGGTAGGATCATTTGATGAATTGGTGTGATAGACTTAGGATTTTGATAATTTGCGCCTGCAAAAGCCACACAATATTTTCTTAAGTCTGGGAGGGAAACAATCTCATCCACAAACCCTCGTTGAGCACAGTACACCGGTCTTGATTTCGCTTCGTAGTCTTTAATCATTTGGTTCATCTTGTCAATGGTTGGTCCTAAATCGTTACCAGCGTCTTGTTCTTTGACCAGCCTTCGCGCATAGGAAGCGGCAGCAGCGGTTTCCCCGTGCATCACATAAATTTCTGTTAATGGAGTTCCCAGGGTAAAGGCATTATTTTCATTAGCTTGGGGACCTCCCATAATATAATGAGCTGCAGCAGTTCCTTTTCTTAAGACGATGCACATCATAGCGACATCCGTTTTTTCGATGGAGTAAATCAAGCTCTGACCAATGGCGAGCAATTCAGCCTCTTCCGCAATATCTCCTACATCGATGCCTGTTGTATCTTGCAGCCAGATGATGGGCAAATTATCCCGACCACACATGGTCACGAATTCGCATTGTTTGATAAGTCCCTGACGATAGTGTTTACCGCCTACGCCAACATAGGCTCCTTCTGCGTACTCTGGATATTTAGGTATTATTCCTTGTCTGTTGCCGATTACTCCGACCGGGAAACCGTCAATTTTAGCTACCCCAGTAAAGACCTCCGGTCCATAATCAGGCCTATACTCCATGAATTCGCTATTATCCGTAAGACGGGCTAATACTTGAGTAGCATCATAGGGTCTTTTTTGGTTGGCAGCAATAATTCTATTCAGATCTAGGAGAGGAAACTTGGGTTCAGCCGGCTCAGCCACGCGAAAAACTTTGGGATCAAAGGCTGGCATACCACTCATATACTCTTTAATCCCATCTAAGACGCCAATTTCAGTATCATAAACTTCTCTAAAATAGGCGGTTTGATCAAAATGAGTCTCTACCCGACCCGGTGCCTTTTCCTTAAATCCTTTAGTGGCATTGATTAAGTCTTGGGCTGCTTCCAAGTCGAAATAACCCTTTGGATTCATCCCTCCAACAATCCCGGCTCCTCCCACAGCAATATTGGCATCCTGATGGGCTATAAGAATCGTAGGACTGATTCCTTGATAGCCACCGCCAGCCGGGTTTGTGCCATAAATACCATTTAAGATCGGAATTCCAAGCCGATTCAGCTCAGCATGCCTGAAAAACGTCGTACCGCTGCCGCGTCGATCGGCGTAGACGTTTTCTTGCTCCATTAATTTAACCCCACTACAATTAGTAAGCCAAACTAAAGGAACATTCAGCCTTTTGGCTAAGTCAGTGACCCTTAAGATATTCTCAGATTGGCCAGAAATCCAAGCTCCTGCCATGACCTTATTATCAAAAGCAATAATCACTGCCCATTTTCCATCTATTTTACCTAGTCCGTCTACAACACCAGTGCATCCTTCTTCATTGTCATTTGGATTATAAAGTGTATGTAAAGGACACCAAGTTCCGGCATCAACCAGATAATCGAGCCTATCCCAAACCGTCATCTGACCTCTTTTTCGAATTTTCTCAGCAGGAGTGCCCGCATTTTTTACTGTTTCGATGGCCTTGGAAATTATTTCCTCTTGTTCTTGAATAAATTTCACGTTGTCTTCAGTTCGTTTTATTTCTCCTGCACTTAAAGGTTTCCCAATATCGGACATCTTTTCGAAGTAGGGTCGCAAGGCAGTTTGCTTTCTATGCATAGATATTACGATCTCCCTTCTCATCTTCTTTGATTAATGGTCTATGAAATACCAAACCAAAAACCGATCTATAACTTAGGGGGAATTCTTCTTGGTTAGGAAGTTGCTTTACTTGATGACATAATCAGGTATATCTTTGCCCCTCAAATTAACAGAGCAGGGGCAAAGATATCTCGACTAGATATATGGACAATTTACTCAATTACAATTAATACCTGGTCTTCGCTCACACTTTCCCCTTCTTTGACTTTGAGCTCAGTTACTGTGCCAGCATCAGAAGCGTAGATAGGGGTCTCCATTTTCAAGGCTTCAAGAATTACTAACTCATCGTCGATTTCCACCACATCGCCAACAGCTACGTGGATTTTCCAAACATTTCCTGATATTGGTGAAAGTAAGTTTGCCATATGTTTTCACCTCCTCTCAATGGGTTTTTCCATATGCCCCAGCAAAGATCTTAGATTATGCACAAATGCATATTATTGCATCTTCACACATACATATTAATATTAAGCTTATTAGGTGTTTATCACTTCTAAAATATGCAATAAAACTCCTTAAAAACCGCTATTACACTAGGTTTTTAAAATTTAATCACTTTGCAAATGCGCATATTGATTTACCCCTGCTCTTAGAATATATTATTTATCAGAAAATTACAACACAATTTATGCACCCGTGCAAATATTTTAGGATTCCAAAACATTAAAAAGAACGCTGAATACCGCACTGCGCGGCGTTCCAGCGTCCTCTTAAATCTACTCTCGATTCTTTGCTAGATAATTATGCAAATAAGTCCTCCACTGCCATCGTTGACAATCCGTTGCAGGGTATCTTGCAGTTTATGTTGAGCATTTTCCGGCATTTTATATAGCTTATTTTGGATACCTTCACGAACCAAATCATGCAATGATTTGCCAAAGATATTCGATTCCCAGACCTTCTTCGGGTCGCTTTCAAACTCATCCAACATATACTTGACCAGTTCTTCGGCTTGCCGCTCTGTTCCAATCAAAGGCGTAATTTCTGTCGTTACATCCGCTCTAATAATGTGCAAGGATGGAGCGCTAGCCTTGAGCTTAATTCCATAATGTCCCCCTTGCTTGACAAGTTCTGGTTCCTCTAGGAACATTTCTTCCAGTTGAGGAGTGACCACGCCATAGCCGTTGAGACGAACTTCTTCAATGGCCGCGGACAGTTTATCCCATTCTTTCTTGCCTTTGCTATAATCTAAGACTAAACGAAGCAAGGAATGATCTCCTTCAATTTCAATCCCCGTAAAATCTTGGAGGACTGTTTTAAAGAGTCCATCGATGGCGGTGATTTCTACATTAGCGATTCCGCTGCCTAAGTTCATCTCTTTAAGAATGACATCTTGGGCATATTGGCATTCCAGTAAAGCATCTAAGGCCTGATCGATATCTCTCAAGCGCCGAACGCCGTCAATGGCCTTGCGAATCGTTTCTTCAAAAGCTGCCCGAACTGGATGACTAGGATCCAGTTCCTCAACCCATTTTGGAAGATCAATATTAACCTCAGCTACGGGGAACTCATATAATACTTCTTCGAGAATCTGTGTAATATCTTCCTGAGTCATTTCCAGACAATTCATAGCAATAACGGGTATTCCATACCTCTCCTCGAGAGAACGGCTCAACTCCTGTGTGTTATCAGCATAAGGACGGGTCGTATTCAATACCACCACAAATGGTTTCCCCAGTTGCCGGAGTTCGGTAATTACCCGCTCTTCAGCATCGAGATAAGCATCCCGAGGAATATCCGTAATAGATCCATCGGTTGTGACTACAATGCCAATCGTGGCATGGTCAGTAATCACTTTACGGGTGCCCATTTCTGCTGCATCTTGAAATGACATAGGCTCGTCACTCCAGGATGTTTTCATCATTCGTGGTTCTTCACCGTCTTCAGCCTCGTACCCTAAAGCACCCTCGACACTGTAGCCTACACAGTCGACCAAACGAACATTCATGTGAATTGAGTCTTTGACGACGATTTCTACGGATTCTGATGGGATAAACTTAGGCTCAGTCGTCGTGATCGTTCTCCCTGTCCCACTTTGCGGAAGCTCATCTTTGGCCCGTTCCCGTTCAAATGCATCTAGGATGTTGGGCAGGACGAGGAGGTCCATGAACCGTTTGATAAAGGTGGACTTTCCTGTACGGACTGGCCCGACGACACCGAGGTAGATATCGCCCCCTGTGCGTTCAGCGATATCCCTGAAAATGTCTACTTTTTCCATTTAATTTCCCTCCCTTTTGAGTGCTGTCCCAAAATTTGGGGAAGGGCCTCCACCTTATCTCCCCTTCCACCTCCCTGTAACCCGTGGATTCCCAATAACCGGACTAGCACATTAAGCAGTATAAGTATATTGGCNNTAAAATATGTATACTATCTTAACCAACTCATCTCCACAACTTCTTCAAGTTCATGGCGTTTCCCGCGTGACATTAAATCAACGACCGCCTCTTGGGGATCGGCCCCTTCGAAGAGTACTTTGTAGGCTTGTTCTGTGATAGGCATTGAGACGTTTTTCTCAATACTAAGCTCATAGGCTACACGGGCCGCTCTAACCCCTTCAACCACCATTCCTACGTCTTTAAGGACGGTTTCTAAAGGTTTTCCCTGCCCAAGAGCGACACCCGCCCTCCGATTACGGCTATGCAGGCTGGTACAGGTCACAATCAGGTCGCCAACGCCAGATAATCCAGCAAAGGTTAAGGGATGCCCACCTAGCGCCACGCCCAAACGGGCAATTTCTGCTAATCCTCGAGTCATCAGAGCAGCTTTGGTGTTGTCGCCAAAGCCTAACCCCTCGGCAATTCCAGTACACAGGGCAATGATATTTTTTAAGGCTCCACCTAATTCTACCCCTATGACATCGGGATTGGTATAAATTCTAAATTTCGAGGTCATCATCATGTCTTGGACCGTCTCGGCAGTCTTGACATCCGAGCCCACTACGACAGTGGTCGGCATATCTCTGGCTACCTCTTCGGCATGGCTGGGACCGGACAAGACAGCAATCGGATGGTGTGGAAGCTCCTCTTTCAAGACTTCCGAAAGGCGGAGATGTGTTTTATCCTCTAAACCTTTCGCCGTATTGACTACGATACACCCTTGCCTTAGGTAAGGCTTTACGAATTGGGCAGCCTCTCTGACACTATGGGATGGCACGCTGAACACGACCAAATCAGCATTTAATTGTTTGAGATCGGTGGTTGGCAGAAGTTGGGGCGGTAAACTAACGCCTGGCAAATAACGGGCATTTTCGCGTTGCTTCTTCAAACGTTCCATTTCATCAGGATTACGTCCGATAAGGGCAACCTGATGCCCAGCATTGGCCATGAGCACAGCTAAAGCACTTCCCCAGCTCCCCGCACCATAAACTGTTATATTCGGCATATTATTCCCCCTACTCGATGTTCGATATTCGAAGTTCGTAGTTCGAATATCAAGTGGTCCACGTAAAAATACCATAACCCTCGAACCTCGAATCACGGACCTCGGACTTCGATTATTGTTTGTCGCCAAATCGGTGTTCTGTTCCATTGATGACTCGTTTAATATTACTCCGATGTAGGTAGATCACAGCAGAGGCGGCAACCAAGCCAAAAACTCGATACGCAAAGGGTTCCTGAAAAACAAAAACAGTGATAGCAACCGCAAGAGCACCAACAACGGAACCCATTGAAACAAAACGTGTAATGACTACTACCAGCAAGAAAAGGGCAATCGCCACAAACATGACTTTCGGCATCAGGACTGTAATAATTCCAAATCCTGCGGCGACTCCTTTGCCACTAGGGCGGAACTTGAATAAGGGATTCCAGCTATGAGCTGTCATCACTAGAAACCCGCCAATAATCCCTCCCCAGGGTCCGTAGGCCCAATAACCAAGGAAAGCAGCTAAGGCCCCTTTTAAAAAATCTCCGAGCAGCACTAAAATGCCCAGTTTAACCCCCAAAAGGCGAAAGGCATTCGTCGTGCCGATATTCCCGCTGCCATGCCGACGTACGTCTATCCCTTTGAGTTGGCCTGCTAAATAGGCAAAAGGAATGGCACCCAAGCTATACGCTAAGATAAAAATTAGGTAGCGTGGCATTTGGTTTAATCCTTCTCTTTCTCTTCATCTTTTTGTCGAACGACAATTCGGATCGGAGTACCCTCGAACCCGAAATGTTTTCGCATCTGATTCTCTAAATATCGTTTATAGGAGAAATGCATCAATTCTGGATCATTCACAAAGAACACAAACGTGGGCGGCTTTACTCCCACTTGAGTAAGGTATCTTACTTTTAAGCGCCTTCCTTTATCGGAGGGAGGCGGATTGAGATGAACCCACTCTCTCAGCAAGGTATTCAAGGTTGCCGTTGTCACGCGAGTAGAGTTTTGCTCGACTACGAAATCCACAAGGTCCAAGATCTTATTAACCCTCTGTCCTGTTAAGGCGGAAATAAACATGGTTGGTGCATACTGCATAAATCCTAATTCTTCGCGAATTGTCTTTTCAAATTTATTAATAGTCTTCTCATCTTTTTCCACGAGATCCCATTTGTTGACCACTAAAATAATTGCTTTACCTGCTTCATGAGCATACCCAGCAATCTTTTTGTCCTGTTCTGTAACTCCATCGACTGCGTCGATAAGCATAAGAATCACGTCAGAGCGATCGACTGCCCGAAGAGATCGCACAACACTATATTGCTCCGTCAGCTCATCAATACGAGATTTACGGCGCATCCCTGCCGTATCAATCAGGACGTAATGCTTTCCGTCTTGTTCAAAGGGAGTATCAATGGCATCCCGGGTTGTTCCTGGTATGTTACTGACAATAACTCTGTTTTTGCCTAGCATCGTATTGACCAAGGACGATTTTCCAACGTTCGGACGACCGATCACAGAAATTCTTATCACATCGGGGTCATACTCGTCTTCATCATTCTCCGGGAAATTAGCTATGACCATATCGAGTAAATCCCCGGTATTCATCCCATGTACAGCAGAAATTGGGATGGCATCCCCTAACCCTAAGCTTAAAAAGTCATAGAGTTGACCTTCTATCTTTTCGAAGTTTTCTACTTTATTGGCTGCCAGCAAGACGGGCTTTCCCGACCGACGTAGTGTTCTGGCAATCATATCATCATCTGGGGTCGTTGATATCTGAGCATCTACGACAAAAATAATGACATCCGCTTCTTCCATGGCAATTTCTGCCTGTCTGCGCATCTGGGCCGGGATGGGTGTCCCCTCATCCTTAAATTCAATTCCCCCAGTATCAATCAAGGTAAATTTCCGTCCCAGCCATTCTGCATCTCGATACAGTCGATCTCTTGTCACTCCAGGCATATTTTCAACAATGGCCACAAGACCGCCCGTAATGCGGTTAAATAAAGTAGACTTTCCGACATTCGGCCGTCCTACAATAGCTACTACAGGTTTACTCAAATCGTCCCACCTCCAAAGAATCCCCAATTAGATGTTCTAAGAATGCTACGCCATGATTTTCAACAATACTAGCCTTGCCATTGACCTTTTCTTCTAACCACTTAACATCATGATCATCCAGAAAGAGATCTTCATCAGCCTTGAGCATCACACGAGGGATAAAAAATTCTTCCCCTGCTAAATCCTCCAATTGATGGGCGATATCTTGGGCCGTTAATAATCCGGCAGCCGTCACAGATGTTCCAAAAAAGTCATTGCGTATCCCATGTACTGATAGCTTCAAACCCTTGATTCGAGCCATTAAGCGCTGACTCCATGATTCAAAAAAAACCTGCGCAGAGATCCCCGTTATAAGATGGACATGGCGTTCAGCTAACTGATTGGGTAAAAGCTCCCAAACCGATTCCAGCTCAGTTATAAATTTACGGGCCATCCCCACACCGTTTTCAAGTTGTGGAAACTCATCATAAACAGTAAAATTCGGAAATTCCCGACCAGCCAAAACATAAAATTCATCCGCATAATAGACAAGATGTCGGCCTGTCAAGGAAAGGAATTTCTTTTGCCACAACTCAGCTTCTACCACAATCTGACCAGCCTCAGCCGAAGTGAATCCACGCAAGCTTGTAAGGTGTTCACGGTAGCGGGTTAAGCCCACCGGAACGACAGCGATAGATTGTATAGCTGGATAAAGTCCCCCTAGCTGTTCGATAGTTTCAGCCAAAACCTCACCATCGTTATGATCCGGAACCACCACCACTTGAGCATGGACAGCGATTCCAGCTTCAGCAAAGCGTTTGATTTGCTCTGGCAACTTTCCGGCCTGAGGGTTTCTCATCATACGGGCACGTACTTCAGGGTTCCAAGCGTGGACGGAAACATAGAGCGGGCTGAGATGAAGGGAAATGATCCTCTCTATTTCTTCCTCACTTAAATTTGAAAGAGTAATAAAACTTCCTTGAGTTAGCGATAAGCGGTAATCATCGTCTTTATCGTAAAGCGACGACCTCATTCCTTTTGGCATTTGAGCCACGAAACAAAATGTGCAATTATTGCGACAAGTTTTTAGCCCTTGAGAACTCATTTCCACTTGGAGACCTAGGAATTCTCCTGGAGCTTTCTCAATCTCGATCTCCCATTGCTTACCGTTCTTCTTCTCGATAAGCAGCATGAACTCATCCTCGGATATGCCAAACTGAAAGTCAATAAGATCGTTCAGTTTTTCTTCGTTGACTTCAAGAACACGGTCCCCGACTTCAATCTCCATTTCTTCAGCAATACTACCTGTATGGACGGCTGTGACCACAAGCCCCTTCGACAAACTATTCATCCTCCTGACAATTCAGATCAGGGCCTATTTCCATGCCTCAATCGTTTACAAGTATACTACATATCAAACCCGCCTGCTACTGGAGTTCGTGCTCCTCCCGAGGTTCGTAAGCACTGACACTGCTTGTAGACAATTTATCAGCGGTCGCTTTCTCCAGTTTCCGCTCAAGATGAGACTGCCAACCCAGACGTAAACCAGCCCAAAGCACGAAGAACCAGACACCAAAATTCCAAACAAATTCGTCGGGTAAGTCGGCATGTCTGACGATACCATCGTAAGTAAAACGCACAAAGGCTTGATTTAGGAGTAAGCTTCCTGCTAAGGCGGCTGCTGTTCCCCAAAAGGATTTTGCACTCAGCCAAGCGACTATAACTAGGATTAACGAGAAAATGCCTGTTCCATAAGGCAACACCCCTGGTTCATTGACTTGAAATAAGGTTTCTAGGCAGACTACTAGGCTGGTAACTATAAGAGGCAGAATCCATCGTTCAGTCCGTTGCAGCGCCCATACCCAAAAGACTAAGATAACCATCAGACGTGCGAAGTGCCAATTCCAGGGCAATGACGCGGGAACGATGAATTCCAAAGATTTTCCAATGATCCAGGCCATGGTCAAGCTAAGAAAAAAATGCCGAGAAGCTCTTTTTTCTACCCGAGTCTCAAGGGTTAAGAATAGAATTAGCCATTCTCCATAGGGAAATAACACATGACTCCCACCTTACGACGGATATTTCTCCTATTATCCCCGTTTAGAAGGAGTTTACACCGCGATGTTTGGGTGGGCTCTTGACCATCCTAAGCTTGGGTATCTTTTTATATCGAGTTATATTCAAGATCAGACCGAGTTTGGCCAAGGTGATGACCAGAGAATTTCCGCCATAAGAGATCAGGGGTAGGGTAATCCCTGTTACTGGGAGTACACCAGTAACCACCGATAAATTGACGGTCGTCTGAATAGCTAACGTGGATATCAAGCCAAAGCCCAATAACCGTCCGAAGCGATCTGGGCATCCACTAATGACATGATAAGCTCGGGCATACAACGCTATAAAGAGGAATAGTAAAAATACAGTACCGATTAAGCCCAGTTCTTCTCCTACAATGGCAAAGATCATATCTGTATGGTTTTCCGGCAGGAAGCCATATTTTTGCAGACTTCGTCCCAAACCAACTCCGAACAAACCGCCCGAGCCGAAGGCAATCTCCGCATTCGTAATCTGATATCCTAAATGCATAGCATCTTTCCAGGGGTCTAGCCAGACCAAAATTCGATTCCATTGGTATTCTGTATTATAGATTAAATATAAGAGCGGTACTCCAAGGGTCGGTACAGCAGCTACAAACCAGAATGTCGGCAGTTCCGTCTGTAACAGCATGACGGTACAGGTCAGTGCTAAGACCATCGCTGTCCCTAAATCTGGTTGTTTGTAGACAAGGGCCAAAACAAGCAGTGTAATCGGTATAAGGATACCTAAGGGGATACGCCAATCTTTGCCCTGCTTAATTGGATAACGATCTAATATATGGGCATAAAAAAGTACCAAGGCAAGTTTAGCAACTTCTGAAGGTTGAACTGTAAATCCTAAAATTTTAATCCACCGGGCTGAACCACCCGCTTCGATCCCCGCATCAGTAAAGATGATTGCAATCAGTAAGATCATACTTATGATGACGCCTAATCCGGCAAGCCGCCGCAAAAAAGTATAAGGGATTATCATGGCCACCAGGGCGAAAAAAGAACCTACAATCGCCCACTTTAATTGTTGAGTAACATAAAAGTACGAATTATCCGTGGCGTTAAATCCTCTTACGGCACCCGCGCTAAGAATCATAATTAATCCAAAAGCTAAAAGTGCCAGGGTTAAGAATAATATGGGGAAATCAATCGGCAGATCTAGTTTTCGCTTAGCCATTAGAATCCCCTTTCTTTAATAGAGAAACTTGGTTTTTGCCAAAATGACTTCCTGCGCCGTAGAACAGGAAGTCAATAATGCCTCGATTTAACAAACCCGTATAAGAGCTTACTCTGCTTGGTTTTCCAAGTGGAAAGCCTTTCCTAGGGCATCTCCTATGGTTACCGGTTGGATTTCAGCTTGGCCCGCTAAAGCCTGAGTATCATTGGCCCGAGCGGAGTCTGCAATCGCCTCCCTGATACTTAAGCTTATCCTTTTCTCCTCTGTTTTACACTGAATGACCTTTGCAGTCACTGTATCTCCGACTTTAAGCACATCTTCGACTTTATTAACCCGTTGATCTGACAATTGGGAAATATGAACCAATCCGTCCATACCTTCACCGAGGGCCACAAATGCGCCAAACGTAGCGATACGTACAACTTTGCCCTGAATGATAGCTCCCACTGGATAATTAACAGCCGCTTGACCCCATGGACTCTCTTTAAGTTGTTTAAGACCTAGGGCTAATTTTCCGGTTTGATGATCTAATCTTAAGACTTGGACTTCAACCTCGTCCCCAATCGCCAGCAATTCTGACGGGTGCTTAAGCCGCGTGTAAGCCATATCCGAAATATGCAGCAGGCCATCCATCCCACCGATATCGACAAAGACACCAAAGTCAGTCATCCGCTTGACTGTGCCTGACACTACTTCACCCTCTTTGAGGGTTTCCAGTAATTGTTGGCGTTTAATCGCTTGTTCTTCTTCCAAAATGATTTTCTGAGAAAGAACCACTTTCCTTTTCGATGAATCAAATTCTATTAATCTTAAGCGTAAGGTTTGCCCTAAAAACTGATTTAGATCTTCCACATATCCCAACTGGATTTGAGAAGCTGGAACAAACCCTCGCAGTCCCACATCAACTACTAACCCGCCCTTGACAACCTCAACGACTTTAGCCTGGATTTCTTCTTTAGTTTCTGCGACTTTCTCTAAACGTTCGTGAGCACCCTCTTCATCTGCTTTCCGTTTGGAAAGAACGGTATGCCCTTCCTCATTTTCCACACGAATCACGACTGCACTCACGGTATCCCCAATCGCTACAACGTCCTCTAGGTTAGTTTGCCGGATAGAAAACTCACTGATAGGAATGACTCCCTCGCATTTCCAACCAATATCGACGAAGATTTCCTCTCTTGTCATTTTAACGACAGTACCGGTAACCCGCGAACCAAGCTGGATTTCTTGTAAATTTTCTAGCCAACTATCCATATTCATTTCATTTTCATTCATTTCAGACATTTTTTTATAAACCTCCTCAATGATCCAATCCGGTGTAGAAGCCCCCGCTGTTAAACCGGCACTTTCGGCTTCGCTAAACCAAGTCGATTTCAATTCCTCTGCAGTTTCAATAAGGTATGTTTTGGTGCGTTCCGCGCAGATGCTCGCCAGTTTTCGAGTATTTGCGCTATCTCGCCCACCGACAACGACCATAATATCAACAGTCTCTGCTAACTCTCGAGCCACTTTTTGTCGTTCAGCAGTTGCGTTACAGATCGTGTTGTGAACGGTTATATCACCCGTATGGAGTTTCAACTCTTCGACTATCCTGATAAAATTTTCCGCAAGTTGGGTCGTCTGAGCTAAAACAGCTAAATGTGGATAATATTCAAGTTCCTTGGCCTCTTCGACCGTTTGGATGGGAATGGCCTGTTCTCCAGCCCACCCTAATATTCCTTGGACCTCAGGATGATGTTTATCTCCCATGACAATCACTTGTCGCCCTAACTTAGCTGACTCGGCAGCCAGTCGTTGTGCTTTCTGGACAAAAGGGCACGTGGCATCGACCACGCGGACACCTCTATTCTCAGCCCCCTGATAAACACTAGGTGCTACACCATGGGAGCGAATAATCAGGGCTTGATCAGAGGTTACGTCACTCAGATCATCGACTACACGAATACCACGTTCTGACAAGCGTTTTACGACCTGCTGATTATGAATAAGGGGCCCGAGTGAAACTGCCTGTGAAGTTTCTGCTGTTCGTTCTGCCATTTCTAAGGCACGTTCCACACCAAAACAGAACCCAGCTTTTGCTGCCATCTTGACTTTCAAAACTAAGAACCTCCTATTAATGAAAGGGGACACACCTGCTGAAGTATAAGCTGTTCTTCGGGAAGGAATGTCCCCAACAAAGTACAGAACTAATTCTCTATTCTACTCCAAAATTCCTGCCATATTTCTGAGATTTTAAGGAATGGAGACAAACCTGCTGAAGTAATAGTTGTTCTTCGGGACATGAGTGTCCCCGAGAAAGTAGGTATGTCCCCCACAAATAGGACTACCCCCTACAAAGCTACTTGGCTTTGGGTAATTCGATCATTGCTTGCATAATACGATCCGCAATCCATTCACGGCGGTTTTCCACCCCTTCAGGAGCCTTTAGCATTTGAGCGGTCAAGGGCTTACCGATTACAACCCCAATTTTGCCCCACCCTTTAGTCATTAAGTTTGCTGTCCCGTAAACCTTTACCGGGACAACAGAAGCTTGACTCTTTTCCATGAGCAGGACCATTCCCGGCATTCCTTTTTGAATCTCTCCTGTCTTTGAACGAGTTCCTTCAGGAAAAAGACCTAAGATGCGCCCTTGCTTTAAGATTGCTAAAGATTGACGGATGGCATTCATATCTCCCTGCCCTCGTTTGACTGGAAAAGCGCCAAGTTTAGAAAAAATCGTCCCCAAAATCGGAATGGAAAATANNTTAATGGCTAAAATTACGGGTCCGCTCAAAGGCAAGTTCTCCGCGCCTTCTACTTTCCACCCCATAACACGAAACTGCAGGCGAAACATCCTCTTCGCAAAACTATAAAGCGTCATGATTCAACCTCCTGAGTCAACTTAAGAATTTCCGCTACCAGTTCTTCCACACTTAAACCCGTTGTATCGAGAATAATTGCATCTTGAGCAGGTCTTAACGGTGAAACCTCTCTCTCACTATCTGAACGGTCACGTTTCAGCATATCTTGAGCGACTTCATCGTAAGCTACAACTTTCCCGGCCTCCGTGAGTTCTATCCACCGTCGTCTTGCCCGTTCCTCAGGTGTCGCTGTTAAGAAAATTTTATAATCAGCGTCTGGCAGGACGTGTGTCCCGATATCACGACCATCCATAACCACGCCTCCGCGCCTAGCCTCCAGGCGTTGAAGTTCCACTAAACGATCTCTTACCCCCTGATAGGCAGCCACAACCGAAACCGCCCGTGAAATTTCGGGGTTGCGTATAGCTTGCGTGATATTCTCGCCATCACACCAAACAATTCTCTCCTCCGAATGATCGAGCACAACTTCCGTCGTTTTAGCTATTTGACTTACCCTAGATTCGTCGTCTATTGATGCCCCGCTTTTAAGCACCTTATAAGCGATAGCCCGATACATAGCACCAGTATCTACATAGAAAAGCCGTAATTGCATTGCTACAATCTTGGCAACCGTACTTTTCCCCGCACCAGCAGGGCCATCGATGGCAATTTGCAAGGCCTGTCGTTGCCTTTGCTTCATCTTATCCTGCTCCTTTTAATCAATCATCAATTTTGCCGCTATCAGTGTGGCCACTGTATTATTTAAGGCATGTAAGGTAACGGGCGGATAGAGGGATTTAAACTTAGTATACAAGAAAATGAGGACGAGTCCTAAGACGAAGCGTGGGAAAAATCCGTAAACTTGGAAATGGAGAGCGGAAAAAATAACCGCACTAATCGTTGCTGCTGTCCATTTCCCGAAATACGCCTGCAGACTGCCGAAAATCACTCCCCTGAATAAGGTTTCTTCCACAATCGGTGCTAATATCCCTGCTAACAGCAAGTTAAGAAATAATGTATAACCCGTGGCCTGTCCCAATAACTTCGAATAAACATCTGTTTCAGGAGGAGTTAACCCATAATTGTATAGGACAATGGCATAACTGATATTGATAACCCAAGAGAAAAGGTATAATCCTATGACACTATAAAAATACTTTCTGAACGGAACCGCCTTCCAGCCAAAATCGGACCATTCCCAGTGTCGAATTCTTTTCAGAAGTAAAATTAGAAGTGCAAAGGCCAGCTGAGTCATAAAGGCATTCAAATATATTAAAGCTCGTTCATGTGGCCATCGATCCATTAACCAGATAGTTCCAAAGGATAATAAGACATAGATACAGATAACCCCACCCAAAATCAGCACCAGATCAATCCAACTTAAATTTCGCTTATTAAGAAGGAACTCACTCCCGACTACCTTAGATTCTGATTCTTCGTCCATTTTGCTACCTCCTTCTTTCCTTCTTTTAAAAACACATATTTCTTTCATTTATATCTCAGACTAATTGGAAGGGAGGAATTCGTTATGTCTTCGGAAACAACTCTGCAAGTCTATCATCATCATCTTAAAATTCCCATCGAAACCTATTTCAATACAGTTGTCGATTTCTTAGATCCATGGGATGAGCGAGCCTATCAGTTTGTTGTCCATCGCCACCTAGAAAAAACGAAGGATCGAGGTATTGTAGGAATGGTACGTCAAGAAAAGGACGAGAACTTTGTTTATTTAGACGCTGCAGTCCGTTACCCGGTTACAACTGAGAATTAAACAGATTATCAGTAACACATTCAGCGGATCAATAGCTCCTCTAAGTCTTTAACAGTTTGGACGATAAAATCAGGGTTTGCATTATGTAATTCTTCAACTGTTCCATACCCATATCTTACTGAAATAACCTCAATCTGATTGGCTCTTGCCCCCTGAACATCAAATCTTCGGTCCCCGATCATCACTGTTTTCGAGCGTAAATCAGAAGGTACATTTTTCAGCACTTCCTCAATCAGAACTTCCTTCTCCACAAATTGACCATTCAACTCGCTGCCCATGATAACACTAAAGTAGGAATCCATTGAGAAATGGTGAAGAATTTGCTCTGCAAAGACTCTCGGTTTTGAGGTCGCCAACAGATTCCTGCAACCCTTGTCCTTTAACCGGGACAGTAACTCGGGTATACCAGGGTAAACAACGTTTTCATAGAGACCTATTTCTTTGTAGCGGTCCCTATACAACTTGATAGCACGATCTAGAAGCGCTTCCTCTGTCGTTTGAAGCAAGACTTTAAAGCTCTCTCTTAAGGGCGGCCCGATAATCCAATCTAGATCATCTACCTTCGGAAGGGGATAATCTAACCGACTTAGAGCGTACTGAACAGAGAGGGTAATTCCTACCTTTGGATCTGTCAACGTACCATCTAAGTCCCAAAGCAATACATTATAACGCACAAAACCCCTCCAACCTAAACTTCCTTAAATTTCCAGAATGAATTCCACGCAATAAGGTCACTCTATAACGAAATGAAAGGAGGCACTATTCATGTTCTATCAGCACAAGCATTACCCTTATCACGGTTTACTCTTTTTCCTGAGTCTTGTTGCCGCTTTCTTACTCGGACGGAAATCCGAAAAGTATGGCTTTACAATTATATCACGCGGGTGTGACTGTGCTTATGATGATGACCCCGCTGATGAAATGNNTGTTCGATGGGCTCAGTTCGAAAGTATTTCATGTTCGCAACAGGAACATAGGGCAATCCACTATCCAGAGAGAGGGGCTGAAACTCTTGTAGGAGTAGCGGCCATTTTTCCGGGGATTGTAGTCCTAATTGATCAAACAAGCTGATAACCCGGGTAACGCACAGATCATATAGCGCTCCTATCATCATATCATGCCTGTCGCCCGTAACGGGATGTCTCCAATCTAATTTGGCCTTAAAATATGATAAATCCAGGGGCTGAGAGTAGAATAAAGCCTCTAGTTTGCCAGCTGATGGATGACCAAACCGCCGGTAAAGTGACAATACTCGCCAAGGCGTTGACCATCCGAAAACTGTTTGCAGTAAACGGTGATTCCGCCAAGCCTTATGGAAATGCGCAATTTTACTGATATCTCCCTTGCAAACACCTTGCTCAATCAGACGCTTAAAAACCCCTCGTCCAGTTACACCCGATTTACGCCAGAGTTGCCTTAAACTTGATGGATAATCCATCCGTTCAACATCCTTTAACCAGAGATCGATGGCAGTTTCCAGTAAGCGATGTCGAAACACAGCTTTATCCCTTTCTTCTGGATCTTGAGCAAAATAGTTTCCGCTCATGTAGTAGACCATCGGATGAAACGTGCTATCCACCACAAAGTGGGTTAACATCCCTAACAAAAATGCCAGGTGAGCTCGATGGTCGTCCTGGTCAAGTGCCCATT
>DOPS01000283.1:0-7178 GCA_003512645.1 Desulfosporosinus sp.
GAGTAATCGCCCCTACTCTATTGTTGGCTTGGAATTTTAGCTAAAGTTCCTATCTGGAAAGAAGAATAAACACTTAAAGTTAAAAATGGCAATCAAAAATCCCAAACTCCTTTCAGGTTTGTCACTCCTGTACCTTATTGTACATACACTATCATTCGTTTAGAATATTTCTAATCCTGTTAATGGTATGGAGGGGCAAATCGTCTTTATATTTTCTTACACTGATTAATTCCATAATGCTACTCCTTTACTTAAACTATTAACCATAAATTATCTCCAACTATTGTATTCCTGGTAGCCTACTTCTGCTTAGTTCGGCCATGTGATATTATGTGGTAATAAGGGACATGATATAATAGCTCTAAATTGCCATATAAAAAGGAAACAGATCGTAAAAAGCCGATCCGTTTCTTTTTATTTATGAAGCAAGTTTGGAGAAAAGGTATACATTGGAATACAAACCGTATATTAGTATATTCTGGGCTGGTGGTGATAATAAGAAAGTGCCAAACTATTATCTTGCGTTGGGAGATTCGATCACAGCCGGGTACGGTGTAGAGGAATGATACAATGAGTTAATGTCTGTTTTTTAGTCTGTTCAGACCCCCATGCCGCTTAATTTTTTTGAAATATCAGGGTAAAATAGAGATGGTAATATTTCCAACGTAAAAGGGAGTGCTGGGTTTATGAGTTTGGTTTATACGGTATTTGTTCCGCATCCGCCCCTCCTCGTCCCAGAAGTTGGACGGGGAGAAGAACGTAAGTGTCAAGCGAGTTTGGATGCTTACTATGAAATAGCACGGCGTCTTGTTCAGGCAGAGGTTGAAACGGTGATTCTGGTCTCACCGCATGCACCGCTGACTAAAGACGGGATCACTCTAGCCACAGATGATGCTATTCATGGGGACTTCGTCCAGTTCGGAGCTGGGCAGGTGAGCTTGTCATTTGCAAGTGACACTAAGATCATTGCGCAGTTTTTAGAAAACCTCTCGGGGGTGGTTACGGTGCGGGGGGTAATCGATCATGGTGCATTTGTACCCCTTTATTTTTTGCAAAAAGCAGGGTGGAACGGAAAGGTTGTTCTCATGGGAATGCCCTTAGAACAGCCAGAGGAGTATGGTAGGCGTATGGGTCAAATCCTTGATAAGCTGCCTGGACGCTATGCGCTTGTGGCTAGTGGGGATCTCTCTCATCGCTTAAAGGAGGACGGACCCTACGGCTTCGATTCTGCTGGGCCAGAATTTGACCAATTCGTGCTCAAGACCCTTCAACGAGATCCGAAAAAGATCACCGATATACCCATTGACCTTATTGAAAAAGCGGGCGAGTGTGGTTATCGGAGTCTTCGCTTGGCGCTGGCTGCTAAAGAAGGAGCACCTGAAGTGCTGTCCTACGAAGGACCGTTTGGGGTGGGATATCTGGTGGCGGATCTGTATCATTCCTCACCCTTGCCACAGTGGGCGCGACGTTGTCTTAGGGTCTATTTACAGAAGGATGACCCTAGTTTACTGGAATTATCCGAATTATCCTCATCCGAGTTTGGTGTGCGGAGGGGATGTTTTGTAACCCTAAAACAAGGTGGGCATTTACGCGGATGTATTGGAACAACTGAGCCTTGGCAGGAAAATCTAGCCTTGGAAATTCAACATAATGCGTTAGCTGCCGGAACACAAGATCCGCGTTTCCCTCCAGTTCAAACAGATGAACTGGATACCCTGAGCTTCACAGTGGATGTCCTTGATGAACTTGAGAAAATTGCAGGGCCGGAAGAGTTGGATCCCTGGAGGTATGGAGTCGTTGTTCGCCAGCGTGGGAGAAGCGGACTTTTACTCCCCCATTTGGAAGGGGTCGATACGGTTTCAGACCAAATCAGTATTGCTAAACAAAAGGCCGGGATTCCGGTGGGAGACCCAGTGGAACTCTGGCGATTTGAGGTCAAGCGACATTATGAGTAATACAAATGATGTAAGTAATGCAAGTAATCCAAAGGAGTTAAGTAATACGGCTAATCCAACTCAAGAGATTAATACGAATAAAGACTCCTATAGGGCGAGTTGTCTGTTGTGTCCTCAGCGTTGTCAATTACGACATGGGCAGTCGGGGCGGTGTCATGCCCGGGAAAACCGTCAGGGGGAGGTCGTATCTAAGACCTATGGTGAAGTGGCAGCTTGGAATATGGATCCGATTGAGAAGAAGCCTCTTTATCATTATTATCCTGGTTCTTGGATTTTTTCCGTTGGGGGTTTTGGTTGCAACCTAAGCTGCTCGTTTTGCCAAAATCACGAGATATCTCAGCAACATCGAGTTGGAAGAAAGGTCACTCCTGCCGAGCTTACAGAGTTTGCTTTGCGGGAGCAGAAATCGTTGGGGCTGTGTTTTACTTATTCTGAGCCGAGCGTGTGGTTCGAAATGATCCGGGATACCGCTCCTCTGGTGCGAGCTCAAGGGGGGAAGGTAGTTTTAGTGAGTAACGGAACGATTTCGCCACGGTTTCTCGAAGAGTTGATTCCGTGGCTGGATGCCGTCAATATAGATATTAAAGCCTTCTCGGAGGAATTTTATCAACACTATTGTGGAAGCAAACTGGCTTGGGTTTTAGATAATGTTGAGCGTTTGGCTGGGCGGGTTCATCTGGAAGTTACGACGCTCATCATTCCGGGGGCTAATGATGACCCTAACGAGATTACTGGATTGGTCCGCTGGTTACATCAACTCGATGTCCCACTGGCCTGGCATTTGAGCGGCTATCACCCTGCTTATCGGCTTGCAGTTCCGCCAACGGATCGACAGACCTTAGAGCGATTATGGAAGATTGGGAAAGAGTATCTTCCTTATATGTATTTGGGGAATGTCAGAGGAGGAGATACGACGTTTTGTCCTCAGTGTGGAGAAACTGTGATTCAGCGTGAACCTGTCTTGGTGAATCGACTGGAGCGAGGGTGTTGTCCGAAATGTGGAGAGGGGATTTTCGGCGTTGGGATGGATTAAGTAAAATCAATCCCTCTGATGCATTTATCATAAATAAAGTCTTCGATTACCAAATAGTCATTGGTATTGTAAAATTCCGCTAAACGCTGATTAAACTCTCGTAAATCCTGTTCTTTTACGCTGAGAATCCCTTTGCCGTTCTTAATGAGAATCTTGTTCGCGCACAAGGTGCTGGTCCGTTTGTTCCCGTCCCAAAACAATTGGCTCCTCATTCCCCACAAAAAATATCTAATCGCCCTTTCCGTGACGTTTTCGATGTTGTTGATTTTTTCTATTTCCCGAATAACGCACTCTTTGGCCGGTGTAGGCGGTACATAATTTGTTCCTGAAATACCAACGTTACCATTGCGCAAGACCCCCCATTCAAGGGCTTCATTTCTGGCAACATAAGAGTTTATCTTGCAAACAAATTCAAGTTCAAACGGCTTTTCGATATTGTTTAAGAGAAATTTCCAGGCATCTCTTAAATTTAAAACACATTCGATGTCCGAAATCTTAAGATTAGAAACACTGATTCCATCGAGAATAGTCTGTGTGTCGGGGAAAGTCACGTTGCACCCTTCAAGTTTTGCGCTGTTGTATATGTTCTCAACAATTAATTTTTTTGCCAGGAAGATATTTTGTTCTAACGTTAAACTATATTTGTCAGCCATGTTTCACTCATCCTCCCCCGCTGATATACTACGTAATAACTGCGAGCTGTTGCTCAGTAATTAATAAAGTATTTATTTTATAAATATATTATAATTACTTTATTACTACAATAGTATACCGGAAGAATACAACCGGTAATCAATAGCCCGACTTAAAGGAGCCTAGTAACTGTGCAACTCTTATTCCTAATGATTCAACAAATCGGCCTGATCGTGGCGATCGCGTTTATCCTAACGCGGCTAACTGCGTTTCGTGACCTCATCGATCATAAACTCGATCGCTGGACGATCATTAAACTTTCAATAGTATTTGGGCTATTCGGAATCGTCGGCACGTATACTGGGATTTCTATTCGACCCAGTTCCAACTCGTTTCTTTGGATTCCCCGCGTAGAGGCAATCGGCTTTGAAGAGGCTCTCGCGAACTCACGGGTCGTGGGTGTCGCAATCGGTGGACTTTTAGGGGGACCTTGGGTTGGTCTGGGAGCAGGGCTGATCGCGGGTATTCACCGAACCCTTCTCGGTGGCTTTACTGGTATAGCCTGTGGAATTTCCACGGTGACTGCAGGATTAATCGCCGGCCTCGTTTATCTTAAGATCGGAAATCGTAGAATCGTCCCTACCTCAAAAGCACTATTGACCGGAGTCATTGCTGAGACGGCTCAAATGCTGATCATCCTTGTCATCGCTAGACCCTGGGAAAGTGCGCTTGTCTTAGTTCAAGTTATTGCCATGCCGATGATTCTGGCTAATAGCCTGGGAATCGCACTTTTTGTCGCGATTATACGATCTGTCATACACGAAGAGGACCGCATCGAAGCCAATCAGGCTCAAAAAGTTCTCCATATCGCCGATCAAATGCTGGTCAATCTCCGGAGTGGGCTTACTGTGGAATCCGCAACCCACATTTCTAAGCTTCTCTTAAAAACAACGGGTGCTTCTGCAGTCTCAATTACGGATCACGAAAAAATTCTATCCCATGTCGGGATAGGGGATGATCATCATTTGCCAGGACACACGGTTTTGACTGATGCGACGAAGCACGTACTCAGAACTGGAAAACTATATATACCCAAATCCTTAGATGAAATCCATTGTCCGCAAAAAGGATGTCCACTTGCGGTTGCAATTATTGTCCCCTTGAAAAAGGCAGACGAAGTGATTGGGGTTTTAAAATTCTATTTTTTAAACGTCAAACAGATTAAACCGGTCGATGAAGAAGTAGCCCAGGGTCTCGGTAAACTTCTCTCACATCAGCTTGAAGTGGTCGACGCGCAGAACCATGCTCAGCTCATCCGAGAGGCCGAGATTAAAGCACTTCAAGCGCAGATTAACCCACATTTTCTGTTTAATTCCTTAAATACAATGGTGGCTCTCATCCGTACTCAACCCGATATGGCACGTAAACTGCTTATTCAACTCGGGCACTTTTTCAGGCAAAATTTAAACGCCTCCCTGCATGAATTCATCACCCTAAGACAGGAACTTGACCATACTCGTGCTTATCTGGATATTGAACAAGCTCGTTTCACAGAACGCTTAAGTGTTCAACTTGAAATCGATCCTAAGCTGGAAAATGTTCTTTTACCTCCGCTGACACTTCAACCTCTTGTGGAAAATGGAATACGTCATGGACTAAAAGGGCTTGAGAAAATCGGGGAAATCCTCGTTCGTGTTGCAGAAACCGAAGGGTATGCCCTGATTTCTGTGAAGGACAATGGAATTGGAATTTCCCCAGAACGAATTACTCAATTACTTCACAGTCGAATTGAATCTCAAGAAGGGACGGGCTTGGCCTTATATAATGTGAACCAACGTCTTATATACCATTTTGGCGAGGAATCCCAACTTCATATTGACAGTGAATTGGAGCAGGGAACGTGTGTCTGGTTTAAAGTTCCGCTCCAGAAGGGAGGTATGGCGTGATTTCTGTCGTTATCGCTGATGATGAACCACTCGCTCGGGATGAACTGATTTATCTCTTAAAGCAATGCGAAGATATCGAAATTGTGGGAGAGGCGACCCAGGGTACTGAAGCTTTAGAAATAATCCTAGCTCTCAAGCCTGATGTAGCCTTCTTAGATATCCAGATGCCCAATCTCGATGGCTTAACCGTGGCGAGAAAATTGCTCGAAGAGGATCAAACTTTAATGATTGTTTTTGCTACAGCCTATGACAAGCATGCCATCCAAGCCTTTGAAGTCAACGCTGTAGACTATCTTCTGAAGCCTTTTGATGAAGAGCGCGTTTTGAAAACGGTAGAGCGAATTCGTCAAAGAGTGAAAAATCTTAAGAACGATGCACCGAATGAAATGCTCAATAATTCCCTCATGGAACTTCTGAAAAAAATGGCTGGAGAGAGCGTATCCGCTGCAGCTGGTCAAATCCAAGCTCCAAAAATCTCAAAACTTGCTGTCCAAGGCGAAGAAAGCGTTATTTTGATTGATCCTAAAGACATTCTCTATGCCCACTGTGAAAAACGGGAAACCTTAATTAAAACGTCGAACAAAGTATATTCAACCAAATACACCTTACAAACACTTGAAGAAAAATTAGAGAGCTATCCATTTTTCCGCCCCCACAGGAGCTACTTAGTGAATTTAAACTCTGTACAAGAATTAGTCCCTTGGTTTAATGGAGCATACACTCTAATTTTAAATGACGAAAAACGTTCTAAAGTCCCCGTGAGCAGAGCTTATGTCAAAGCATTAAAGGATATACTGGAAATCTAGTGTATAAATTTTTGTAAACCGCACTTAAAAAACTCACTCTCAGACATTACTTTCGACATTATGGACTAAAATTCAACATCTTCCTCCTAACAAGATTTAAACTAAGGATAGTCATTGAACTTATTCCTAATTCTAGTTTTAAATCTGAGAGGAGGATTATTGTGATTACTTTTTTACTATCATTTGTGGCACTTATTATTGGTTATCTGGTCTACGGTAAGTTTGTCGAAAAGGTTTTTGGAATCAATGAAACCCTTGAGACTCCAGCCTATTCTAAAACAGATGGTGTAGACTATGTTCCGATGGACTCAGCCAGAGGGGGTCTCGTTCAACTCTTAAACATCGCCGGTCTGGGGCCCATCTTTGGACCGATCGCGGGTGCTTTGTGGGGTCCAGTTGCTTTTCTGTGGATTGTTCTCGGAGGAATTTTTGCCGGTGCAGTACACGATTATTTTAGTGGGATGCTTTCCGTGAGAAACGGTGGAGCACAACTCCCGGATATTGTCGGTAAGTATCTCGGCCAAGGAATGCGTCACTTTGTTAATGTCTTTTCTGTCGTACTCTTGGTTCTCGTGGGAACTGTTTTCGTTGCTGGTCCTGCCAAATTGATTGTCACGCTTACTCCTTCTTGGATTAGTTTGAGTGTCGTGACTGCTGGGATTTTCATCTACTATATCTTAGCTACACTTTTGCCAATCGATAAGATTATCGGCAAGATCTACCCTCTCTTTGGGCTTCTGCTGATTATTATGGCTGTCGGCGTTGGTGCGGGATTGATTGTTAAAGGATATCCTATTCCCGAACT
>DOPS01000131.1:0-25095 GCA_003512645.1 Desulfosporosinus sp.
ATGTCGCCAAACTCGGGTTATAACAGAAAAAGAATAAGAACGATCAAAGCAAGAAGCCCTAATGTACCTAAAGTAACGACAATGCCAAGGGTCATTGGGGTAACTCGTTCTAAGAGTCCATTTGAGAAAAAGGCAATGAAGAAAAAGAAGGTAATTGCTAAAATGCCTGCTCCAAGGGCTGGGGACTGCAAAAAGGTTATGGCACGTGCAAAACCATAATCCCATACCTCAGGATTCTTGGGATCCAGGGACGGATTGGGACAAGGGAAAGAACCGGAGGGGCATGCACCGGGTGGAATTGAGGAGTATCCTAGTGAAAACGGCGAAGGAGAGGGGGAATTATTTGATGAGATTTGGGTTGACACTCGAGAACCCTCCCTTCGAATCTGGTATTCTAAAGACTAGACTTTGGTACAACCACTCCGTTGGTAGCTGCTCCGGCACGTTCGATAAAGAACTGTGCGATGGTGGCGCCAAGCGCTATAATTAGGTTACCAGGTACTCCCGGAACCTCAAGTAAGGGGACACTGAATGAAGTATCTGGACTACCGTCAAAAGGGGCAAAGGGTGCGGAGATAATCAGCGAAACACTCAAATTATCAGGGAATAGCGGCTCGTCGTCTCCAAGAGGGCCAAAACCTTGTCCGGGAACGGATTGTAAAGGTGAAGGCAGGGGTACTTGCCCCATGAGGGTGGCTTGCATAAGTTGGGTCAGTTGAGGCATGGTCAGAGTCACGGGGTAAACATCTGAGGGAGTACAAGAGAGGTTGGGGGGATGTGCTAAGGATCGTTTAAAGAGAAACGCCATTAGGACATCTAAACCAGCAACAATCATGGCCGCAAAATGAAGGTTTGTTTTAGCCAAAGGAAATATGAGTGCACTGACGGGACTAAAGAGTAAATTGCGTCGAATGGGAGTTGAGACTAAGATAGAAAAAGAGAAAGGAGTTGCCGGCAACGGGGGTGCACAGTCATGTCGGTTGATCACGGCGCTCCTCCTTTCAAATCCACAAAACTTACTTAAAAAACGATTAAAACCATGTGCAAATAGTGACCCAGGCGCCTAATAGGATGACAATCAAGAACGCGATTAGAGTTACGGGATGCGTGATATCGTTAATAATATGGGGCCTAAGATAGCCTTGCGGTGGCACTCTGTATCACACTTCCTTTACGATTTGAAGCCTGGAGGGAGTTTAATTCCTTGTAACATTTCAGGCGAGATTTGCATCTTTTCCAAGGGATTTCCACCACTGATTTTATCAAGGATCTGTTGTGCCATGCCTTTTAACTCTTCCGGAATGGGAAGGTCATTGGCCGATGGCATACCATGCATTGCAGTCGTTAAGGTCAGATTAACCATAGCCATAAGCTTTTCATAATTTTGCTGTTGAATAAAATAAGCTTTGATGAGAGGATATTTATTCATAAGACGGATCTTAAGATCAAGCAGCGCTAACGAATCTTTTTCTGGTACGACCTTGCTGATCATTTGTGTAGTTACAATTCCGCGTTCTTTTTCCTGGTACTGGCTAAAGGCCTCCCGGCTTTGAGTATCGGCCATAATCGACGCTTCTGCTGCTTTTAAAGCCTGAATCTCAGGGGTCTGTGACAGGGCCTCCCCTAATTCCCGAGCCTTGTTAATGTAATTCATAAAGGCTACCTCCTTTTTTCCTTATACAAAATATGCGTTGCAAGGCATACTGGTGTATAATGTCTAGCATTTGACAAGTGAGAATAAGTTGTATTTTGGCATTTTGGTATGTTAGAAGGAAAGTGACGAATGATGTAGAATATTTTATGGAAGGAGGTAGGATCATATGCGGACGTATCGATTGGAAATACGCTTAATTCAAGTGGCAGTTGCGCTAGCTCTAATTGTATTGACCACAGGATATTTTGGATTATGGGGTCCAAGTAGCAAAGTTCCTGTGGGAGAAACGGTACCTGGGGTTACGGTAACCAATACTGTACCAACGCTGAGCAATTCAAAGATAGTCGCTTTGGGAGATTCATTTACCTTAGGATATCCCTTAGATCCGGCGAATTCCTGGACTCAACGTACAGCGGAGGTCCTAGAGGTAACTGTGGTCAATAAGGGAAAAGTGAGACAAACAGCGAAAGACCTACTTGATCGGTTTGACACTGACGTTGTGGCAGAGAAGCCAGGTAGGGTTATTATCTTCGCAGGAATTGGAGATGCCCTTCAGGAAGTGCCTCTCAAAGACGTCCAAACTAATATAACTGGAATCGTGGAAAAGGCCAAATCAAATCATATCATCCCTGTCCTGGCCCTTCCGATCGGGTATCCCGGGGTTCAAAAAAGTATTCAAGAAACAAGAGAATGGGAAATGACTTACGCTCAGGAGCAAAAAATCCTGATGTTAGATTTTTCAACTGTGCTGTTTGACACGGAGGGAAAATACTTAGATGGCTTAACCATAGATGGGAAGTATCCTAATGCCAAGGGATACAAAGCAATGGGGGACTATGCTGCACGAATTCTAAAGTAAGAATAACCCTCCTTGCGTGAGAGAGCACTCGCAAATCGTACAAGTCGAGTACAAGTCCGAGAACCGTCCTCAAGCTTGCATAAACGCAAACAGCCTCTTCGAAGAACTAACACGTTCCAAACCCTCGCCGACCCACAAGCCCAGAGGAAGTTTCTTAGCTTAGAGAGCATGTGAGAGGAATTGCGTCAATGAGCGCAGAGGATATAGCGTTAAGAAACTCAACGGTTCACATGCAGAAAGCCCAGAGGTTTTGAGTTTTAGCCATATCCTCAAGCGAATAGCAATGGAACGAGTGCGAACGTGCTAAGACACTTCCTCCCACTTCCTCTCTAAGCCGGCAGCAATATACTAATCAACGCAAATAAAACAAATCCCACGGTTCCACCCAACAGTGCATAATGAGGGTGCCGTTCGCGGGAGAGGGGCAACAGTTCAGAAAAAACGAGAAACAGCATCGCACCTGCGGCAAAGGATAGAAAAAACGTGAGAGAGTTTTTCACACCTGCGAGGGCGAAGAGTCCGAGCAAGGCACCGAGCGGGGTGAAAAAGGCAATTCCAATGTTGAGGAGGAGAATTTTCCACCAACGAATGCGGGCCATGATTAACGGTGCGGTCGTGGCCATTCCCTCCGGGAGATTGTGCAACGTAATACCTATTGAGATAAGGAAGCCTAAGCCTGGTGCAGCTTCTTGGCTGACGGCAATAGCCATGCCTTCAGGGATATCGTGAAGCGCGATTCCCGTCGCGATCAGAAGACCGATCCTTTTTAAACGTTGACGTCGAGATAAAGGGAGCCTGTTATCTGAAGTATTGAGACGATTGTCAGCAAGGTACATGAAGAGGATACCTAGGGAAATTCCGAAACCGACTTGAAGTGGGGGTCCGATCTTCCAAGCATTCGGAAGCAAATCGACGAACACGACCGCCAGCATCACCCCTCCAGCCCCGGCTAAGAAGGAGGCTAGGATGCGCTCTTTTGGCTTGCCAAACACGAGAACAAGTAGACTTCCAAACGTAGTTGCCAGCCCAGCAATCATACTTATCCAGAGAATTTCAGACATCTCATGCATCGGGAGGAGCTCCTTTCTACAACATCACGATATCCATATTTATGGCTCACAGCCATGCATTATACAACGATCGGGTTGTCTTCGCTCAATATAATTTTATAAATAAATGAGGAGAAGCTGTTAAGGCATTTAGGCCCTAACGGCTTCTCTTTAGTTCACGGTAAGTAAGAACTTGTACTATATTTACAAACAAAGCATAAGTTAATTTAAGAAGTGATTTACTAAACTATCCTAAAAATCCGTCTGAGGAAGGGGCAGGAAAAATGAGACTAAAGGTCCGTGATCGTTTAATGATTGGGGTTGTTTTCCTCAGCATAATTCTTGTGACAGGCTGTGGAACGCTAGAGAAGTTAGTCCAAAAGGAGGGAAACTCAAGTTCTATTGCAGATTGGATCGGTGTGAGTGGGGATAAAAACGCAAGCCTTCCTGCAACAACAATCCCTAGTGAGGGAAAAACGGTAGCGCTTTATTTTGCGGATGTAACTGGGAAATTTCTGGTAAAAGAAGAACGAATGTTGCCTAAAACGGTAAGCTTAGCGAGAGAGACGGTTAATCAGTGGTTGAAAGGACCAACTGCAAAAGGGAAAATGCAGAATTCTGTTTCTACAGCCACAACTCTTTTGGATATAGCGATTAAGGACAGTGTCGTTATTGTCGATTTAAGTAAAGAGTTTCTTATCTCAAATTCTAAGGTTTCCCCAGAAGTGGCACTATACGGACTCGTCAACACCTTGACCCAGTTTTCGACGATCAGCCAAGTCCAGATTCGTATCGAGGGAAAGCCTATTACCAAGTATGGGATAATCGATGCGTCACAGCTAAAATACAAAGCGAGCCTAGTTAAAGGGGCTGTTTCTGAAAACACATCTGTCCCAAGTCTAGGGACTAACAACGCCTCTGGCTTAGGGGTAGTTGTACCAAGTAGTAGTAGCCTCAGTAACGGAGCACTTCCTAATTCTCCCAGCTCAATCAACCTCTTCAATTTCCCCCCTAGCTCCACCTAAGAGGGTGACGGTCCGTGAGGACGCAACAACGGTTCTTGGTTCCATTTAATGGACCCAGGGGCCGTTTTCCGTTCCCCCAACTCCCTTCGTGATATTTAGTGATGTACAAGCTGCTAATTTATGTTAAAATAAATTAAATGGCTAATGGGGGGACATGAAAGATGGCACCTACCGAAGAATTGACAAAACAGTTAGAGGAAACCTTAAGACAGGCCGATACTATTTTGTTCAAGCGCGGTCGATCGATTCTAATGGACATGGAGATTTCTGCACTTCAGTTCAATGCACTCTTAACCATTCGAGAATTTGGGTCCTTAACGATGGGAGATTTGTGTAAGAACTTATTTGTAGCTTGCAGCACAGCGACTGACTTAGCTGACAGGATGGAACGGTCTGAACTTGTTGAACGGGTGCGGGATGACAAAGATCGAAGAGTAGTCAAGCTGCACTTATTGGCGAGAGGAAATCAAGTTCTTGAAGCAGTGATTGCAGAGCGCCAGAACTTCCTCGGGGAAGTGCTTAGGGATTATACAGATGAGGAATACGAAGAATTGTTACATGGTTTGCATCTCCTGACCCAGCGGATGGAGTTGAAATAGTCGTAAAAATTGCCCTCGTTTAAGATAGCTTAAGCGAGGGTATTCTTCTTATTATAATAGATTCTTGAAATCTCCATAAAATCTTGAGAACTTCCTTAACTACATCAGAAATTTTACCGCTATACTTATGAGAAGGTACAAATTACAACAGTAAGGAGAGAAGGCGATGACTACCCGCTGAAGACGATAGGGGGTGCTCTCGCCGAACGCTTATGAAACTAGTTTTAGTGGATGATGAACCAGAAATATTAACCCTCGTTAAAGATTACCTTTCCCGGGAAGGATTTATGGTCTTAACGGCGGTCAACGGTCTTGATGGCATGCAGCTCATTGAACGGGAAAAACCAGATCTAGTGCTGTTGGATTGGATGCTTCCTGGAATGAGTGGACTGGAAATGTGCAAACGCTTGCGTGAGACAAGTACGATCCCAATCATAATGCTAACTGCAAAATCTGAAGAAATCGATCGCGTCTTGGGCTTAGAATTCGGTGCGGACGATTATATTGTCAAACCTTTTAGCCTGCGGGAATTGGCGGCACGGATCAAAACTGTACTACGGCGTTCCTCTGGAACTTCACAGGAAACAACCTCTTCCCTCTTAATTCGAGGCGAACTGAGTCTGGATGTCTCAAGTCATAAAGTACAGAAAAGGGGGCAGGAGATATTTTTAACCCCTACGGAATTCAATATTCTCCATTTGCTTGCTTCACGTCCTGGTACGGTTTATAGCCGTTTGCAACTCTTGCGTCAGGCGATGGGGGAGGAATATCTCTATTATGAGCGCTCGATTGATACTCATGTCTCAAATTTGCGCAAGAAAATAGAAGATAATCCAAGCGACCCCAAATATGTAGAAACAGTATTTGGGGTAGGGTATCGGTTTGGTGAAGACCTGTGACCCTGCGGCGTAAGTTTATTATCGCACTCATAAGTATGGTTTTCTTCATGGCGATTGTTTTTACTACAATTGCCTTAGTATCGACCCAAGCTTTACTCGGACATGCTGAAACTTATGTACAGCAAGCCTATGGCGAGAGTTGGAATCGGCTCTTAAGTGGTTATTATGAGGCNNCGAATTTTGATTTTGCCGGATTCAAAGTTTAATTTTCGACCTCCCCGCGAAATCCCACGCTTTTGGGTGTTTGATTTAGACCGTAAAGTTGTCAGTGACTCACTAAATAAAGACGTTGGGAGACATCTTTCCCAATTTCCTTCAGACACAAAAATCACAAAACTATGGACTGAAATCAAAGTCAAAAATCAGACAGTGGGCTATTACTGGCAAGATAATCGCCTTATCAATGCCAGTAATACTAAACTTGCCAAGACCATTGGAACCTCGATCGTTCAAGCCATGCTCATCGGCTTGGTTATCACGTCTCTAGTGGCACTTCTTTTGGGGATGCTACTGACTCGTCATTTTACAAAGCCCTTAAACCATTTGATGGAAGCCGTCCGGAAGGTAGGGAAAGGAGATCTTTCCTCACGAGTTAACGTGGAGGGCAACGGAGATATAGCGATCTTGGCCCAAGACTTCAACCGGATGACGGAACAATTGACCCGCAATGAGGAAGTAAGGCGCAACATGGTGGCAGATATTGCTCATGAATTGCGAACTCCTCTGGCGGTCATTCTCGGGAAATTAGAATCGATTCAGGAAGGGGTTCTCCCCTCTACACCAGAAACTATTCTTCCCATTCAGGATGAGACTCTGCGACTCATTCGCTTGGTTCGGGATCTTCAGCAGTTAAGCCTAGCAGAAGCCGGTAAACTACCGATGGCTTTTAAAACAGTTAATCTCAGGCTATTATTGGAACGAATAACTGAACAGTTTGCCATTGAATTTGAAGAACGAAAGTTAACTGTTGAAATTATAGGGTATGCCCCAGAAATTATTGGCGACCCAGATCGTTTGACCCAAGTCTTGGTTAATTTAATTGGGAATGCTCTTTTGCATACGCCACCTGGCGGATCTCTCCGTTTATTACTCGACGAGGCTGAAAGGTCTGTCGATGACGGAACACTCATCACGGAGAGCAAGCATCGCTTGCGGGATGTTTTCCGACGCAAGGGAGAAAAAGCAGAAAGAGCGGAAATCACCAAACAAGCGGATGGTTTATGTTCCAGTGACTGGGTACAAGTCATTGTTGAAGATTCTGGAGAGGGTATTCCAGAACAAGAACTGGAGTATATCTTTAACCGTTTTTATCGTGTAGATAAAGCTCGAGAGCGGGAGAGCGGAGGAACAGGACTAGGACTTGCTATCGCTCGGGAGTTTATTCAGGCCCATGGTGGCTCCATTCAAGTCGAGAGCAAATCTGGCGTCGGAAGCCGTTTTAAGATTACATTGCCCGTAAAACCAAAAGCTATATAGAAGTAACGCCTTAACAAGATCTTAAGATGTTCTTCGTTCTTTGACCATAAGACTGTGTTATTCTTAGCAAGAATTATTCAGTGGCGTCATTTAGATTACTGTCTTTTATGAGAAATGAGATAATCGGCCTTACGCCCTAAGAATGAAGATCGTAGAGTAGCTGCATTAGATGCTCTGAAGGATCGAAGGGGCAGGAAGAAAGATAGAGAAGAGTTAACGCTAGAGGATAAAATTAAGCTTGAAATGAAGAAACTGAAGGCAGACAATGAGAGGCTTAGAGCGTTAGAGCAAGTCGGGAGAAAAGGAGCAAGAGTATGAATAAAAAATGGGTGACAATTGGTGTCATAGGGGTCTTGGTCATGGGAGGCGGATATTGGGGTTATAAAAAGTTCACAGCAAAACCCGCTGTGGCCTCCAACATTACTGCGAAAGCAAAAATGGGAAACGTGAGCAAACTGATTACAGCAACTGGAACGGTTAGCTTTCCCCACTCGATTCCTTTGACTTTTCCAGAAAAGGGGCGGATCGTGGAACTTAATATCCAACCGGGTGATTCCGTGAAAGCCGGGCAAGTGCTGGCGAAGATGGATGATACCAAGCTTCAGACCGCCGTGTTACAACAAGAGGCAAACCTAACATCCGCTCAATCTAAACTTCAAATTCTTCAAGATGGATTCAATGCTCAAACGAAAGCCCAGGCTGAGGCAGCTCTAGCTAAAGCACTACAGAATTTAACCACCGCTCAGCAAAATGCTGATCCTGGTTATTTAGCAAACCAGGTCTTACTGGCCAATCAGAATGTTAAACTGACGAGTGATGCCTTAGCCAAGGCTCAGCAGAGTGGAAATACGTCATCCCTACAATCTGCGCAAAATTCATTGGCCCAAGTCATAGCTGCTTTAACCACGGCTGAAAATGCCCAAAATGGAGGAGCTGCTCTCGCCTTATCTTCTGCTCAGGCGGATGTAACGTCGGCTCAATATCAAGTCGATAAACAAGCGGATGGACCAAAATCCGGAGATCTTCAATCGGCACAAGCCAGTATTGCCATAGCACAGGTCCAGCTTGCCAGTGCACAAACCGATTTAATAAATGCCACAATAATTGCACCAACAGACGCCACGGTTGTCAGTTCACCACTTCAACTGTACGAATATACCAACGATAATTCAATCATTACCCTTACTCCGACTGGAAGCAATTTCCAAGTAGAGGCGATGATTGATCAGGCGGATATTGCGCAGGTGGAAGTTGGTCAGAAAGTGGATATCACCCTTGACGCGTACCCGGATGAACATAGCAGTGGGATTGTGAGCTTAGTGGCCCTTCAAGGGACGACAGCTTCCAATGTTACAACGTTTAAAGTCACAGTCTCTGTAGAACAGGCCAGCGATAAACTTCGTTCAGGGATGAATGCTAATCTTGACATTATTGTAGCAGAAGCTAAAGATGTGCTGACGGTACCTAGTGAAGCGATCAAAACCAGAGGGACTCAAAAAGGCGTCACGGTTCCCGCGACTTCGGCTGAAGGTAGTAATGGACAAATAGCTTCAGACACTAAACCGAAAACAAATTCTCAGAGCGCGGCGAACTCTGGTAGTGGTGCACAAAACGGAGCAAGTCTGCAATTTATCCCGGTGGAATTTGGTTTGGATGATGGAACTAATGTAGAAATTAAAAGCGGTATCAAAGAGGGGCAAGAAGTTGTCACCGCGGTTAGTACGTCGGCAACAACTAAAGCAACTACCGGTGGATTTAGTTTAGGCGGCGGCGGAAATAGGGCGACCATGGGTAGTCCTCCGAGATAAATAATTTGATAGTTCCTGCAGCTCGAACCAGACAAATGGATTGTCGTTCAAAGGTGGCAGCACGGAATACTCAGTTAAACTTGCTTTGACGGATACGTCAGGAGGAGTATTATTTGATAAATCTCAAAGGAATCAAAAAGATCTATGCTAACGGTGATATAAAAGTTGCGGCTTTAGGTGGGGTGGACCTTCACGTAGGAGCCGGTGAATTTGTAGCCATTATGGGACCCTCGGGTTCGGGCAAGTCGACGATGATGAATATTTTAGGATGCCTGGATACACCGACAGAAGGTGAGTATTATCTCGACGGTACCGATGTCGCGAAGGCCAGTGGTGATGATTTATCCGTCATTCGCAATCGCAAGATTGGGTTTGTCTTTCAAGGCTTTAATCTTCTGCCCCGAACCATGGCTGTCGAAAATGTCGAACTACCCATGCTCTATGCAGGAATGGGAGGTAAAGAAAGACGTTCTCGTGCCATCGCTGCCTTAGAATCAGTGGGCCTGGGTGATCGGATTCATCACCGTCCCAAAGAACTATCGGGTGGGCAGCAACAAAGAGTGGCCATCGCTCGAGCGCTCGTGACTAAGCCAGCTATCATTTTAGCGGATGAGCCCACTGGGAACTTGGACAGTCGCTCCAGTGAAGAGGTCATGGCGATCTTTCAGGGACTGCATGCCTCAGGAAATACGATTATTATTGTAACGCACGAACCAGATATTGCTGAATTTACTGAGCGAATTGTGCGTTTCCGTGACGGTCACATTGAAGGGGACGAAAAGGTAAAAAATCCTCGTAAAGCACAAGCCCAGGTCCTCGAGGAAGGAGTGGCAGAGTGAACTTTTTAGAAAGTATCCGAGTCTCTCTTAGGGCTTTGCGAGCTAATAAGCTGCGGTCAGCCTTGACCATGCTGGGAATTATTATCGGAGTGGCGGCTGTGATTGCCATGGTCGGAATAGGAAATGGGGCAACCGCTTCGATCACTTCCCAGATTCAGGGCATGGGCTCGAATCTACTTACTATTAGCGCGGGACAATCAAATTCCGGAGGGGTTAATGGGGGGGCAGGTAGCTCAGTCAGCTTAAGCATGACCGATGTTGACAAGATTGCGGAAGGATCTGCCGTTAAAGCGGTAGCCCCGCTTTCTAGTACTAATGCGCAAGTGGTCTTAGGTTCTGGAAATACCTCTACGAGCATCATCGGTACCACAGAGGGCTATGAAATAATTAAAAATGTCACAATGGCCCGTGGTCGTTATATCACGGAAGCGGACGTGAATAGCAGTGCAAGGGTCGCAGTGCTCGGTCCGACGGTTGTGGAAAATCTCATGGGGGATGCCAACGCTAATATCATTGGCAAGAACATCAAAATAAATAACGTACCCTTTCAAGTCATTGGGGTGACAACGGCTACAGGGTCTACCGGATTTCAGAGCAGTGACGATATGATTACAGCACCTATCACAACCGTTCAGGCGCGTTTAATCGGCAGGAAAACCTTACGAAATATTTTAGTCTCGGCCTCCTCCGAGGACCTTATGCAAACAGCACAAGATGAGATTACGGTAACGTTGCGAAAAACTCATAAGATCCAGGAGGGCAAAGATAACGACTTTAGGGTACAGAATCAGGCTGATATGTTAGCAACCATGCAAAGTGTCACCCAAACCTTAACCATGCTCTTGGGCGGGATTGCAGGCATATCCCTGTTGGTCGGGGGAATTGGCATCATGAATATCATGCTCGTTTCAGTCACCGAACGAACCCGAGAGATTGGAATCCGGAAAGCCATCGGGGCAAAAAGCGGGGATATTCTCATGCAGTTTCTCATCGAAGCGGTCGTACTCAGTATCTTAGGTGGAGGTATAGGCATTGCCCTAGGTTATGGAGGATCAAGCCTGGCAGGAAAGGCCTTAGCAATGGATACCAGTATTTCCGTGTCCTCAGTGTTGATGGCTTTTGGCTTCTCTGCCGCAATCGGCATTATATTCGGGGTCTTCCCGGCACGAAAGGCCGCGGCAATGGACCCGATTGATGCTTTAAGATACGAATAAGGTCTTTGAAAGTAAGGGGCCATTGCACGTTCACACACGTTCACGTTCACTCGCTCGTTGGATGCTGAAGCTATCACTGCCAACCTCTGGGTAGCGCAAGATGTGAACCTAGGCGTGATAATGCTTCAGCATCAGCACTCGCTTTACCGTGAACTTCACTGATGTGTTCACTTAGTAATGTCCCTTAGTTTCTGGTCAGACGGTGCTAGGAACGACTTGCATTTGATCTAAGGAACTCGAAGAACTGTTAAGCAGGATAAGGAGTTGCAAGCGGAGCACGGTTTATTGAGTGTCAGAAAGAATGCAAGTGAAGAACCGTCCCTGACTTGCACTGACTTGCGGAGGATAGCCGAAATTAGGGAGGAGAAATATTATATGGGGAAAAGGAAGCAGACCCAAAAGGTTTTGAGTTTACTGATGATGGTATTTTTGCTGTTGGGAATGATTCCGGGGGTGGCTTCAGCGGCCACGAGTGATGATCCTAGTACATGGCTCGGCTGGCTCAACTTTGCGACCAGCGAAGATTCTAGACTGATTGCCGGAGAAGCAGGTAATATAAATGTTCAACTTTGGGATAATAAGTCCGACCCTTTTACTGGATCTGTGGGAAGCGCTACCATCACAGATGCTCAGGGAGTTGATAAGTTATTTCAAGTTTCTGGGTCAGCAGGACATTATACGATTTCCAACGTTACGTTAGAAACTGCTGGTGAGTATCAGTTAGTTATACGCCAAGGAGCTTCGGGTACAGCTTTAGCCGCTGGAACTATTACAGTGCTGAATGCTACGACAATTATTACAGATTCTCTTGTTATCAACAAGAATAATACTATTAGAGTTAAGGTAACGGATACGGAAGGCAACCCATTGGGCCGTAAATCTGGAACTGTAGACGGAACGCTACTTGGGGCATCCGCAGTATCTTTTACAACTCTCAGTGATGGGACGTTTACGTTTAGTATGACACCCTCTCTATATGGTTCAGCGAACATCGTTTTCGCCGGTCATGTGATCGGTTCGATCCCGGTAGTTCCTGCCTATACTCAAAATGCGCGTATTGGAGGGACGGCGGAAGATAATGTTGCTCTCTCAGTTGAGGTTGCCCAAAGCGGTTGGACGATGGGGGCTCCTTATGTGATTCTGGCACGAGATGATCAATTCTCTGATGCTCTTGCTGCGGCCCCACTCTCTAAAAGGCTCGATGCGCCGATTCTAATGACAAAATCGACAAAGTTAGATGATCGGACTTTGGCCGCAATTCGTACTTTGGGCGCTCAGTATGTTTACATCGTCGGTGGAACAGTCGCAATTTCGCAAGGCATCCAGGATACCTTGAGTAACGAGTTTACTGTTACTCGGATTGCTGGATTACAAGGATATGATACGGCTGCGCTTATCTCCTCTAATGTAGGGATTGATCTCACTCGCACCGTATATATTGCCAATGGGCATGCAATCCCAGATGCCATCGCGATCAGCGCTTTTGCTGCGGAGCAAGGGAGCCCGATTTTGCTTACAGATAGAGATCAACTGCCTCCTTCTACAATTCAGGCATTGACAGATCTCAAGGCTAGTAACGTTATTTTGCTTGGCGGGACAGCCGTTATTGGTGATTCCGTGGAAGATGAGCTACAGGCTAAGTATTTAGTCAAACGTTGGGGTGGATATGACCGTTACGATACTCAGAATATCATCTTTCAAAATCTTTTCAACAACTCGCAGGTTCCTCAGTCCCCGCTTTACTTTACATCAGGGCTAGTTCGTCAGGATGATGTTAACTCGGGAAACCCCTATGCGGGCGCTTTGTTAACAGCCGCATTAGCAGCTAAAAAAGGAGGCTTTGTTGCAATGCTCCCTCCAAATACCGTTCCATCGAGTCTGAACTATTTCTTGCTTTTCAATAAAGGGTATATTTCAAAGTCAGCAGTTGTAGGCAATAATAGTGGAGTCTCGTATTATCTCGAGCAACAACTCCAGCAAATATTGAACCACTAAAAACTTAAATAACTAAACAACTTAAACAACGAAGTAGGGAAGCATAACCAAGGGGCAGTAACAAACTAGTTAAAGAAGTTTGTTACTGCCCCATTTTGTTCAATATTCTCTATACAAGATTATAAATCATTTCATAAGATGTAGGATCGATTTTCCTGTGAATGATCGATATCTTTCTTCCTCATACGTTGAAAAGGAAGAAGTGTATCACTAACTACTAAGTTACTCATAATATTTATTGATAGGACCTAGCCAAAGAAGGAATACCCTAAAGAATAGAGAAGTATAATAGTTATTGGACTAATTAACCAGACCAAAAAGGATTAAGCCAAATAGAACGATTAAAACTCTGCTTAGTTTTCTATAACAAGGATTTCAGGAATAAGAGAAGAGGGATATTAATGGATTTGGATCGAAAAAGCGGAGTACCGTATTACATCCAGCTTAAGGAGCAGATCCGACAACGAATTACCCAAGGGATTTGGACTGCAGGGATGAAACTTCCACCAGAACGGGAGTTGGCCAAAAGTTTAGCTGTTAGCCGAAATACTGTCAGCCAAGCTTATAAGGAACTGGAGAGTGAAGGGATTTTAAGTTCGGCAAGGGGTAAAGGGACCTTCGTTGAGGATACTTCGCAAATCCTTCAGCAGGAGGGTCGAAAGGAGAAAGTCCTCCGGATCGTTGATTTGGCCATGGAAGAGGCAGTTGGACTCGGGTTTTCCATCGATGACTTTGTGTCGTTTGTTCATGTACGGGGAATGGAAAAGAAAGAGCTTCTTTCACGACTGAAAGTGGCTTTCCTCGTCACGAACCCTGAACAACTTGTGGAAGTCAATTGGAATCTCGGTTCAGGAGTAAGCCTTTTACCGATCTTGCTTTCTGAACTCCAGGAATCCCCGCGAGCTCAGGATCGTTTGGCCGGAATGGATATGGCGATCACGGGAGTGACTCATCTTGCGGAAGTCAAGATTCTTCTGGGTAAACTGGGCATCCCAATCTTGGGGATTTCTATGCAGCCCAAACTGGATACGATTGTGCGTATTGCCAAGTTATCCATGGGGCGTGGATTAGCTTTAGTCTGTGAAAGTCAGCAATTTGCTGAAAAAGTTAAAGGGGCGCTTAGGCAAGCCGGTTTGTACCCAGTGCTGAAAACCCTAATTCAACCAGATGAGGCGAGGTTAAATCAGGTTTTGCCGGAATGTGGAGCCGTAATCCTAGCTCCGAGGCTTCGATTCCGGGTTGAAAAAGTGCTCCCGCAAAATATGGAGTGTATCGAGTTTCGCTTTGAACCGGATGCTGGGAGTCTTAATCTCATAAGAGGACTTTTGCTGGAATTAAAGGGGGAGAAGTTTTGAAAAAGCAGCGCGTAATCGGAATGTTCGACTCGGGAGTGGGTGGTCTTACCGTGATGAAAGAGATTCTGGAGCGATTACTCGATGTCCGAATCGTTTATTATGGAGATACTGCCCGGGTACCCTATGGAAACCGCTCTCGAGAGGAATTAATCCGTTTTGGAGAAGAGATTGTCACGTTTCTGATCGGACAAGGGGCAGAGGTGATTGTCGTAGCTTGTAATAGCAGTTCGGCAACCGCGCTTCCTATTCTACGAGATCGATTTGATATCCCAATGGTTGGTATGGTCGAACCGGGAGCACGCTTGGCAGTGGAAAAAACTATCGCTGGAAGAATAGGGCTGATTGCGACGGAAACTACCGTGCGCAGCAAAGCCTATGCGTCCGGGGTGAGTCGAGCCCTGGCAAAAGGAAGCTTACCTGATGACTTAGAACTTAGAGACGCTTGGCAGCAAGGAGAACAGGCTATCGCCTTAGTTAAAGCTCAAGGTTGCCCTCTCTTTGTACCTTTAATTGAAGCTGGTTTGGCGAATTCAGCAGAAGCACGTGGCATTGCCAAAACTTATTTAGCTCCGTTAAAAGCGGCGGGTGTGGATACTCTTATTCTGGGATGTACTCATTATCCTTTTCTTGAATCCGTCATCAGGGAGACCTTGGGAGAAGATGTGTTGATTGTGGACCCAGCTTTGGCAGTGGTCAAAGAGCTTGAGATATTACTTCAGCATCTAGACGATTGGGAACGATCGGGATTGATTGAGTCACCTACTTCATCGGTCTTAGGGAAAAAACATTGGCGGGCTCGTTATTTTGTGAGTGGAGATCCAGGGCTTTTTCGGCAAGTGGGTAATACACTCCTCCAAGAACAGATCGATCATGTAGAACAAGTCATTTTAGGTGAGTGAGGTTTTAGGGGAGTAATTTAAGAAAGAAAGCGACCAGGAGGAATGGATTTTGGAACAAAAAACCTTGGTCTTAGGGGTCATTGGAGCGGATGTTCATGCTGTGGGAAATCGAATCTTGGATTATGCCTTTACACAAGCGGGGTTTAAAGTGATCAATATTGGAGTACTCGCGACTCAGGAAGAGTTCATCCATGCAGCCATCGAAACGAATGCCGATGTTTTGCTGGTTTCATCTCTGTACGGACACGGGGAAATGGATTGCCGAGGTTTGCGTGAGAAGTGTCAGGAGACAGGAATAGGTAATATTCGTATGTATGTCGGAGGTAACTTGGTATGTGGGAAACAGGACTTTGAATCTGTCAAAGAACGATTTTTAGCGATGGGTTTTGACCGGGTTTATCCACCAGGAACGATGCCAGAGACACCGATCGAGGATTTACGTAAAGATTTAGGTATTTAGGAGTGGATTAAAGGGGGGGAACGGACCTTGCAAGCAGTCCTTCTCATAGATTTTGGCAGTACGTTTACGAAAGTGACCATTGTAGACCTTGATTCGGAGGAGATAGTGGGGACGGCCAGAGCGGGTACAACCATTGAAACTAGTATTATGGAGGGTTTAAAGGCAGCCTTAGCTCAGATTCCTGAGCCTGCAGGCGGTTGGAATTTTGCTCGCAAGCTGGCTTGCAGTAGTGCGGCCGGTGGGTTAAAAATGATTGCCAGTGGGTTGGTTAAAGAACTTACTGCCGAAGCAGCCAGACGAGCAGCCCTCGGAGCGGGTGCTCGAGTGCTTCAAGTTTTTAGCTACGAACTGACGCCAGCTGATCTGAATAGAATTATTAGTTATAAACCAGATATCCTCTTGTTAGCGGGAGGAACGGATGGGGGTAATAAGGAAGTCCTCTTAAAAAATGCAGAAATGCTGGGCAAGCTTCCCCAAAGCCTTCCTGTTGTGATTGCGGGAAATAAGGTAGCGGCTGCCCAGGCTGCAGAAATCCTGCGCAAACGGCATAGTCCTGTAGTTGTAGCAGACAATGTGATGCCAGAGCTCGGCGTCTTGTCAGTAGAATCTGCCCGTTTAGCGATTAGGGATGTGTTCTTAACCCACATCATTCAGGCCAAGGGATTAGACACAGCCGAGGAATTTCTGGAACGGATTATGATGCCGACACCAGCGGCGGTGCTTTCAGCAGCAGAACTTCTGGCTCAGGGACATGGTTCTGAACAGGGGATGGGCGAACTCATGATTGTGGATGTCGGGGGGGCTACGACGGATGTGTATTCGATTGCCAGGGGGGACCCGAGTAAACCCAGCGTTATGCTGAAAGGGTTACCAGAACCTTATGCCAAGCGAACGGTTGAGGGCGACTTGGGGATGCGCTACAGTTCAGAGGCGTTAGTGGAGGCCGCCGGTCGACGCTTGAGCGACTACCTGGGTTGGGCAGAAGATCAAATTGAATTCCAATTAAGTTTATGTAAAGAAGATCCTTGGCGAATTCCTCAATCAGAGGAAGAAGTCAAGTTCGATGTGGCTATGGGCCGAGTGGCTGTAGGGTTGGCTGTAGACCGTCATGTCGGAACGATTGAGGTAGTTTATACTCCGTTCGGTGCGACTTATGTGCAGCATGGCAAGGATTTAACGCCGCTACCTGTGGTGATCGGGACGGGAGGGGTCCTCCTTCACCACCCTGATGCTTTGGGTATCTTGCGAGGAGCAGTTTTTAACACAGAGGAACCTACGCTTCTCAAACCTCAAAACGCGGTCTTTTACTTAGATAAAGAGTACATTTTAGCAGCAATGGGGTTGCTTCGTGAAGTAGCACCCCTCGCCGCGCTCAGGATTATGAAGAAATATATCGTCAAACTTTAGTAGGAGGGGTTTTAGAAATGGAATTAACGGTTAAACAAATGGACGCAGAAGAGTTTCAGCGCCAGCGGCTGGAAGTTTTGGGGCAATGGGAAACAGGTAAGGATGTTAACTTTGAGGAAGCGGTAGCGTATCAAAAATCATTACCTAAAAGCAAAATCTTTGCTGAGAAGCTAGCCGAGGGAAAAGCTCAAGGGATCACATTTGCTCAACCTCGTGCCGGCGTAGCTCTGCTTAATGAGCATATTGAATTGTTGCGTTTCCTGCAAGATGAAGGAGGCGCAGATTTTCTGCCATCCACGATCGATTCCTATACCCGGCAAAACCGTTACACCGAAGCACAAGCAGGTATGGAAGAAAGTGCGGCTATCGGACGCTCAATGCTGAATGGATTTCCAGCAGTCAACCATGGGGTGGCGTCTTGTCGGCGCGTGGTCGAAAGTGTTCAAGTACCGATCCAAGTCCGGCATGGAACTCCGGATGCGCGGCTACTTGCCGAGGTGACGATCGCCGGTGGCTTTACGGACTACGAAGGGGGCGGAATTTCTTATAACATTCCCTATTCTAAAGACGTTTCTATAGAAAGTACGATCAAATACTGGCAGTATGTCGACCGCCTGATCGGGCTCTACGAGGAGCAAGGTGTCAAAATTAACCGTGAGCCCTTTGGACCGTTAACCGGGACGCTTGTTCCACCTGCCATTTCCCATGCAGTGGCAGTTCTGGAAGGGATCCTGGCAGTTGCGCAGGGAGTTCGCAGCTTGACCCTTGGTTACGGTCAATGCGGTAATCTCATTCAAGACGTCGCTGCTCTGCATACGCTGCCTAATCTGGCAGAAGAGTACTTAGCAAAACTAGGCTATCCAAAGGTAATGATTACTACGGTCTTTCATCAATGGATGGGTGGTTTTCCGCAAGATGAGGCTAAGGCCTTTGGAGTTATTTCGTGGGGGGCAGTGACCGCAGCCTTAGCCAAAGTTTCTAAAGTGATTGTAAAAACTCCCCACGAAGCACTGGGCATTCCTACTAAAGAGGCTAACGCAGCAGGCCTACGTGCCACGAAGCAAGTCTTAAACATGTTAAAAGACCAAACTCTGCCCATGACCGGTGAGTTAGCCTTGGAAGAGACTATGATTTTGATGGAGACAAGGGCTATTCTGGATCGGGTCCTCGAACTAGGCGAGGGAGATGCTGCGGTCGGGACCGTCCGAGCATTTCAAGCCGGTGTGATTGATGTCCCGTTTGCACCGAGCCGTTATAATGCGGGTAAGATTCTCCCCGCCCGGGATACCACAGGTGCTGTGAGGCTCTTGGATTTCGGTAATATCCCCTTTGATGAGACGATCAAGGAGTTTCATCGAGAGCGAATTGCCCAGCGTGGGCGAGATGAGGATCGAGATCCATCCTTCCAGATGGTGATCGATGACATATATGCGATTGGGAAAGGGATGCTCGTTGGGCGGCCAAGGGGTTAGCATTAGAAGAGAAGACTCATGGAGGGAGGGCTACATATAATGAAAATCGTAGATGTCATTGCTTCGCCAGGGCTTACGGGTTTTTATTTTGATGACCAACTAGCGATTAAATCTGGTGCTACTCATGATGGGTTTACTTACAACGGGGAGCCGCAAACGTCAGGATTTAAGGCGGTTCGTCAACGGGGTGAGTCAATTTCTGTTATGTTAATCCTGGAGGATGGCCAAGTGGCATCGGGGGATTGCGCTGCTGTCCAATATTCTGGTGCGGGTGGTCGGGATCCGCTTTTTTTGGCAGAGGATTTTATACCCATTATTCTAGAAGAGATTGCGCCTATGCTTATTGGTCAGCAATTGGATTCCTTCCAAAACTTAGTGGATAGGATTGAGAATTTGAGACGTCCGAATGGGGAGCGCTATCATACTGCCATCCGTTATGGGGTAAGCCAAGCAATTCTAGCTGGTGTGGCTAAAGCTCAGAAAAAGACGATGACAGAAGTCATACTTAAGGAATATCATCTTCCGATGATTCTGGAGCCTGTACCAATTTTTACTCAAACCGGAGATGATCGCTATGATAATGCGGATAAGGCAATTATTAAACGTGCCGGGGTGTTACCCCATGCCTTGATTAACCATGTTGAGACGAAGTTGGGCAAAAATGGAGAACTGCTTTTGGAGTATGTGGAGTGGCTTAGAAACCGAGTTCTGTCGCTGGGAAGCAAGGAATATCGTCCAGTTTTGCACATTGACGTTTATGGTACGATTGGAATTGCCTTTGAAGATAATGTGGATAGAATGGTAGACTACTTCGCCAAGTTAGAAAAAGCAGCTGCCCCCTTGCATCTAAGAATCGAAGGACCCATGGATGCCGGAAGTTTAATCAGTCAGATTGAACAACTCAAAGCCTTGCGCGACGCTTTAAGGGTTCGAGGAGTTCAGGTGGAAATCGTGGCGGATGAATGGTGCAATACCTATGAAGATATTGTTAAGTTTGTAGATGCTCAAGCTGCTGACATGGTTCAAATTAAGACTCCGGATCTAGGGGGGATTCAGAACACGATTGAAGCAGTAATTTATGCCAAGAAGTACGGCGTAGGTGCCTATGTTGGTGGATCCTGTAATGAAACAGATTCAGGAGCTCGAACTGCTGTGCATGTATCCCTTGCCACCCGCCCGGATCAATTGTTGGCTAAACCGGGTATGGGCGTGGATGAAGGCTATATGATCGTGCACAATGAGATGAATAGGACGCTTGTTTTGTTAAAGAGGGAATGGAACAAGGAGTAGACAGCGATTATGAGTAAGATAGGGTTAACAACGACGGTACCAGTTGAAGTAATTTTCGCAGCGGGGGAGACGCCGGTTGATTTAAACAATATTTTTATTACCAGTTCGGAAGCCATGCGTCGAGTAGAAGAGGCAGAGCTTGCCGGTTACCCACGGAATGTCTGCGGTTGGATCAAGGGATTGTATACGACAGCCTTGCATAATCCAGACATTCAGAGCATTGTTGCAGTGACTCAAGGAGATTGCAGTAATACTCACGCCCTGATGGAGACTTGGGAAGTTGAGGGGATTGAAATTATCCCGTTTGCTTTTCCCTATGATCGAGATCCTGATATGCTCCGTCTTCAAATGGACAAATTAATTGAAACCTTAGGTGCGACGTGGGAGGGCGTAAATCTGCAAAAGAAGCGCCTTGATCAGGTACGAGCCTTAGCGTGGGAAATTGATCGACTGACATGGGAAGAAAACCGTGTGAGCGGATTTGAAAACCACCTCTACCTTGTTTCTTGTTCAGATTTTAATGGCGACCCTGAGGGCTTTGCTCGGGAGATGGAGGGTTTTATCCAAAGGTTGCGCGGACGGGAACCGTTTTCAGAGCGGATACGTTTAGGATCACGGAGGAAAGGGCGTGAACTTCGCCTTGGTTTTATCGGGGTTCCACCTATTTTTCCCGAACTGTATGATTTTTTGGAAGAACACGGAGCCCGTGTGGTTTTTAATGAAGTCCAGAGACAATTTGCGATGCCCTTTGAGACGGAAGACGTCGTGGAACAGTACCGCTTATACACCTATCCTTATAAAGTATTTCAACGAATTGAGGATATCACCAAGGAGGCAGAGCGCCGCCAACTAGACGGGATTATTCACTATACCCAAAGCTTTTGTTATCGCCAGATCGAAGATTTGATTATACGAAAGAAACTTGATTATCCAATTTTAACGTTAGAGGGGGAAAATCCAACTGGGTTGGACGCACGCAGTAAAATGAGGTTAGAGTCTTTTTTGTCTATGCTCGGGTAGAAGTGAAAACTGTACTTAAATCAATGATTAAATCGGCAAAGATAGATACATTTATAGTATCCTCATCAGTGTACATTTCTGGACGACTGAATCGTTCGTTTTTCTGAAGAAGAAAAACACTAACGAGTTTTTGATCAGGTTCTACTATCCAATATTCTTTAACACCAGCCTTTTCATAGAGGTGAAACTTAACAAACCTATCTTTTTTTATCGACGATGGGGAAATTATTTCAATTATCATATCGGGCGCTCCATTACAACCCTTAGTGTCAATTTTGGATTTATCGCAGATAATAGAAATATCGGGTTCCACAATGTTTTTGACTTCTTTTTCATCCTTCTCAAAGCCTTGTGGCAGCCTTACACAAAAAGGTGCAGGGTAAATAGTGCAAGTTTTCCCTGTCAAATAGACTGCAATTTGTTTAGCTAATTCCATCAAGGTCTCTTGGTGTATAGGTGCTGGAGATGCTTGCAAATAGGGTATTCCATTAATAATTTCCCATCTTTCATCTTCTGGATATGTCAAGTAGTCTGCATACGTGTATTTTTTTTCTTCTTGAGATAATGGCATATAAGCACTCCCTTATATTTTCCCGCTTTCGTCAATCAAGCGTAGAAGTATTAATTATTACTATTATAACCCTCGTACTGGCATGATATCAACTGAGTTACCATTTATACCATAAAATTACAAGTAAATAGTTATGAGAAAGAAATAATACCTTGTACATAATATTTCAGGGGGGGAATCCCATGTCTGAACAAGAAATTATCTGTGGAATTGATTTAGGGAGTCGGAGTGTGAAGATCGCCCTCATGGTGCTGCCGAAGAGAGAGGAGCCTTTAGAAATCCTCCGTTTGGAAAGCTTGGATACGATCCGTTTTTACCGGGAGTATGGGCGAAAGCAGGGAGAAAAGCTGGTTGTGGACTTTGAGGCGTTGGGGCTGCCTGTGGTGAAACGCTTAATTTCCACCGGTTATGGGCGTAATACTTTGGAACTTGCTGGTGGAGAGGCAATTCCGGAGCTTAAGGCGCATGTATTGGGAGCGATTTATCAGACGGGGCTCACGGATTTTACGTTGGTTGACCTTGGTGGGCAAGACAGTAAAATCATCCAAGTCCGAAAGGGAAAAATGATCGATTTTATGACCAATGATAAGTGTGCGGCCTCTTCTGGACGCTACTTAGAAAATATGGCGGACATTCTTGATGTGTCACTAGAAGAACTAGGACAATATGCAGATGCTCCGGTGGAGTTGAACTCGACATGTGCCGTGTTTGGGGAAAGCGAGTTGATCGGTAAGATTGTGGAAGGGTTCCCCTTAGCTGAACTCGCGGCTGGAGTTAACGCAACAATTGTCAAGCGTATTTTGCCTCTCCTACGTTCCTTCACCGGTGAATTTCTGGTCTTTACCGGAGGAGTCGCGCATAACCATGCGGTAGCTAAGCTTTTAGAAGCTGGGTCGGGCAGGCGGATTGTTATACCGCAATCACCTCAGTTTAATGGGGCGATTGGGTGTTGCATTCACGGAGAGTCGCGAGACACTTGATTTAGCGCTACTACTGCCCTGGGAAAATATTATAGGCAACCTTGGAGGTTATAGTATTGAGCAGTACTTTGAAATTCATAGTCAGCATTATGAACTATTTCCACGATAAATTAGTCCTATTGACTCGGCAATTGGATCTAAACTTCAACGATAAACAGCTGCATTTTTTGGTCATTGGATTTTTGGGAATAGTGCTTTTTATACTTGTCAATAGGTTATTCAAGTATCTTGTTCGGTACAGTCTAACTGTGATTTCCTTCATTTATACCTTTACTGTCCTTGTTGTTCTTGTTTTTGCTATAGAAATTGGGCAAAAAATAACTGGTCGTGGCAATATGGAATTTCAAGATATTGTGGAAGGTCTCTGGGGTTTCTTGATTGCGTTTGTACTTTACCAAGGAATTGTAATCATTGCCCGTTGGTTAAAAAGAGCAATCAAATACACCTTACTTGGAATTCAGTAAGCAACGCTACATCCTATTATATTTACGGGGCAACTTCGTCTTCTGGAACATATACCCGGATTGCGACGGTAACAAACACAATTTATGTAAATACCGGACTTTGGGCCGATACCACCTATTATTACAAAGTTAAGGCAGTCAACAGTGCTGGTTCAAGCTCGTATTTGCCTATAGTTTATGCAAGAACTCATTTGACTGACTACTAAATGTTAAATTGGAACTTGTGCCTCAAATTGTCTCTTGCTTTTGCTTTGCTTAGGAGTACAATAAGAGACGGGGATTGGAAATATTCAGAAATGTAGCATTAACCTCGAAATGGTTATGACATAAAAGACTTTTGAGGAGGAGGTAGAGAAGATGAAGGAAATACTCGTGGAAGAGATTATTGCAGCGGTTGAAAGGCTTTGTATTGAGGCAAATTATGACCTTAGTGCGGATATAATGACTGGATTTCATCAGGCATTAAAAGTTGAACCCTCGACCTTAGGCCGGGAGGTTTTAGAACGTCTTATTGAGAACGCTGAAATAGCACACAATGAGAGAGTCCCAATGTGCCAAGACACGGGGATGGCGGTTCTTTTTGTAGAAATTGGCCAAGATTTGCACGTGGTTGGTGGAGGTCTTACCGAGGCCATTAATGAAGGGGTACGCCGAGGGTATGACAAAGGGTATCTACGCAAATCTGTCGTCAAGGATCCCTTTGAGCGAGTCAATACGGGAGATAATACTCCGGCAGTGATCCATTACGATATCGTCCCTGGTGATGCTTTGCATTTAGTGGTGGCACCTAAAGGGTTCGGCAGTGAAAACATGGGGGGCTTGAAAATGTGCAAGCCGTCTGAAGGTCTCGAGGGTGCGATGCAATTTGTGGTGGACACCGTCGATCGAGCGGGTGGAAATCCCTGCCCGCCGATTATTGTCGGAGTGGGCGTGGGAGGAACAATGGAAAAAGCCACTTACCTTGCTAAAAAGTGCTTACTTCGCGAAGTCGGGAAACACAATCCGGAAGAACGCCTAGCGAAAATCGAGGAAGAATTATTAGATCGTGTCAATCGTTTAGGCATAGGGCCCCAAGGTTTTGGAGGAATAACGACCGCTCTAGCCGTTAACTTAGAAGTTTATCCCACGCATATTGCAGGAATGCCAGTTGCAGTAAACATTGGTTGCCATGCAACTCGTCATAAGGAAATTACCTTGCAAGGGAGGGAAAACTAATGGGTGAAGCTATTCGCATTGAAACACCCCTTACCCAGGAAAAGCTTAGGGGCCTGAAGGCTGGAGATAATGTCTTACTAAATGGGATTATTTACACTGGGCGAGATGCAGCCCATAAAAAAATGGTCGAGGCTCTTGAGCAAGGCCAAGATTTGCCCTTTGAGATGAACGATCAAATNNATGGATGCTTATTCACCAAAGCTGATCCCAAAAGGCTTGACTGGAATGATCGGTAAAGGGCTTCGTTCAACGGAAGTGATTGAAGCCATGAAGAACCACGGTGCTGTCTATTTTGGAGCGATCGGAGGAGCAGGTGCCCTCATTGCTAAGCGCATTGTTTCAGCTGAGGTCATTGCCTATCCCGAACTGGGGCCGGAAGCAGTCCGACGCTTAGTCGTGAAAGATTTTCCAGTCATGGTGATTATCGATCATGAGGGAAACAATCTATATGAATCTGGGAAAGCGCTGTACAGAAGGCATAAAGAATAACTCACTTCAAGTGGGGTTTTGAGAGGCTTTTGTGCTAAATGGCACAAAAGCCTCTC
>DOPS01000229.1:0-3139 GCA_003512645.1 Desulfosporosinus sp.
GCGAATGCCGAGAGTCTATTTAAACTATAGGAGGAAGTAACATGACCTGGTCCGAACGCATGAAATCTGCATGGATTACTTTTAAACGTGAAGCTCTCCCTTTGTACGCCTGGACTCTAATTTTTATTGCAGTTCTTGTTGTCTTAATAATTGCCATGGTTTTGGGAGTATTCGACCAATTACGCTGGACAATTCCCCATATTTACGAAGGATCCTTTTCATCGGGAATGCCCGTTCCGGGAGTACCACCTGCTCCAAATTTCGCTCCCTCTATGCCCCCGTTCGGCTCCCTAGATGATGACCCCTTTGCCTACTTCGGAGGTTATAGTAACTTCTCCAGGATTCTATCTGCGATGGGTAGCGTCGTCGGAACTCTAGCCTTGATTTTAATTGTTGGTTGGTTAATCGGATCGGCTTTTTACGCTGGCTTATTTAACTTAACCCAAAAAGCTTATCGGGAAAAAGTATCTTTTAAAGATTTCCGCTTCAAGGGGGTTTTCCGTTTTCTCGGCTGGCAAGGGTTTATCGTTCTAATTCAGTTGTTGCTCTTGATCGCAGGGCTGATCGGTGTCTTTTCCCTGAGACATTCTGAAGGCACAATCGTCGCTTTTCTGATTGTTTATGGTCTCTTTATAGCGTTAGGTTTGCTATTTCTTGTGCCTTGGTTTGCTTCCTCTTCAATTTACCTTCTAGCCCACGGTCATGAAACGTTTTGGGTTGCACTTTCCGGTAGCTGGCGATTTTTCAGAAGACACATGGGCTCCCTATGGGGACTTATAGGTACCGTAATTCTTATTCAAATCGCCATTGAAATTCTGATGGGAATTTCATCGTCAGGACTTGCAGGGTTAGCAAACTTGATCATTAGCCCTTTTATCGCAGTTCTAACAATCGTTTGGGTCCTAAGTCTTGAAGACGACGAACGCAAAAAGGCTGACGACTTATATGATTATTCTACCACAAATTCTACAAATCCCTATCCTCAAATACAGACCCCCATCATAACTCCACCAGTCTCTGCCTCACCTGACATTCAGGTCCCGCCCTCTGAGCACGCGTCTGAAATGAGTAGCCCTGAAGTTAAGAGCACACAACAATTTAACCAACCCCAGATATCCTTGCACAAACCTCAGCCTGTAGAGTCTTTACCCAACATCCCTGCTGAGCCCGTCCCCAACTATTCGAACGAAACCCCGCATTTTTGCCCCTCTTGTGGAAAGCCTAATGCGGGAACTGCATATTGTCCGAAATGTGGAACAAAACTCTAACTTATTCAGGGATTTCTTCGTATTTATTAGTGATAATCATGACTTCCTTAAATTCTTCTAATTCGTGCCTATCTCACCTACAGAAAATGCACTGTTCTTATCTTGAACTATGGCAATAATCTCAGTCCCATCAAAAAAGAACCACCATAACGTATACTTAACCCCACATCAATTGTATAGGGCATAATCATGGGATGATTCCCTATTTTCTACGGTTATTTGACTTGCATGGGTTTTACCCAAGTTATATTGGGTGTAAAACTTTGATTTAACCATCAAACGTTGACAGGAAAACCAGAATTGTATAGGCTAATATTGGGAGTAATGAATAAAATACATATACAAAAAACCTTAAAAATCAACAATCATAGACCTTAAAATTACCTGTTTTATGAAATTACTGCCTTTCCCTTTTGGTAGAGTAATAATGGAGGTTAATAACATGAAATTAATTAAAGAAATAGATTTACCGGGTATTGGCAAGAAGTTTCAACTCCAAACCCGCAGCGGAGAAAAGATCGTTATCGTGGTACATGATGACGGACGAAGGGAAGTTTATCATTTTTATCGTGAGGACCCGGATGATTCTATCTCGATGGTAACCTTAGATGACGAAGAATCGCGTTATATAGCCGCTATACTCGGAGGAATGAATTATCGCCCCAAAGCATTAGAGACTGTGGATGTTGCCTTAGGCGATATGCTTATTGAATGGTACAAAATTGAGCCTGATGCGTATGCTATTGGAAAAACCATCGGGAATATGTGTATTCGCAAGGCTACTGGTGGGACAGTTATTGTAATTGTAGAACATGATCAGAGTAAAATAGTCAATCCCGGTCCCGAGGCAACGTTTCGAAATGGCGCTACTGTTGTAATTCTTGGTGAAAAGCACCAGGTTAAAGCGTGTAAGCAGCTGTTAGTTCACGGGAGTGTTCAGTAATGGAGCACTTGATACTGGAAATTGGACTTGCACTAGCTTTAATTGCAGGTGCAGGGATTCTGTCCGGTAAACTAAGAATTTCTATTGTACCAATTCTAATTCTAACTGGTATGGTAGTTGGCCCACAGGCGCCTCACATCAGCGTCTTGGACTTTAGATTTATTCAGAGCGCCCCGTTAATTGACTTCATGGGACGTTTAGGTGTGCTGTTTCTCCTGTTTTCCTTAGGGTTGGAGTTCTCTATTAAACGCCTTTTGACTGCGGGACCCTCCATCATCAGAAGCGGGACAATTTATATGGTTATTAACTTGTCCATAGCTATTATATTTCCTATACTGTTGGGTTGGCCGATTAAGGAAGTACTTGTTGTGGCAGGTATGATGACTATTTCCTCCAGTGCAATCGTAGCAAAAGTAATTGTTGATTTAAAGAGGGCAGCTAATGATGAAACGGAGATCATTTTGGGTTTGATGATGTTTCAAGATGTCTTCGTAGCTATTTATTTCTCTGTTGTTTCCGGTCTGGTTCTTGCGGGTTCCACTTCCATTTCAGAGATAATAATAAGTGCATTAATGGCCCTTTTATTTATCGGTGGTTTTCTATTTTTGGGGCATAAGTTGGTTCCAAAACTCGACCGTTGGTTGGATATTCCCTCTGACGAAACGTTTATGCTGGTAATTTTTGCTATTTTAGTTTTGGTAGCCGGTTTTTCTGAAACTCTGCACATTGCTGAAGCCATCGGAGCTTTACTAATTGGTCTGGTACTGGCAGAAACAGATCATTCCGAACGCATAGAGCATTTAATTGTTTCCTTCAGAGATTTCTTTGGTGCACTTTTCTTCTTTAGTTTTGGTCTAAGTATCGACCCCTTTGCCTTGGGTGGAGCAGTTTGGCCTGCTGTAATCGCTGTCATTTTAACCCTTTTAGG
>DOPS01000105.1:0-164 GCA_003512645.1 Desulfosporosinus sp.
CTCCCATCATTCCGTATCCACCATTGTATCCATTGGAACCCGGAGTAGGATTTGCCGCATTAGAGTCGGTATTTTGGGAAGATGGCGTTGAAGTTTCAGTCTGTTGACTTGTTACAAGTTGATTTTGGGGTGTATTAACGGCAGGAGTCCCCGTGGTAAGGGCA
>DOPS01000105.1:248-3408 GCA_003512645.1 Desulfosporosinus sp.
AATGCATTGTCATGAAGACATCGAAAAAAGCCATAATTCTTTACACTGCATAAAATCAAATATCTTGGACAAAATAACTTTGGATAATAACTAGAGGAGGTGCATAATTATGGCTCCTAAAATGGAAATAAAATGTAGCGTAGACACCTGTCATTACTGGAAAAGTAATTACTGCCATGCCGATAATCTTGAAGTAAACGCCCAAGGTGACGGCATAGCAAATTCCAGTGACGGAACATGTTGCACTACCTTCAAAAAAGCTTAAAAACGGGGAGGCATTGTTTATAAATGTCTCCCCGTTTTTTTATAGTTGAATTGAGCAACGATACCCATTTGGATATCCCCGAGCTTAGCTAGACTTGAGAATGGAAAGTACTATCGATGGCTTGCAGAATTTGAAAATAACGAACCGTTTTTTATCCTATCTCCGTGGAATCAGAACAATTTAGTTAATAACGAGTATGGGAAGTTTAAGTAACCCGATTCTCAGTGATCATTGAGAGTCGGGTTATCTTTTCTACATTGCAAATGCTCGACATTCCATGGCACAGTGTAAACAGATGTGGGCACATTTTTGAGACTCCTTGTCGGTAAATCGTGCACATTCATTTCCACATGCTTCACATATACTCGCGCAAAGGCCTGCTAGTGCTTTGCTGAATGAGCTATAGCGGGCAAGGTATTTGGCAGTTAGTGTACAGACATCAGCACAATCTCGCAGTAGTTGTAATTGTCTATGCCTTAAATGGAGATCTTGGGAATGCCATAAGAAGATGAGTAACCATGTGTTCACACGTTACTTGTCACGGTAGAAGCACCGGTTACCCGGCACTCCCCGCACAGATCCCGGCGTGCGAATTTCCCGCACCGGGCTCTTCAAAAGTACTCGCTTCCGTATTTCCGGCATTAAAAATCAAAGTGAAGTTGTACTAGATCAGACTCGACAATTCTTGGTTTTGGAACTCCATATCTTTCCCAACATGCGTCAAACTCGGCAAGATTGAAACTACGTCGCTGACTTCTTCGGTTAAGCCATTTGTAAAAAATTCTCTTTACGTGTTCATAAAACTTGCTTAAACTTCTGAAGTTCCCTATTAGCCCATAATAGTTGGTATATCCTCGCAGTTTTGCTATAAGTTTGGGAAAGAGCTTTCTCAAACGCTTACTTCGCATCTTTTTACACCATTCTGTGAATGCTATTATTGATTTCCTTAATTTCCCTGGTGCTGTGCGTCGTTTGATGATGGCCTTTCCTTTGCGGGATACTCCCCAGCGAAATTCAAAACCCAGGAACTCAAACTTTGTCTTATCTTCTTGGCGAAATCGTGAGAAGATTATGATGTTGGTTTTCTCCTGCGCCAGTTCCAGTCCGAATTTTTCTAAGCGTTCTCCTAGTTCTTTGTAAAATTTCACTGCTTCTTGTTTAAATTGAAAGGCGCACACGAAGTCATCTGCATATCTGCAGATATAGGTCATGCCTTCGCAAGACTGCTGTACTCTCTTTTCAAACCATAAATCCAGTGCATAATGTAGGTAGATGTTCGCTAGAATTGGACTGATGACTCCGCCTTGTGGGCATCCAGTTACTGGATGTTTAACCATTCCATCGGTATCCAAAACTCCTGCTTTTAGCCATTTCTTGATCAGTCTCAAAAATGCTTTATCTGCTATACGCACTTCTAGCATTCGGATGAGCCAATCATGATCAATAGCATCAAAAAAACTTCGGATGTCTGCTTCCACGACGTAACCATATTTCCCACAGATTAGTTCCTTGGTTAAGTCTTTTACTGCTTTTTGGGCTCCCGTATGAGGACGATATCCATAGCTATGGGCACTGAATTCAGTCTCATATATAGCCTCTAGCATCCTCGCCGCTACGCGTTGGGTGATCTTGTCCGAAACCGCTGGTATCCCTAGCGGTCTTTTCTTTCCGTTGCCTTTGTCGATGTACACTCTGCGCACTAACTTCGCCCGGTATTGTTTACTCTTCAACTGCTCTTCTAGTTCACCAAGGTTGCTTTCCAATTCCTTGGCGTATTCCTCAGCTGTTATTTTGTCAACACCCGCTGCAGCTTTCTTCTTAAGGTCGTAGAACGCCTCGCGCAGTGATTCTTTGTTGAGCAGTTGATATAAGTTTCCAAACTGGTGTGTTTTGTTTTCTGTTGCCTTCTTTGCTATTCCCCGCAGGGAGGTTTGCCAGCATTTCCCCGATCCAACATGTCCGGTGCTGGTTTCCTTTACAGGCTGCATACTTTTGTCCATCCCTTCCCCATGTGGTCGGCTTTCCCGTCCTCGGAGTACTATGAATGAATCCGAATCCCTGAAATACCATTGGCCTTCCTCTTTTTCAATTGTCCGGCCTACCTGTCTTTACAACAGGAGCTTCAGGGCACCTCCCAAGTTCCCGGTTCATCTTTCCATACATGCCACGTTCTTAGACCCCGACAGACCCTCCGAAACCTTGCCGTTAGACGGTTTCATTGCTTGGACTTCCATGATTGTGACCACGTCGTCATCTGTTCTTTGTCTGTTTCCAGACTGTTTATAACGGGGCTGAATATGCTTCAGGAGATACGGCTCCCTGTGGCCTACATGGTGCTCTGTGTACACTTCACCTAGCGGTTTCCCGTTTCGGCGCAACACTTGATAAGGGTGGTTGGCTAAACCTTACCCTACAAGGACTTTCACCTTGTCAGACAATATCCGAACTTTCTTGGCGTACCACAATCTTGAACAGTTCTTGTGATATTAGTATGGTGCATTTGATGTGTATTCATTGGAACCATCCTTTCACACTTCTCTGATTAGATTATGATTTGCACTATTATTTGTGTATGTACAATTCAGTGGTTATCGAAGATTTAAATCATAGATGGATCGATTTAGCATGTTATTAGGACTGTGTTATTGGTCTAGACAAATATCCGTTTTTGTAGTATTCTTCAATTATGATTAATATCCCAGTATTTCGCTATGTTTATAAGGTTTAGGTTATAAATAAAGCTTGGGCAGTGGATTAAAATGAACTAAATGTAACGTACCAACTGAAAGTTTAAAGGTTCTCCTGAGTTACACACCCAGAGAGGTTCACAAGATATTCACATTTAATTCATAGGTTATTTAGATGAATGATATATATTAGTTAAATAAGCCCTTT
>DOPS01000111.1:0-6773 GCA_003512645.1 Desulfosporosinus sp.
GTTTCAGGACTAAGAAACTCAATCTTTCGAAACTCGGGTTTAATCAGGATAGGAAGCAAATCGTCGAGGTTCTCGATCCGAAGTGTCAAAATAATAGGGGCATAAGCAACCTCTTGGGAGCGTCTCCCCTCACTCTCTGTCACAGTATAGATATCTAGACTCAAATCGATATCTTCAATAAAGATACCTTGCAGTGGAACATTGCGAAGTAAAGCAACCTGTTGTTCCCGGATCGATTCAGCCATTAGTTCTTTACTCTTGCCTCCAAAGAAAAATCGTCCACTTTTTGATTCTCCGCGATAATCTACCCGAATCCGTACGCGAACGTGTTCAGTTAGAAGCTCATTTCCAATCCGAATCTTCATAAATGGCTCTCCCCGTTTCCTAATTAACTCATTCTATAAGATATAAGAACATTTTTCGCAATTACGTAGTTAAAATTATTCTCCAAAGGTTTATATTTCTCCTGCAAGCCTTGCTTTAGGGTTAGAATTTTGGACATACTAAGAAAAATCCAAAGGTATATTTTTAGGGGGGTACAAAATGCTCAAAACTGCCATTGCTATTTTTAAAGGACCTCAACAGACTAAAGAGGCTATTGAAGAAATTCAAGGGGAATCCTTAGCTAACAGTAAAATATCGGTTATAGTTCGAAGCGAATATATTCACCAAGGTGAGTTTCGCGAAGAAATTGCCAATGAATTGGCTTATTACCCCAGTGAAATCAACTTGGACAAATTTAATGCCTGGTTAGTTCAAGCTCCGCCCTTTGTGGTTTCGGACCTTGGCGAAGTTGTCGTCGCTGGACCGCTGGCCAGTCAACTAATGCACCAACCTCAGAGTCGCGGGTTGAACGAAGCTCTATTTAGCTATGGTCTTTCTGAGACTAGAGCTAGACATTATGAACATGAAGTTCGCACAGGGCACTGGTTAGTTCTGATCCAGACCAGCCATGAAAAAATTAATTCCGTGGCCAATGCCTTGCGTTCCTTTGGCGGAAGAGACATAGAAATCTGGAACAAAGAAATCGAGCACCCTATATACCCTTTTGGTTAACTTTCTTATCTTCAAAGTCCCACATTGGAACGCAATTGCTTGACTTCTTCTTCAGTAAGAGCCCGGTAAGAACCTGGGTGGAGAGTAAGGTTTTGGGTTAATGTCAATGGCCCGAATCGAATTCGTTCAAGTTTGACGACTAAATATCCAACAGCCTCAAACATTCGTCTGATTTGGCGATTTCGCCCCTCATGGATCGTCACTTCCAAGACTTCCAGGGAATCGTTCTTTAAGCCTCCTTTCGTCCGCTGGGAAAGACCGCTTACGCGCTGAACTTGGGCGGGAGCGGTTTTTCCATCTTCTAAAAGTACCCCCTGCTGCAAAGTTTCAAGAGCATGAATACCTACCGGACCTTGGACCCAAACTCTGTAGGTCTTCTCAATTCCATGCGAGGGATGCATTAAACGATGAGCTAACTCTCCATCGTTCGTAATAACCAATAATCCAGAAGTATCATAATCCAACCTGCCAACCGGATAAACCCGAACCGGAACATCTTTTAGTAAATCGACCACAGTCGGTCGCCCTCTTGGGTCGCTGGCACTGGTAATCACGCTGACTGGTTTATTCAGTAAATAATAGTACAAAGCCTCGGTTCGTTTAACCAGACGTCCATCCACTTCGATCTGATCTCGAACCCCGACTTTGGTCCCTAAAGCTGTCACCTTATCTCCATTAACCGTCACACGACCGTCAAGGATCAGTTTCTCGGCATGTCGTCGTGAAGCAACCCCAGCTTGGGCGAGTACTTTTTGCAAACGTTCTCCGCCCCCTACGTCTAATTCCATACTCTCACCTTCCATTATCTTTCTCCTTTGTCTACTTAAGCACAACTCAATGCCACAAGAATTCTATTTGGCTTTCAAATCATAAATTCCCGGACCGATTTCCGGATAACTTCCTTGGACCTTTTCCCAGAATTGGTCTTTTTGTTCACTTCGCGGCAGTCGAACAAGATAATCTGCTGGGAATTTTTGCAGTAGTTGAGTAGCCATTTCTTGATCTTTTACAGTGGTTAATCGAAACCCTACCCGGTTCGCATAATAAAACGTCATTGGGGGCGAGTCGCTTAACACTAATATACTGGATTCAGGTGTATTTTCTTTAATCCATCGTGCCTGAATGAGATAGTCTGAACTCCACTGATACTTTGGAGTTAAATAGGTATAAGCATCTAAATTGAGCAAGGCTATAAGCACGATCACTAACAATACTCCTCGAATATCTTTTATTTCATCGAGGGCATAGGCGCTTAGCAAGGCTATAAGCGGCAGAATCGGCACTAAATAATAATCCAAGGGAATCCGCACACAAACGACTCCAACATAAAGAACACTCACTCCCAGCCAAGTCAAAAGGACCATTCGTACTGGAGAAGGAAAAAATAAAAGTCGAAGTACGCCTATACCTGCAAGGATAAGCATACTAAGTGTCAGTCCTTGCTCGATGTTTTTACCTAATAACTTCCAGTCCAGATTGGGATTGGCCATATTTCCAGTCATTATACCGGAAACGAATTGACTTGAAGGCGGTGCGTAATAATGTACCCACAAATAGTATACCATAGGTAGAATGAGCACAATCACACTATAACGAAGAAGCTGTCCTGCCGCCTTCGATTTGAGAGGCCAAAAACCCAAGAGCAGGGCTACTGGAAACAACATCAACTGCGGAAGCTTAGCAAGTATTGCACCGGCCATCAATAGACCTACTTTCCAACTTCCGCTCTCCGCTTGGGATTTCCTCCACTTGCAGAGTATAGCCAACGCCCAAACACTCCAAGCTTGGGCCATCGGTTCAGGCATGACAACTCGACCATAATAAATCGATAAGGGCATTAAGGCATAAATAGCAGCTGCCAAAAGCCCTGCCCGATCTGTAAACATCTGTCTTCCCAAATAATAAATTCCGCCGATCGTAAGCAGCGATAGCATAACCGACCATAACCGTCCCCAAAGATCTGCCCAACCGAAAATGGTCCAGGTCCATGCTAAAAGGTAGGGTAAAAATGGAAACTCTAATTCTACTCTTTGAGGGGTTATTCCATCATAACTAAGTAGTGGAATAAAGACATTAGGTAGATCGGTTAGGCGCCCGAGCATATGGCTTGCCATGCTCGCCGTATCGGCTTGTCGCCAAGCCTGATTGTCTAATAATGGGTTAGTAATTCCTCGCAGCCTAAGTCCTAAGGCCACTAGAAATATTAAAAACAACCACCATCGTCTTATTCCTCGGCCCATTCTACTGTTCTCCACTTATTACGTTTTAGTTGATATATCAGTTGGACATATCCCCAAATTGTTGGTAATATTCTCAGTTTACTGGCACCTTTTTTGAGCTCATAATGAAGTTTTAAAGGAATTTCAGTGACACACTCTGCAAAGGGTGCAACTTTGAGAAGCAATTCAACCATCCCGGAAAAATTGCGACTTTTAATAATTTCCGGGCCATATTGTCGAGTCCCTTCGGCCAATAAGGCAAGGCGATAAGCTCTGTAGCCACAAGAATAATCCCGTACTCCTTTGATCGGGGCAAAATAATGCATCACTCTACCAGCTCCCCAAGATAATCCCCTCCGCCCTAAAGAAAGCCCATTTTGTTCCCCACCTGAAACGTAGCGAGAGGCAATCACGAGGTCAGCCCCAGCACATATAGCATCATAAAGCAGGGGAATACAATCTGCGGGTTGAGTATTATCTGCATCCATTGTAATGACAATATCCGGAGCGTTCAGATTCTTCTCAAGCTGACCATCTAATAGGTCTCCAGAAAACCTGTGGAAATTCAAGACATATTGGAAACCGCTGTTTAAGGCAGCTCCTAGACCTTGATTTTGAGAGTGATTCACGTTGTGAATATTTCGATGTATTTGAGCAAAACTTCTTACTACATCTGAAGTATGATCAGTGCTCCCATCATTGACGATCACGATCTGATGGGGGATGGGTGCGCAGGTCTGTTCAATATCCTCGAGTAAAGCTGGTAGCGCTTGCTCTTCATTATAAGCTGGTAAAACAATATAAAGCATACAACAATGTCCCCCTTTCGGTTCATCGTTAGTATGCACAAAGAACGGTTCAATAAAACGCCTTGTTGACGATCCATACTGAAGCTATTAAACCAATAGCATCCGCTATTAAGCCCAATTTGAGTGCGTATCGGTACTTTTTAATGCCTACTGAACCAAAATAGACCGTTAGGACAAAGAATGTCGTATCCGTACTCCCTTGGAGAGTTGACGCTAAACGTCCAATATAGGAATCTGGTCCATGTTGATTAATCAGTTGTGTTGCTACTCCTAAAGCGCCTGATCCGCTGAGGGGGCGCATAATAGCTAGCGGAATGATGTCAGCAATATTTGAATCTAAACCTAAAAACATAAAGACTGGCTGTAGCCAGCGGGCTACTATTTCCAATGCCCCTGAGTCTATGAAAACTCTAATGGATACCAACATGCCAATCAAAAAGGGGAGGATTTTAACTCCTGTTTTAAATCCATCCTCCGCTCCTGCTACGAAGGATTCGTAGACGGGAACCTTGCGCAGATAAGCCAGCACAGGGATGAGTAATAAAAGTATAGGGATAGCCCAGCGTGAAATCTCAGCAATAACGTTCATCGTTTTCTCCTACTTCTCCTACGAATAAAATAATCTACCAGGATGGCGACAGTCATTGCGCATCCTGTCGCGACTATTGTTGTTCCAATTATCTCGGTTGGATTAACGGAATTTGCCTTAAGACGCACACCAATGATCGTAGCTGGGATAAGCGTTATACAAGAGGTATTTAAGGCTAGAAACGTAATCATTGCTGGGCTGGCCACGTCTGGTGTAGAGTTTTCTTTTTGAAGTTCTTGCATAGCCTTCAAGCCAAAAGGGGTTGCAGCATTACCCAAGCCTAGTACATTAGCACTTAAATTCATGATAATGGCTCCCAGTGCAGGACTATTCGGCTTTAGAGAAGGAAATAAAAGACGAACTAAAGGACCAAATATTCGGGCAATTCCTCTGACAAAACCTGCTTCCTCGGCTAAACGCAGGAGCCCTAACCACAAGCTCATCACGCCAATCAGTTCAATGGCAACCTCTACCCCCAATTCGGCTGCTTTCATGGCAGAGGCAGTAACAGTTTCGATATGTCCATTGTACGCTGAGACAATAATCCCAATCGCCAACATTAAAAGCCAAATGAGATTAACCATGTCCCACCCCCCTGCCTATAGAAAACTTGGCTGGCGCCCGAAGACACTGTCTTCGCACGTATTAGTCATTCTGTCAGCTTCAGCGAAGGCGGCCGCCTCGTTCATGATAACTTATGCGCTGGCCATGACTCGAACAGGACGTTCGAGGTTAGAGCGCCGCTATGACTCAACCAAGGATGGTTGAGATTAGAACACCGCCATGGATGGCAAGGTGTCGTGATGGTAAGGCACCGTGATGGCGAGAAGGGAGCTCCATAAAGTATGTAACCAAGTTATACTTTATGATAAGTATGAAAAAGCCAAACAAAAAAGAACGTATCCGTTCTTTTTGTTTGGCCTAAATCTAGATAATAATGCCATTAGTCACGGGCGATGATGATATCTTCCGAAACTTTCTTTTTCTTGTGAAACATACCTGTAATTCGATCTAACAAATCAGGAACTGTATCAATCAAACGGTCAACTACCACGTTACTATCAACTGGAAGAAGCCGAATATTCCCATTTCCTACGACCAAAAAAGCAACCGGTTGTACAGATACTCCTGCTCCGGCGCCGCCTCCAAAAGGAAGTGGAGGTGCTTGTCCCCCAGTATGAACATGCTCTTTGCCATCTTCTGGTGCTGCAAATTCGCTCCCGCCTGCTGCAAAGCCGCACGACACCCGTGAAATCGGAATAATCATGGATCCATCATGGGTTTCTACAGCTTCGCCCACAATTGTATTAACGTCAACGATTTGTTGGATGCTTTCCATGGCTGTTTTCATTAATGATTCGATTGGATGATTTCCCATGCGTCTACCCCCTTATACCCCACTTAAATGTTCTCAGTATATTTATTCCAATAAAAATAATATGACCGATTTTCAAATGGAATATGCATTGAATATCACAAAAGAAACCCTCTTTCTTAAACTGAGGAACAACGACTAACTCTGGACAAGCTACCTCGACTGTTACTTGTCGATAAAGGCGTGAAAGAGCAAAGCCAATCATGGTCCAAAACGCCCCGGCAGCAATTGCAGTGTGACGCGCATCTTCATAGCCAATTTCGATTCGCCAATTGATGGCCTTACAATGGATCCCTCGGTAAAATTCATTCCTCAACCGAGATAAATAGTTTAATAACCGATGTATTTTGGGCCAAATCCTTAATAATAAACCTCCGCGAAAATAGCGAAATCGCACTTTATGGCGAGCCTGACGTGTTCCCCCATTAGCCTCTGACACCTGTTCGTATTTGAGCTGAGGACCCTTCTCCCATTCTAATTGAAGGGTTGGAATTTGATATTGAATGTGCCATAAACCATAAAAAGCTCGCACATGGATATCGATATCATCTTTCTCTTCAATCCGTCGATATCGAAAATCAACTTCAGCTTTCATGGCTAAACTAAGTAGTATTAGAATAGTCACAGCAAGCAAGAATGCTAAAATCCGCACCAAAACCCCTCCGTACTCCATACCCTCGTCAAAGTGACAGTCCCTAAATAGGTATGATGTACGGTTTGAAGAA
>DOPS01000060.1:0-2021 GCA_003512645.1 Desulfosporosinus sp.
AAATATAAAAAGTATGCCGAAGAGTATCCTTTTCAAATCATTGTGGGCCGTGTGCATCAAACGATGAGTGGAACCCAAATGATCCCATGGTTAGCCCAAACTCCCTGCGAAGGTATTTATATGCCGCTTAACAATGCTTTTGAGCATGAGATTCTAGATGCAAACCCTGAGAAAAAAGAAGGATTTGAGCTTAAAGCCAAAAAATTTAAAGCCAATACCTGGTGTGTCGGAACCACGCTCATGCATTCACAAGATGCAGCGAAGCTGGGCCTAAAAAGTGGGGATATGATTGAAATTGAGAATCCCTTAAAACGATCTGTTAAAAGCAAGGTTTTCGTCAGTGAAGGAATTCGTCCTGGAGTTGTGAAAATGGGCTTCGGTACGGGTGGACGTTTCAGTCCTGGACTCGGTGGAACCTATAAGCAAAAGGATTACACACCCAGCCATAACATGTTAGTCGACCCAGATAGCCTAAGCCCGCTGATGGGAATGCCCACTTATGCGGATATGGTCGTTAAGATTAAAAAGCTTTAATTTCCAAACGAAAAGGGGCTGATCAGTCAGCCCCTAGGCTATTTTAGATGTTGTATATTGCTTCAACTTAGCTCAAAGGAGGACTAGTGTATGGATTTGTCAATCCAGAATTTGAAAGCTCAAACTTATTTCTATAGTTTTTTTTCTACTTTCTTTAGAGAAAAGCCGAGCAACGAGTGGCTAAAATCAGCCCTTGAGCTTGTGGCCAGTTGGGATGAAACGTGCTCTCCGCTCCATCAGCAATTTTCGGAGAACATTCAGAAGTCTGGTCTTGATAATTACCTCAATACTTTATCGCAGGAGTATGAACGATTATTTTTTGCTCCGGGGCATGTCCTTGTTAATCTTTATGAGTCGGTTTACTGTGGAAGTGGTCTGCTCATGCAAGAAACAACTGTGAATGTCCGGCAACACTATCTTCGAGCGGGTTTGGTCGTAAAATCTTTGTATTCCATTCCTGATGATCATATTGCTACAGAGTTAGAGTTTATGCAGTTTCTCTCACAAAAGATATTTGAGCTTGTTCAGCAAGACGGTGTCGAAGAAGCTATTCAGGAAATTATGGTTTGGCAAAGTGAATTCATAAGTGAACACCTTCAGCAATGGATTCCGACGCTAGCCGAAACTATCAGGGCTAAATCAACGGAACCGTTTTTCCAACTCATGAGTATCGGACTGGAATCCCTAGTTGAAGAGTAGTATACATTAACACGATAGTTGCTCTAACAAAACGCAATTGTGAATTCGGCATATCCCCACTTATAAATCTTATATAATCAAGAGAGTCTTTCACCACTTTCGTGTGTGAAAGACTCTCTTTTTTGGGATAGCGCACCGCCAGATTTGAAAAACTTTAAGTTTTGTTACGCCCCCTATCTTTTGGTATTTTCCGCATGAAATTAACCCTCGTCGATATGCTCCAATCCCTGACGATAAAGTTATGCATACGGCAGCTCCTATCCAATCGTATGTATCGGGAATTTTCTTATCAATATCCATCCCCATAAGACTACAAGAAAAATGAAAACTCCTCCATAGACTGCATTAAACTTGACACCATAAAGAATGAGGATTAGTCCTCCAAGAATCCGTACCAAAAAGGCTTTGCTTTCCTAACCACACTAAGTAGCCATCCCCTATTTCGGCTAAACCAGCGAGATAAATAGTATAATTGTGCTAAACACGAATTAGCTCTCCTTAGTAATTGACTCCAAGAGGTGTTTTACGTTACCAATGCAACAAGAACCCTCTGGGTTATTTACCTCACAGCCACAAAGACCGGCCTTTGTATGTACGATTATCTCCTCTAAGACGGTAGTTCTACCCGTTTCCTCTAATTCTTGTAGCACTCTTTTCTTAGTCCATCCGAAACAGTAACAGACGGGGCAGTCTTCGTCTTCGCTTTTTATGTACACTTCGACTTTTATGTCCTTCGTTTCAAATACGTCTTGATTATCGCTAAAATAAACTACGGAACAGGCTTTGTT
>DOPS01000060.1:2101-3327 GCA_003512645.1 Desulfosporosinus sp.
TTATATCACGCTGAAAGTAGGACCTACGGTCTGGAATATGACAAAGACAGTATTCCTTCTTTGGTTCACTTTTTGCTTTTGCAATTAATACTGATGAATTAATAAACGTTACAGTGTAAAAGTAGAAAGTTTTCGGATAAACCCTATCATTCGGTCTTATAAACTCTAAATTCATAAACAAATACGCACACTATAGCCCATAATCCACTCACGGTTAAACTTGTAACCATAGCACTAGGAGTATGGATACGGAGGTAAATCGGGCTAAGAGCTAAAAGAACTATGAGGACAATTCCGCAAATAAGAATAATAACTGGGGAAAGCCGCGATTTGTTTCGCCCGATTATATATCCTGTTACGGCGTAAAAAGAAATGGCGGCAAGCAGAAATCCTGAACTTGGAGCTTGAAACGGCGTAAGATTTTCAAAGATGTTGATATTTTCGCCACGGAAGAAAAACCGAAACAGATGATCAATAACTGTACCCCCTCCCCATGCTAAGGCCAAAGGAATCACATGTGACCATTTCTTAGTTGTAACTCGCAGGACAACCACTCCTAGCACAAACCAAAGCATTATTGAGAGATGAGTACCAAGTGCATTAATCCCTCGCATTAAGCCAACAACCAAGGGGGTAGACGTTATGTCCAACCAGGAAACAACGAGGTTATCGAACTCGCCTACCTCATGGAAAACAAAATCCTGAATTAGACCCATTAGTATGATAAAAAGCGTAATAAAAATGAGACCTCCAACCGTAACAAAAAAGCGCTGCTTACCTAGGGATAAATAACGACTAGGCAGTAGAGATAGTTGTTCTCGTAGCCAAGCCATTAAATGCTCGTGCTTCTTGTATAAATAGTAGAAGACTATAAAAATAACTACAGCCGTGGTTCCTAGCAACAGAGCATAGCGATGTATAATTGGTAAAAAAGTTTCCCAACGACTACCGAGGAGCCGACCAAGAGTTATAAAGAGGGTTGTCCACAAGATTGCTCCGAGATAAGCAAAGAAGGCGAAATTGCGATATTTTAATTGACTGAGTCCAGCGATATACCCGGAAAGATGGCGGACACCAGGAATAAAGTAACCTATAGTCAGGAGTTTCCCGCCATGCAGTTGATACCAACTTAGCACTTTTTCCAATCGTTGGCCTCCTGCATGTTTCTTCAGATGTCCCAAGACTTTCTGCTGAAAGAATTTTCCCAAAATGTAGGCAATAGTAAT
>DOPS01000347.1:0-4708 GCA_003512645.1 Desulfosporosinus sp.
GTTCTATCCTGACTGGGGTCACTTCAATGTCGATCATACCATTTCCTCCTCGCTCCTTTCTATTGTATGGTCTTTTCTGACCGCTTGTTAAAATGAGGAGGCCAAAAGGTCTCCTCTTTTTTATTCACTGTTTGAATCGACCTCTGTATCAGTTTATTATAGCACGTTTATATCATCCAAAAAAAAGATTTAACTGAGAACTTAAATTCAGAAAGGAGGTCTTTCTTTTATGCTCAACTCTGAAGAACTTCTCCGTTTTTCTCTGTTTTCGTCTTTAAGCCCCAGTGATGTAGCCCCCCTTCTCCCACATTTAATCGAGCGCCGTTATCGTCGGGGGCAACTATTATTTGTAGAAGGTGAGATTGGTTCATCGGTATATTTTGTCCTTTCTGGGCAAGTTAAACTTAGTAAATCAACCCCTGAAGGTGAAGAACAGATTCTTGATTGGTGTGGTCCCTATGATTGTTTCGCCGAGGTTTTGCTTCTCGAAGCCGGTTCCTACCCAGCAACCGCTGAAGTCCTGCAGGATAGCACCTTATTAGTCCTGCATAACGAAGTAATGTCCCATATTCTGGAATCTAATCCTGCTCTTTCACTAGCCCTCATTCGCACCTTAAGCCGACGCTTAAGACTCGCCCAGGAATTCATCCGAATTTTGACGAATCGTTCAACCGCCGGAATTCTAGCTGCCCTTTTCCTTCGCCTAGCACAACCAGCCAACAATCCTGGCCAGCCTATTTTTATAGATGCTTCTCTCACACATCGAGATTTAGCTAACATGATTGGGACTTCTCGTGAATGCGTCAACCGATCCATCAACAGCTGGAAGCGCTCTGGAATTCTAAAACTAGTAGATAATCGATTAGAAATCATAAAACCTCACGAGTTAGCAGACTGGCCTTAATTAAAGACCAGGGCATTGCTACCGCTTGGTTGTTGTTCAAGTTGGTTTATGATTCGCCAACATTCTTCCCAGCTAATATTCGCCTGTCGGCGCCAAAAAACCATGGCAGCACGAGTTTTTTCACACTCTCGTTCATTAAGCATACTTTGGTTTGGCAGTTTACCACCCCAGGCTTTAACCCACTCTTGATAACCTTGGATCAATTCTGCAGATTGGCTCCTTAAATACCGAATCGTGTAAATACTAGTTAACCAATATATATCTTTTTCTTCTCCACCCCTTACATATACTTGCCCATCTAGATCCGCACCGGCTATCAATAATAGTAAGAACAGGAAATGAACGCGCACGGCTTGTCGCAAAGTGTCCGGATTAATTTGCATTAGTTCTGAAAATCGGCCAAGAGGCTTGAGAAAGATCTTAACTGCTGGATCTCGATAAGTACAAATTCCAAATGCCGCTAAAGGAATTGGATAGATGTCATCCAACCCGCTTTCCTGCAATTGACCCACTAACTCTCGCTCGGCTTGAACCAAGCGTTGCTCTCTGATTAAAAGTTGCTCAGTCGTTTCTTTTAAGAAGGATTCCGCTTCTTTAGGACGATCCGGAAGAGCATCAGCCCATTCACGTAACCGGGAGCGTCGTGGCATGAGAATATCAATGATTGACCCCGTCTCTTGATGCAAAACCTTAAATCCTTGGCGCACGCGATCAGGATCGTGATATAATCCCCGCATCAGCGCTTCAGCCGCTGAGGGAATTTCTACAGATTCCTCAAACCGTATAATCACTTCTCCATGTCTTTCCGGGAACTTGAGTCCCATGGCCTTCTCAATCTCTAACCGTATTGAAGACACATCTGATCCCCCCTAGCCTCGTCTCTTGTTTCATCCTATGGATTCAAGGGACCATTCAGACCATAACGGTGCTAAATTTGACCATTATTGATTGCTTTGTTAAAATTAGCAAAATGACATCAGAAACGAGCTGACTACTATGTCTAAGCGCATCTATCACGATTTTGCCCTAGACCCTTTTCAAGAAGAGGCCCTCGATGCAATTGATGCCGGAAAATCCGTCATTGTTGCTGCACCTACCGGCACAGGAAAAACCCTAGTGGCGGATTATCTAATAGAAAAGTCCATGAACGAACACTTAAGAGTGATCTATACGGCACCCATTAAAGCTCTCAGTAATCAGAAATTCAGAGACTTCAAAAAACAATTTGGCGAAGATGCAGTAGGGATCATGACTGGGGATGTTGTTCTTAATCCAACTGCTCCGTTGCTCATTATGACAACAGAGGTCTTTCGCAACCAAGTCATTACCGAAGACCCTGCCCTAGAGTTTGTTTCTCATATAGTCTTTGATGAAATTCACTGGTTAAATGATGAAGAACGAGGCACTGTTTGGGAAGAGTCTATTATTCTTGCACCCCCTAAAATGAAGATTCTGGGTTTGAGTGCCACCATTGCTAATGCCAAACATTTAGTAGATTGGATTGAGTCCATTCGACATGAAGATGTAGCTTTGATCGAAGAACACAATCGGGTGGTCCCCCTAGAATATTATTACTACACCAAGGACACCGGCCTTGTGGATTATGACCAGCTATGGCGTTACTATCGCCGGAAACTCAAAGATCGAATCAATGATGAAAATCCCTTTGGCCCAACGACTCATTTAGACCTCATTCGCACAATCCAGCGTGAACATCTCCCAGCGCTCTTCTTTGTTTTCAGTCGCAAACAATGTGCCTTAAAAGCCATGGAATTAGCCACCATCGGCAATTACTTAAAAGCGACCGAACGTCGAACCGTTGAAGACAAATTTCTTCAAAGCTTCGGTTCAGAAGTAGACTGGTCCTCATCGACAAGGCAACTCAAGCGCTTGTGTTCAAAGGGAATCGCCTATCATCATGCTGGCTTACTCCCCTCCCAAAAAGTTATAGTTGAAGAACTCTTTTTAGAACGCCTCATCAAAGTACTCTACTGCACAGAAACCTTTAGTGTGGGCATAAATTATCCCGTCAAGGCAGTCTGTTTCGATTCATTGAATAAATATGATGGACGAAACTTTCGACCGCTTGCCAATCATGAATTTTTTCAAATGTCCGGTCGGGCGGGACGACGCGGTCTTGATGAAAAAGGCTTCTCCTTTGCCCTAGTCGATTTAGCCTATATGGAAAAAAGTCCACCCCCTAAATTTCAATTAAATCGTCTTGAACCGCTAACCAGTCAATTTAGACTTACCTATAATACTGTTCTCAATCTCACGGCAACCCTAACCCAAGCTCAAATCGAAATCTACTTTCAAAAAAGTTTTGCAGCCTATAGCTATCGCCTGAGTTCTGATTTCCTTCACACTCAGTTAGCGCAAATCCAACAACAGCTCGCTGGAGCGCAACATCTCTGCGAAGAGGTTGGATCATTTCAGTGTCCGCTTAAACACCATCCTAAACGGAAGGAATTAGAGAGACTTAAGAAAACGTTCAAGGCTTTAGGCCCCCGCAAGCAGTCTCGTGTTTACGGACGAGAAATGGCCCGTAAGATTCGCACTTGGGAAAAACTTTTATCCCTTTCTCCTAAGAGTTGCCCCACAGAAAAGCAAGAAAACTGCCATAGTCAAAGTAAATCTTTCCTTACAATTAAACAACAACAACAAGAGCTTCAAAAGGCCTTAGACGCTCTTCCTGAAGAAAATGCCTTTCTTCAGGAATTTGAATACAAAAAAAATCATCTCCGCCAGCTAGGGTATATGCGGGGAGATGAGCTTTTAGCCCGTGGCACTTGTGCCAGTCGAATTTATGTCCAAGAACTCCTGGTAACTGAATTAATTTACTCAGACGTTTTCCCGCAACTTGATGACGACCAACTTAACGCCTTGCTGTCTAGTATTGACTTCGAAGCAAGAAAAAACGATATGTTTCACCGGACGACAGTTTTTGATTCTGAACCTGTCAAAGTTTTCGTAGAATACCTTCAAAGTGTTTGTGGCCAAGACTCAGTAAGATATGACCCTAGAGTCGCAGGAATTACCTATGCTTGGAGCCAAGGCAGTACGTTTGTGGAAGTTCAAGCGTTATGTAACCTAGACGAGGGAGATATTATCAGCGTTTTCCGACGCACCATTGATCTGATGCGCCAAATGCGAGAGGCCGTAAGCGATATTGCCCTACGCAATCGCCTGAAAGTATGCATGGAAAAACTTGATCGAGATGAAGCGGCTATCATGGAACTATAAGACTAATGCGACGAAAAGAGGCGGTACAACGAAGTTTGTACTGCCTCTTTAATCTGTCATCGTAGGGTTAGCCGTCTATATTAAGGGATTAATAACGGTTTATTAATAGTTAGACACCCACTTTTCGAAGTGGGTGTCTAACTATTCTGCTTCGGTGGGAGTAGAATCCCTCACCGAAGTCTCAATGTCAGCTTTAGCAGAACGAGTTTACTCTGAGACTTCAAACATATCTTTACCTACTCCACAAAGTGGACAAACCCAATCTTCTGGGATATCTTCAAAAGCTGTGCCTGGTGCAATTCCAGAATCAGGATCTCCGGCCTCAGGATCATAAATATAACCACATGCTGAACAAACATATTTTTTCATTAAAAACCCTCCCATTTAATTATTGATTCAATGTATGTATTGAATTATTGTAGCATTTTTTTATTACTTTTGCCAATTTGCTTTCATAAAAGTTCTTATTAAGAGCATAGCGCTGCTCTAGTATCTCCATTTAAGACTCCCACATTTATAAGTGGAAATTGGCATATCCATTTATCTTAAGAATCCATTGTC
>DOPS01000189.1:0-145 GCA_003512645.1 Desulfosporosinus sp.
TCCTTTCTTTTGCCCGCACCCTGGGAAAGACTGTGATTCTGATTGACCCCAATACCTTTGAAGTGCGAACTGATTCTAATAAACACTAGCGACACAGCCCAATGAACCGTAAAGGCGCTCCTCAGGAGCGCCTTTTAAATGGAGG
>DOPS01000189.1:254-764 GCA_003512645.1 Desulfosporosinus sp.
GATGTACCAATACCTTGCGGCAACGAATTATGAAAGCGGCGTAACATCCTATGAGGGCGTGATCTTTACCGATGGAGCCACGTCAGTGGTCTACTACAACCAAGGAGATGAACGATATAAAGACATGCCTTTCGGGACAGACAACATCGGTGGGTATGGCTGCGGTCCCACCGCAATGGCTATGGTAGTATCCAGCCTGACGGATAAAACGGTTGACCCGGTAGAAATGGCAAAATGGTCTTATGATAACGGGTATTGGGCTCCCGGCGGCGGTTCCTATCATTCCCTCATTCCGAGCGCAGCAAAAGCCTTCGGTTTGCAGGCGGAAGGCTGTCCGGCAAAAGAACCGCAAAAAATCGTTGATGCCCTGTCTTCCGGTAAGCTGGTGGTTGCCCTTATGAGCAAGGGGCATTTTACATCCAGCGGGCATTTCATCGTACTCAGGGGCGTGACCGCCGGGGGAAAAACCTTGGTGGCCGACCCAGCTAGCAAAAAACGCAGCGAACAGGC
>DOPS01000189.1:920-3512 GCA_003512645.1 Desulfosporosinus sp.
AGTAATGGGAAAAGCGGACTGACAGACTTTATGGAGGGGCAGGAGCTTGTGATAAAGAAGCTCATCGGCAGGTTTTCCTTGAAGCTTTTTGCCGCAAAGGACATGCGGAATTATATAGGCTGCAAGTATTTCCTTGTGGATGTTTCCTGTATAGAGGAACAGCTTGATGATTTCATCGTTGCCCTCCAATCCATGCAAATGATGCTGAATATGAGAATCATCCCCATCCTTTCGGATATGGCAAATGCAGATGCCTATATCGGCAGGCTGGTGGATATCGGCGTAACGGATATTGTGACCGCGGGCAGCATAGACGGTATCAGGGATGAGCTTGCCGAGTGTCTTTCGGAGGATGGTATGCAAAGGTATAAGCGACCACCGGAAAGCTTTAAGCAGGATACTGCCTTTGAAGAAGCCCCGAAGCCGAAAGAGATAGTCAAATACAAGTGGAACAGCCGAAATGTGAAGATTGCCATTGCCGGCACACAGAGGCGGAGCGGCGTTACAGTCACCGCCTTTAATCTGGCGGCCTGGCTCATTGCGCGGGGGGCTTCCGCCTGCTATGTGGAGACTAACACCAACCGGCATTTGAACTGGATCGTAAATATCTATGATGCGGAGAAAGACGGAGAAGCTTATCCCGTCGGCGGTGTTGACTGCTATTTTACCAATGAGCTGGATAAAGACTACAACTTTATCATTTACGACTGCGGGGAAATCAAAGAACCACCCACGATATTCAGAGAGGCGGACATCCGTCTGCTCTGCGGAAGCATCCTGCCCCATGAGGCAAAAGACTATCTGCAAGTGTTAAATGCTTGCAAGGATATGGACATCCATAAATTGGGTTTGTGTGTGCCGAAGCCTTTGCAGGAATTTTGCAGAGAATCGTTAAACAAGGATATTATGATAGCAGAATCCTCCCATGACCTGTTTGAGAACAATATTAACGGACATATCTATCTGCCGATGGTAAAGAGGTTCATTATAGATATATAGTTAGAGTGGGATAAGGGTGGAGGAAATAGAGGAGTAAAAATTTAGTTAATCTACAATTGTAACGGATGTTACATCATGATATATTCAATGTAACGAAAGTTACAAAGAGGTGGAAAGAATGGAAAAAGGAAAATGGCTGGTAATAAACTATAACCTACCTACAGAACCATCAAGATTAAGAGTGGCAACATGGAGAAGTCTTAAAAAACTCGGTGCTGTTAACATACAACAATCAATGTGGGTCTTACCCCATAATGATGATAATTACTCTGCATTACAGACAATTTCACAGGAGATTGAGGTCAAAAATGGTGAAGTCCTATTGATGCAATGTGAATTTTTAAATCTTGAGCATGAAGATAAAGTTATTGCCTATTTTAATAAAGCAAGAGATGAGGAGTACAAAGAATTTATAGATAAGTGTGAGGATTATTTCAAGGAAATTGAAAAGGAAATCGCAATAGAAAAGTTCACTTTTGCAGAAGTTGAAGAAGAAGAGGAAGAACTTGATAAGCTTTTATCGTGGTATGGCAAGATTGAGGCAAGGGATATATTTTATTCTTTGCAAGGAGATTGTGCAAAGGAAAAACTGGTACAGGTTAAAAAAGCTTTTGAAAACTATAGTGATATGGTTTATCAATATACAATTCTGAGGGGGGAATAGGTGGTGAGTGTTGAGAACGAGAAGCAAAAAAAGGTTTTAGGGCTTGAATGGAACATTTTTTTTGCAGGGATAACCAGCTTTCTAACCGATACAACAACAAAAATGATATATGCCATTATGCCGTTATTTTTAATGTCTATAGGGGCATCAAAGACAGAGGTTTCTCTTATCGAAGGAATAGCAGAGAGTACAGCTTCGGTTCTCAAGGCTTTATCAGGCTGTTGGAGTGATAAGATTGGAAGAAACAAACCTTTCATGGTAGTAGGCTATGCTATTACAGCAATTTTGTCTCCGTTGTTTTCAATAGTAACTTCGCCTTTGCAGGTTTTAATAATCCGATTTACCGAAAGGGTTGGAAAGGGAATAAGAACTGGACCAAGAGACAGCCTTATAGCCGGATCATCAAGCGAGTGCGAAAAAGGGAAATGTTTTGGCTTTCATAAAGCAATGGATAACAGTGGAGCCATAGTGGGACCGCTATTGGCCTTTGCTGTTCTGGCAGTTTTCCCGGGTGATTATCGTAAGGTATTCCAGCTTTCAGCAGTACCCGGTTTACTAGGGGTTCTTGCAATAGTTTTCTTTATCAGGGAGGCTAAGAAGATTAAAGCTGAACTTCCTGGGAAAATTGCATTTAAGGACTTTCCAATCAGATATTATATGTTCTTGATTATTGTTTTCATATTTACCCTGGGTAACTCAACCGATGCTCTACTGTTGGTAAAAGCTAATGACATCGGTATAAAAGCCTTGTTCATACCTCTTGTATACCTGATTTTCAACTCAGTATCCGTCATTTTTGCTGTTCCTGCCGGTATACTTTCCGATAGATTTGGTCGAGAAAGACTCATTATCTTCGGGTATTTACTTTATTCCATTATATACTTCGGTTTTGGAAGAACTAACGATAAAGCGGTAGTGATTTTGCTTTT
>DOPS01000222.1:0-22393 GCA_003512645.1 Desulfosporosinus sp.
GTAGTCGTTCCGTCTCCCAGTTGGCCATAATAGTTATCTCCCCATGTCCAGACAGTGCCATCATTTTTCAACGCTATTGTGTGACTATATCTACTTGTAATTGCCGTAATTCCCGTTAAGCCTGGCACCTGCACCGGGGTAGACTTGTTTGTTGTCGTTCCATCTCCCAACTGGCCATTACTGTTATATCCCCATGTCCAGACCGTGTCATCATTCTTCAACGCTATGGTATGACCATATCCACCTGCAATTGACGTCACACCTGTTAATCCTAGCACCTGTACCGGGGTAGTTTTGTTGGTAGTCGTTCCGTCTCCCAGTTGGCCATTATTGTTGTATCCCCATGTCCTGACCGCACCATCATTCTTCAAGGCGATTGTATGATAATTTCCTGCTGCAATTGCCGTTACTCCCGTCAATCCGGGTACCTGCACCGGGGTAGTTCTGTTTGTATACGTTCCGTCTCCCAACTGGCCATATCCGTTAGAACCCCAGGTCCAGACCGTGCCGTCATTCATTAAGGCTATTGTGTGTGAACCTCCACCGGCTATGGCTGTGATTCCCGTTAATCCAGGCACCTGTACTGGGCTAGACTTATCTATAGTCGTTCCATCTCCCAGTTGACCATAACTGTTAGAACCCCAAGTCCATATTGTACTATCATTCTTTAAAGCGATGGTGTGACTAAATCCACTTGCAATTTTAATAAAGCTACCCGTCGTACCCGGCAATGTAGCTGTTTGACTTTTTCCCAAAACCCATGCCGGTGATTCTCTATAGCCTTTAACATTGTTGCCTAGCTGGCTATACCAGTTATATCCCCAGGTCCTTACCGTATCATCATTCTTTAACGCTATTGAATGAGCATATCCGCTTGCAATTGCTGTCACTCCTGTCAAGCCAGACACTTGTACCGGGGTAGTTCTGTTTGTTGTAGTTCCGTCCCCCAGCTGACCATAATAGTTATATCCCCAGGTCCTTACCGTACCATCATTTTTTAGTGCTATAGTATGATAATATCCTCCTGCAATTGCTGTCGCTCCTGTCAAGCCAGACACCTGTACTGGAGTAGATCTGTTCGTTGTCGTTCCGTCTCCCAGCTGACCAAAAGTGTTATCTCCCCATGCCCAGACCGTACCATCATTCTTCAATGCTATGGTATGATAATATCCTCCGGCAATTGCAGTAACTCCCATTAATCCAGGTACCTGTACCGGGGTTGATTTTTTTATAGTCGTTCCGTCCCCCAGCTGGCCATTACTGTTACTTCCCCAGGTCCAGACCGTGCCATCATTCTTCAATGCTATTGTATGATAATATCCTCCGGCAATTGCTATCATTCCTGTCAATCCAATTGCGTTCACCGGGGTAGTCCTATTTGTGGTTGTGCCATCCCCCAACTGACCATAATAGTTATATCCCCACGTCCGGACCGTGCCATCATTCTTCAACGCTATAGTATGATAAGATCCTCCTGCAATTGACGTCACACCTGTTAATCCTAGCACCTGTACAGGGTTAGTTTTGTTGGTAGTTGTTCCGTCTCCCAGCTGGCCATAATAGTTATATCCCCATGTCCAGACCGTGCCATCACTTTTCAACGCTACTGTGTGTAACCTTCCACCTGCAATTGCCGTAATAATAACTCCGTTTAAGCCAGACACCTGTACCGGGGTAGTTCTGTTTGTTGTCGTTCCGTCCCCCAGCTGGCCATAATTGTTATATCCCCATGTCCATACCGTGCCATCATTTTTTAAAGCTATTGAGTGACTATATCCCCCTGCGATTGCTGTCACTCCTGTTAAACCAGGTACTTGTATCGGGAATATACTGTTATTATAGGAGCCATTACCAAGCTGACCATAACTGTTATTCCCCCAAGTCCAAACCGTTCCATCGTTTTTTAAAGCCAGTGTATGATCACTACCGCAAGCAACGCTGGTAAACTGTCCGGTTGCTGCAGCTGCGGCATATAAACTATAATCTTCTTCCGAGATTTCCGTTGTTTCGTTGACATTGGGAACATAATCTCCCTGTATCTCAATAACCTCGTCAGGGTAGATCTCATTTAGGGCATTGGAGCAATTGATTTTTCGCCCTTGAGAGGTTTTTTGGGCAAGTGTAGACAATCTATCGGAAGAATTTATGATCCTCTGTTTTAGATCACTGATATTTGAATCGCCAAATTTACTGATCAGTAGGGCAGCTTCCCCTGAGACAAAGGCAGCCGCCATGGAGGTTCCACTGTTGGCTCCATAGGTATTGCCGGGTGTTGTGCTGATAATATTTTCTCCTGGCGCTGCTACATCGACAGCTGTTTCGCCGTAATTGGAAAAGCTGGATAAGTTGCCTGTATTGTTTATTGAGGCTACTGTTATTATATTGGGACAGTCGAAGGCTGCCGGATATACCGGGGTATTATCGATGTTTGAACCGCTGTTGCCAGCTGCACAAACAAACAGCATATTGGAACCTTCGATGGCTTCTTTAAGTGCCGGGTTGTCATTGCTTGAGCCCCAACTGCAGTTTGCTACCTTGGCACCCATTTCCTCTGCGTAGTTGATGGCATTGATGATATTGCTGGTATAGGCTTTGCCATTTTCGAACACCTTCAATGGCAGTATTTTAGCCGCTGGTGCAACTCCGGCGATTCCTTGCGAGTTATCTTTAACTGCCGCTATGATTCCGGCTACCTGTGTTCCATGCACCTCGTCACTGCTCAGACTCTCTTGATGAACCAGATTATTGTCTGCAGAGAAGTTCCAGCCGCTAACATCGTCTATATAGCCATTTCCGTCGTCATCGATTCCATTGCCGGGTATTTCCGTACTGTTGGCCCAGATGTTCCCTGCCAGATCTTCATGGGTAATATCTATGCCGGTGTCTAAGACTGCTACCAAGACCCCAGCACCTTCGGATAGATGCCAGGCTGGGACTACCCCGGCATCTACCTGATAGCCGGTTTGAGTTTGACCTTTGTCTTCGAAGAGAATATCTGCCATATCTTTAGGTAGTGAATTTTTAAACATTTCCAGGTAGGTTGGGTTTGTTATTATGTAATCATTTAGGAGATTGTACAGGGTTTCTTCATTGATTGGTTCCTGCTGGAGATTACTATGGGTTATATTATCCAGTATGCTTCTGTATTGTGGATCCTCAATTGGTAGATTTTGTAGTACATGTACTAACATTTCTAGTTTTATTGGATCACCAATCAGACTGATTAATAAATCCTTGTTAAATTCCGTATCATTTTTATTGGATGGGTCATCTTGTAAGAGTTGCTTTCCGGTTGCTACCAGCGAACTATTACTTAATCCCCACTGGCTTTCAAAGCAGGGATCGTTGGAGGATATTTCCAATTCATAGTCCGGTTGGATATATTCGATATTACTATCGGCCTCTTTTTGTTTGAGCAAGGCGCTGAAATCTTCTTTTTTTAGTTTTTCCGAAGTTATATAAACGTCTAATTTATTGTTCTTCGTAAGTTTTCTTTCTTTGAGATTTCCTTTTACTTTATTGACTAATTCTTCTTTTTGGTTTTCGCTTTTGTATTTAACGATGAAACGATCTGTTTTTTGATCTTCCAATGAATTATTTGGATCAGTTTTGCTAGAACTAGGATTATCTAGTATTTCATTAACACTTTTGGAATCAGATTCTTTCTGTTGATCCGGATCGGCTATTTGTTTATTAAGCGTTTGAATCAAGGGCATAGAGTTAGAACTGTTATGTTCTGTTGTTGCTGCTTCTGCCTTAGGAAGAAAAGGCGAATAGCAGAGTATGGATGAAATGAGCATACTTGAGATTACAGACCCGGCGATAATCTTTCTCAAAAACTTCTTAATAATCAAAATATTTACCCCCTTCATAAAATAAGATAAATTCAACTGCAAAATCCTGCATAATTTCCACAAAAAGGCATAGTTAGTGCATACCTTTTTAATATTATCATAATAATAATGGATGTTTTAGTTAAAATTGCCTAGTAGGCTTAAGTCCTGTTTGTCCGATAAAAAATTTGCGTCGACCCATTTGTCGGATAATGACGGACTCGAAGACCGGCATTGGTTACCTGGGCATGGCATTATTGATTGGGTTATGGTAGCCCAACACTTTCCAACTGGTTATCGAGGGTGTTTGACGCTAGAAGCTTATCCGACGACTGAGGAACGCGAGGAGTCTCCTGAGATCTTTCTTAAAAGAGCCCTTCAAGAAGTAAAAAATCTGCGCGATCTATTAGATATAAAAGGCTTACCCAGATAGCGAGGATGCACATATTGCCATTGTCTTCATACATCTCACCCCCGAGTGTTCTAATCATACGTGTGCCATTTATCGTCTTAGCCTCAGGTACACCGAAAAAGGAATTGGTTAACTGAGTAAGTACAGTAATTACTCGATTTTTTCTCACAATGAGCACGACCTGATGACCCTCTTGTGTAGGATCTGGGGCTAAATAGTACTTAGTGCATCTTTTCATTTTGTTCAATATACAAGCTACCTCATTAGCTTCCTCAAACGAAACCTCGTGTGCAGTTTGTAACCACTCCTCCATAAAGCGGTTAACTATGAGTGGGTCTAACCCGAGTCTGCAGATAACACCTTCTAGACTATGAACAGTGGCTGTAATCATGACATTTCACTCCCATCCACTATGTTATTTACACATATGTACTCTTTAAAAATGCACTTTCGAGTGAGCTCTCACAGCTCCCTTAGCATATGCTCATTCCATCAAGCCAAATTTAACTTTTATCCTCTCTAGCTTTTTTAGCCAAGGTTTCGCCAACACAAGAAGGAAGATTAGGGTTGATACTGCATGTGTAAAATCAAACCAGAAACTTGATATGAACGCTGCTACTATAGCCTGCCAGGTAATAGGGTTGATAAATCCGATAATATACCAGAGATTCATGACCCAGCCAAAGGCAAACCCGGATAAGAGTCCATAGGCGGATAAGCTGAATTTCCGTTTGAGGAAACCTGCATTCCCCAATATCCCTGCGCCAAAACCGATCATCCCCCAACAAAACATTTGCATCGGGGTCCATGGACCTTGTCCGAAAAATAAATTTGAGGCTACTGCCGCTGTAGCACCTGTTAAGAACCCTGCCTCAGGTCCGAACGCCAGAGCTGTTATGATGATAATAGCGGAGGTTGGCTTGAAATTGGGAATCGGGGCAAATACAACCCGCCCTAAGGCCGCCAAAGCAGCCATTACAGCAATAACCACCAATTCTCTGGCCTCTGGCCGACGCTTTTCAAACCTTAGGAAGAACGGAACCATCGCAACGATTATAAATATCAGACTTAATAAACCGTAGTTCTTATCCCCACTTAACGAAGATAGCACCATCAATAACGGTAATAAAATGATCAACATGATTCTGATTATTTTTGTATACCTGCTTAGACGCTTATCTTGCACAGTTCAATCACATCCTCACAAGTCACGGCATCGGGGAAGATGCCTCTTGCCATCCGATTGGCAGCTGTCGTATAAAAATTGTTTCCTGCAAAAAACTCATTAGGTTTTCCTTCTGATACAATATCCCCGTCAAACATCATGGCACATTGATCTGCATACTCCGCAGCAAATTCGATATCATGAGTCACTATAACCATCGCAACCTCTTTACTGCATAACCTTTTTAGGATTATCCCTAATTCCTCCTTAGACTCGGCATCCAGCCCCTTGGTCGGCTCGTCTAATAACACTATTATGGGTTCCAATAGTAACAACTTAGCGAGGGCCACCTTTTGCTGCTCTCCACAACTTAAATCATACGGATGTCGTTCAAAGAATTGAGTGATTCTCAATTCTTTGGCAATCCTGTCAATTTCAGTTCTTATACTATCATTATCCAGTCTAAGTATAGTTGCCGCCTCTTTCAGATCCCCTAGGACGGTATCACAAACAAATAACGCTCTCGGATTTTGAGGTAAGAGAGCTATATTGTTGCGATAAAGCTCTTTCGCTTGGAAAGTTTCTATTCTTTTACCGCTAATTTCAACCTTTCCTCGATACTGTTTTAGTAATCCTGAAATCACGCCGAGCATGGTCGTTTTACCGGTTCCGTTGCCCCCTAACACACAGAGTATTTCCCCCGAGTAGGCCTTAAGCGAAAATCCCCGCAAAATGTCATTTCCGTCCTTCGCATACTTAAACCATATTTCTTCGGCTTTGATGACAGGCTTTTGCTTTTGAGCTTGATCATTCACTGGATCATTGAAGACCCTCCCGACTGGGGTCATAAATTCATCGAGCCATTTTCTCCCGTCCCTCACGCTTAAAGGACAATCATTGCCCAACCTTATCTCGCTATAAATTCGAATTGCAGAAGGCAATCCTTTAAAGATCGTCTGTTGAGCCTTCCTATCCGCTAAGAGTTTGGCGGTTTGCTCCGGTGTATCAAAACAAACTATTTTCCCTTTTTCCATGACCACAATTCTATCCGCCATTAGGAATACTTCTTCTAGTCGATGTTCTGTCAAAATGACGGTTACCGCTAAGTCTCGATTGATTTTGGCGATCGTTGCTAGGAAGTCTTGAGCCGCAATCGGATCTAGCTGGGCCGTCGGTTCATCTAAGATTAGTAGCTTGGGTTGCATGGCCATCACCGAGGCTAGGTTTAAGAGCTGTTTTTGGCCGCCGGACAATTCATCCACCGATTTTCTAAACCAGCCATCGATACCAAAGAAGCTCGCCATTTCGGCCACCTTACGACGAATTTCGGACGTGCTTAGCCCTAAATTTTCAAGACCAAAGGCCAATTCATGCCAAACGGTATCTGTCACTAACTGAGTTTCAGGATCTTGCATCACAAATCCAATTTCAGAGGCTGCGATTTTTCGATCTAATTTTTCAATTTCTAGACCTCTATAGAGTACCGTACCCCTCTTACGACCATGCGGCGTAATCTCACGTTTTATATGCCGTAAAAGGGTGCTCTTGCCACAGCCTGACACCCCACAGACTAAAATAAGCTCGCCTTCCTTAATCTCTAAGTTCACACTTTGGAGTGCTCTTGCCTCGGTCTTAGGATAGGAAAAGCTCAAATTTTTGATTTGTAAAAACGCCATTTGTAGCTCTCCTTTACTTCGATAATAATCGGTAAAAACGCTAACACAGCAAATACTAGGTATAGGACGATAGCCGGGGTTGATAAATCCATAGGCCTGATTGACGGATAAAATTGCATCGTCCCGTATCCTGCGAAATATCCCGCAAAGCATATGCCCCCTAGTACGCTAATCACGCCTAATACTAAACCATCCCGCTTATCAAAGTTAAAAAGTGAAAATGTCGTTCGATTTTTCAGCCCATATCCTCTAGCCTTCATGGAATCCGCCGTTTCAATCGCATCCTCCATAGACCAGCTCAGCAGTATGGATATGACTCTCATTCCTTTTTTTACTCTCTCGATTAGATTTCCTGTACTATGATCTATCCCTATCGTGTGTTGAGCATTCGATATTGTCTTCAGTTGATATTTTAGTTTAGAAGTCATTCGAATCGTCATTGTAATCAGCAAGGCCACCGCCGGAATCATCTTGGCAAACAAATACAAAAACTTATCCGAGGTAATGACTTTATTGTAACAAGAGAACCAGGCCATAATGGCGATCAGAGACGCCGCCGAACATATTCCAAAAAAGATGGCCTCTAACGTAATGGGATTGTCCATGAAGTAAAACAACATTGTTCTTCCTCTATGATTGAATAAGGGGTTAATGATGGCGATTAATAAGAACATGGGGAGATAGAATAAGAGACTTAGCTTCACGCCCCTTCGCCCATTCAAAATTAAGGAGAAAATAAGGGCTGAAGTTAAGGTTAAGCCCAAAAAAATCGGATGCATAAAAAGCATCGTAAATGCTAAGATAATTGCAAAAAATACAAAGTTCACTGATGGATGAAACGCTGAGAATGCTCTGTTCAAGGCTGTCTCCCCCTTATTTCCGTAACCACTTTCGTCCTTCTTCACTCCCCCGGTCACTTATTCCCTATATCTCTACCCATATCACAGGTATAGTTCCATTCAATGACGTCACCATTTTTGAGCTTAGCTTCATTACACCCATAGCTTGCATTCACTTCGTTGACACTATACATCCACCCGCTTAAAGGTCCGCCGTCAAACTCATAAAGATTATTAATCCCTTTTATATAGGGTGTTCCCTTGGAACCTTCATACTGCATCTGAATTTTATTTTCGCGAACAACCAACTTCAAGGCATCAAACACAGTTTCTCCCTCTTTAAACTCAACTGTTGTGGCAGGCAAAATGATCCCATTAGCCGGAACGACATCTTTGAATTTTTCCTGCTTGTCGAGACCTTTAGCTACTGCAGTAGCACAGTTAATGGCGATAGTTACTGCTTTCTTATCTGAGTTTTCAGGTTTGACAGGAATCGGAACTTGAATTGCCGGTGTTTGCGAGGAAGGATTAGCTTCAATAAGCGTCGTGGATGCCGCGGCGACTTTGGTGGTATTTCCTTGACTTAGGTCGTTCTCGGTTGTTTTGGACACATCTGAGTTAAGGGGTTCAACTTGGGATTTACCGCTATCTGTTGAATAATTTTTGTTGTCTGATCCAAGAGCGGTATCGTTTAATTTGGTTTCTTCAATATTGCTTGATACCTTCGTCACGCTGTCATTAGACGACCCTGATGCAGCGTTCTTATCTGCACCGCAGCCCGTCAAAAGAAGGGCCACTATTAACAGAACCACGGAAAGAAACGATGCTATCTTTTTCAAATTCTATTCCTTCCTTCAAACACTTTTTGTCTATGAGGGTCCGTATGGATCAGAGATTATCTAATCGTTAACAGCCCCTCCCTCTACTGAACAAAATTATCTCTCAGACAAAGCCCCTCGCAATAGAGTGAGCATGAGCATGGTTCAGTCTCCTGCATTAACAGAAGAGGTCTGAACAGTCAGGCTCTACTAGGGGCGAAAATCATATAAGGAATTCTTTCCATCCTTAAATCTTACATAAGATGCTAAGGCAAGCAATGCTTGCTGGGACGCAGTGTTATCCGATTTCCCCATTAAAAGATGTTTAAAACCACCGTCCGTAGAGCTAAATCGAAGCAAGGCACTCAAGAGGGTCTTGTTATTTTTAATAAACAACGAGTTGGTATCAATATCAATCCCTAAAGACGACAATGCAATAATTGTTTGACTAACGCTTTCACTGCTGTCGATGCCCCCGGATTTGAATCCTCCCTCTGAGTCCTGCTGCGCGGCTAAACAAGCTATCGCCTTCTTCACAACCGCCTGCACTTCCGGATGGCTGTCTGTGTAGTAAGGGGCTAAGGCCTGAAGAGCCATCGCCGTAATATCTGGATCACTATCCCCGGCTCCGTCCAGGGAAAATCCGCCATCCGTTAGCTGCTTGTTTAAAATGATTTTTAGCAATTTTTCCGGCGTCCATAGAGCCGTCGACGGTAAATCGTAATCACTGCTGTTCAGGGCAATCAGGGCAAAAATCGGTCCATTGATGCCCTGTGCTTCAACATCAGAATAGTTAGCTATCTCAGCAATCAAGTCCTTACCACCGAAATTGCGAGGATCTCCTTTGGCAGCTCCTACAGCCAAGCTTATTCTGGCCAAGTTAGTCACTTTCCGTGTGACGGAGTTCCAATCTTGGGCAAGGTACTTCTCGTTTTCTGCCAGATAATAAGACAAGCCGTCGTAGCGTTCCAGACGCCCCAGTCCGACAGTGGGCCAATTATAGACCGTGGGATCAAGGATTTCACCCGAAGCCTTTTGAGTGAAGGCGGCTTGGATATAGGCCTTTTCCCAGCCTGCCAAACTTTTGATTGTTTCATTCACCTGCTGGCGTGTTGAAACGCCTACCTGGGACTGGACTGGGTTCGTAACGATCGTTCGCAGCTGGTTTTCTTGATCCGTGCTGATAATCCCTTCTCCTCCAACAATGACCAGGTCGGAGATTGTGTCTTTGTGGACGGTTAGGAAACTTGAAGCGGCTTCCGGTATGGTAGTATCCACCATAATAACCGGGGAAAAAGAATGCGCAGCCAAATTCCCAGCGGTTAAGGCATCAGCAAAATTTAGACCTGTCACTACATACACCCGGTTCGTATTAAGACTTAACCCCTGAGCGATGGCGGTTGCTGTCGAATAATGGTCGCTTCCAGCGTAGCGTACCACTCCCGGTAAACTCTGAGTGATTTCTTCCGGTATGACGTAACTGCCGCCCACCACAATTGTGGAGGTGACTTTTTGCGCAGTCAGAGCCTGAACTGTGGCTGCTGGGAGAACCGTTCTTTCTGTGAAAAGAATAGGAATTCCCTTGTAGGCAGCATAACTGGATACAGCGAGAGCATCGGCATAGCTATTTTCACCACCGTTGGCAATGATCGCCTTCCCTGTCGTACCCAAGGCAGTGGCAATAACAGCAGCCGTGCTATAACTGTCCGGCCCACCGTAGCGCAGCACATTGTCCGCTCCGTAGACTTTTTCCAGCTCAGCTTGAATAGCCTGGGAAATGACGGCTGTACCTCCTATTAAGGTAATTTTTTTCGGTGCTAGCTTCTGTATTTCTTCCAGTGTCGACGGGGTAAGCGTTTCTTTCTCCGTTAACAGGATGGGAGCGTTGAGCTTAAAGGCTAGGGGAACCGCAGCTAGGGCATCGAAAAATGCGTAGGCGTTAACCAATACCACATTGTCTGCTCCGGCTTTCCAGCCCTGTGTTGCTACCGTGTTGGCTGTATGGAACCGGTCAAGACCGGCTAAACGCTTAGGAACACTAGAGCCATCTGCCATTACTGCAAACGTGGAGAAGTGATACGTCGGCACGGACAGGGTCTTGGTGACCGGGTTATAAACGCCACCCAATTTAACCCAATCAGTTTTGACCGTATCCCACCAATAGATGGCCAGTTGTTGGCTCGTGATCCCGCTGGGAAGATCTCCTAACGCGATAGGGAAACTAATGTTAACGGGAGCATTAAACTGAATAGGCTCTTCCTGAACCGTTCCTGAAGGGTTTTTAATGCCAAACTGGCGCTGGTACTTAAGAGGATCGATTACTATGGCACCTGTATCGGCCTTAGGTGGAGTCATCACGTTGCCGATTTCAACTGTGAAGTTAACCGGCGCACTCTGATTACTTAGTGCTCCCGTAGGTATGATTAGTTGAACTCCGTCCACGGTCTTCAGTGCCACCTGTTCAGTAGCCGTCGGACTGACAGAGGGAGTGGTGTCTAGCAGTCTAGCATCGGACTTCTGCTGTGCCGTGGCATTATTCAATCCTGCTAATACTTCTTGGTTACTTAGGCCGGTTGAGCCGGTTGAAGCAGCCGGGGTGGCAGGGCTAGTAACGGTTGTAGTTCCTGTACTGCTGTCACCTACGTCTTTGCCCAGATTGGTTGTATAGCGCCATGCCACTACATCACCATTTTTTAAAGAAATTGAAGCAGCACCTACACTTGGATAAACACCATTTATTGAATACATCCAACCGCTTGTAGCACCATCATCCCCTGCATTTAGCCCATTGATCCCGCTGACATAAAAGGAAGAACCTGATCCGGTAACCGTCACCTGACCCTGACCTAGCTCCCTTATCAGAACGGAATAAGCCGTATCCCCACTTACTAATGACATAGTAGCTGATGAGAGAATAGTTTGTCCGTTCTTTCCGACAACCTCTAAAGTAATATTACTTTGGGCAGGCTGCTGCGTAGAAGACGAAGTAGTATCAGAAATCGTGATCTGCAAAGCCTGAGAATTGCCGGCACTGAAAATGAAATTCAGTGTTGTTGTTCCTGTCGCCTGGTTGGCAAGGTAGTTTTTACCAATGGTTACAGTACTGCCGTCGTTCGCAACCGTATAGTCGCTCCCTGCCGTCAGCGTAGTCTCGCCATTGGTTATACTGTTTAAAGTATTTCCGTTAAGAGTCATTGTTATTGGCACATCGGCTTGATTCGCAGTCTTTTTGTCAAAAACAGCCGTCACTGGCGTGATTGTACTGTCACTTGTTTCTTGAGGACTGCTTTCTTGCAGCCTCTGCCAGACCGATTCATGGGCATTTATATCCCCCAACGCAATCAAGGACTGATACGTTGCCATATCATCGGTTACTCCTGGACTATAGGGAGAGTAAAATGACCCGTCGTCTAACTGAAACCTGAGCAGATCATCCAGCATAGTTTTCCCATTCTTTTTCCAGCCATCCGCTACGGGATCTTCACCGATAGCTACTAAACCCGAAATTACAGTAGCAACACTGTTAGGATTATCGATTCCCCAGGAAGCAAATCCTCCTGTATTCTCTTGTATCCCCTTAAGATAAGCCTTGGCTTTAACAATAGAATCTGTAACACCAGTCAGCGTTTGATGATTGGCCAGAGCCAGCAGGGCCATCCCCGTTTGGTCAGGATCACTGGTGTTGTAATCAGTCGAGTAGAAAAAAGCGCCATCCGAATTTTGATACGTCAATAAATTTAAGACCGCTTTTTCTTGGTCATATTCTGTTTTAGCAGCATCCAGAGCTACCATAGCCCAGATTTGGTCGCCTGAAGTTAGACCATAGGAACCGGGGAAAGCACCTGTACTACTATTCTGCGTCGCCTTTAGTTCAGACAAGAGGTTACGTCCGTTGAGAGTATTGCTCGGATCTCCCCCCTTGGCCAGTGTTCCCAAAATATTTCCATAAAGACTGGTTTGACTGGTGTCCCAACTGGTTTTTTGTGTATTCCCGGCGCCCCAGAGTCCTGCCATATCCCACCAGGTAGTGGCATTACTATAATTTTTGCTTTGATAATAGTTAAGCACTTTTGTTAAAGCCGGTGTAGAGTCAGAAACAGTTATCTGCAAAGCCTGAGGATTGCCTGCACTGAAAATAAAATTCAGAGTGGTTGTTCCTATCGCCTGTTGGGCCAAATATCCTTTACCAATGGTAATACTACTGCCGGTTGTTACTGTATAGTCGTTCCCTACCGTCAGCGGAGTTCCACCATTGGTTATACTGATTAAATTATTACCATTAAGAGTCGTCGTTATTTGCACATCGGCTTGATGAGCAGAATTCTTGTCAAAAACAGCTGTCACAGGCATTATAGTACTGTTCTGATCTAATGCCGCATAAACCGGTTTAGCCAAAGGCATTTGCATAACCAACATGGAAATCGTCATTACAACTATCAGTAGCCATGAATATAATTTTTGAAATTCTCTTTTCATTTCTATTCTTCCCCTCTATATACCTATCTAACATATCCCCTTGGTCACTTTGAACATCAAAAAGCCTCTTAACCGATTGGTCAAGAGGCTAAAAATACTGATAATCATAGATTGATGCCAGCACTTTAACAACTTCCCCTATCGCTCGTAGAGTCGTTGGTGTCTAAAATACAGGCAGGTCTTCTGACTCTGGATCATCAATGTTTCGCACCTTCCCAGACTAAACCAGTGGCCTTTACGAAACATCTCCCCATCACAGCGGCGGGACCGTGCAGGAATTACACCTGCTTCCTTTTTAACCGAAGCACTCATACTCCGATACCTGAATTCCAATGTTATTCGATTTTACTCAATCGTCAATAAGTTCACCCATTGGCTTTGCCGTCGGGATAATTCTTCGAGTTCATCTTCAATATCAATAAACTTCACTAGCCACTGAATCCTCTGCTCCTTTTCCGAATTATACCTCCCCAAGATTTCCCCTCGCGCATCAAGCAACGCTTGCCTGTGCTCTTCCATCTCCTTATTCTTCTCTCGGTCTCTCACCCGTCAGGCCTCCTTCAAGAGAAACAAAAAAAGCCTCTACAGAATACCTGTAAAGGGATATAGTGACTCCGGTTAGCCGGATAATATACGCTGACTTCCCGACATAAACGACACCTCCCCTATCTTCCGTAGGTTCCTGTGTTGATCTGAAATGAGCAGGTTTCCTGGCTTTAGTTCATCATTACCCCACGTCTTCCCAGATAAAATCCAGTGACACTTTGTGAGGCAACTCCCTATGACAGTGGCGAGACCGCGTCAGATTTTAACTGACTTCCCTTTTAAATTCTTTTCCTTAGAAAAAAATCACTCATTACCTAATATTGAATTGTTTTCATTATAACCTTAATTCTAAATTCTTGTAAACCCTTTCAGTACATAAATTTACAATTATTAGCACTGATTGTCAAACTAACTGATGTATTCACTGGGTATTTCTATCCCCTATCTGACATAGTCATATCAAGGATGGGGGTGGGTGAGTGATAATATTGACTCAATTCCTCCTTCGAAAAATAAAAGAACCTCATTTCTTAATCGACTTCAAAACCCTCGAAAAGAGAGAGGCAAATTCTTTTCAGTCCAATGAGTTAATCTCTTCAAATCCTGCTTGTTCCTTGATACTTTTTTCAGATCCGTGCTTCTGCAGCTCTGCACCACATAGTTTGCAGCTATTTCAAAATCTAAAATAATGCTCGGTATATCATCTGCTTCAAGTTCAGGGCAAAGTGTTGTTCTGAACTCATGCTCAAGTCCACTATTTTTAATGATTTCCATACTTTCCCGAATTGACGATAACTCCAACTGGCTTGTCCCTGTAATATGCTCATATTTGCTGAGCGGAGCCTTTAAGTCCATGGCGATAAAATCCAGCAGCTTATCATCAATCAACGCTCTCAAACTATCTGGATTTGTTCCGTTTGTGTCAAGCTTTACGAGCAAACTCATTGCTTTCAATTCTTCGATAAAAACGTGAAGATTCTTTTGCAACGTCGGTTCTCCTCCGCTTACAACCACTGCATCGATCATTCCTTTTCTTTTAGAAAGCCATTCGAAAATTTCTTCAGGCAGAATAGCGTTTGAAGTGTCGTTAGTGTCTAGTAGGCTGACGTTGTGACAATAACCACATCTTAAATTGCAGCCCTGGGTAAAAACCACAGACGCTATCTTCCCTGGATAATCCACAAATGACGTCTTCACAAATCCTGCAATATTCACGCTACCACCTCTGGCATCATGAATTTTTTTCTCTGAGTGTACTCTTCTTTCTTGCCAAGATTATAGTTCTTGACCGGTCTAAGGTATCCTGTCACTCTGGACCACACTTCGGTTTCAGCACCACACTCAGGGCAACTGAAATGTTCCCCGCTGATGTATCCGTGAGAGTCGCAGATACTGAAGGTTGGAGTAATCGAGATATAGGGGATTTTGTGTTTGCTAAATATTTTTTGAATGAGCCGCTTGCAAACCTCAATATCTTCAACCGCTTCGCCGAGATAGAGGTGCTGGACCGTCCCTCCTGTGTAAAGAGACTGCAATTCGTCCTGTAGCTCTAAAACCTCAAAAATATCATCCGTATAACCTACCGGAAGTTGGGTTGAGTTTGAATAATAAGGAACCTCATCGCCAGCAGTAATAATTGAGTCATACCTTTTAGTATCCAACATGGCCAGACGGTAGGAGGTTCCTTCTGCAGGTGTCGCCTCTAAATTGTAGACGTTTCCTGTCTCCTGTTGAAATTTAACCAGCAGCTCCCTCAAATAGTTCATGACACGCACCGAAAACTCGCGACCTTCTTCCGTTTCAATCCCTTTTCCCATGAAATTGAGTAAGGCCTCATTCATGCCGACAATACCAATCGTACTGAAATGATTGTGCCAATAGTGCCCAGTCCGCTCCTTAGAATGTCTCAAATAATAACATGAATAGGGATACAGTCCCTTTTCGGACTGCTGCTCAATAATTTTACGCTTAATTTCCAAGGCCGTGCGCCCGATTTCAGCCATTTGTTTCAGACGTTCCATAAATTCCTGTTTTGTCTGGGACAGATAGGCTAATCTGGGTAGGTTAATGGTGAATACACCAATCGATCCTGTGAGAGGATTGCTTCCAAACAACCCCCCACCTCTTTTTCTAAGTTCGCCGGTATCCAGCCTTAACCTACAACACATAGATACTGCATCTTCGGGAGACAGATCAGAGTTTACATAATTCGCGAAATAAGGAATTCCATACTTACAAGTAATTCTCATAAAGGCATCCGCTACAGGACTCTCCCAATCAAAGTCTTTAGTAATATTTAGGGTTGGAATTGGGAAGGTAAACACTCTTCCCTTAGAATCTCCTTCCAGCATCACTTCGCAGAAAGCCAAGTTGAACATATCCAGCTCTTCCTGAAAATCTCCATGTTTAGCCTCAGTATAGGTTCCGCCAATAATGACCTGCTCATCTCTCAACGTGGAAGGCACCTTGATGTCAAATGTAAGGTTAGAAAAGGGACACTGAAATCCAACCCGGGTTGGAACATTGATGTTGAAAACAAATTCTTGCAAACACTGTTTGACTTGAGTAAATGTCAATTGGTCCTTCCTAATAAACGGCGCACAAAAAGTGTCAAAGCTTGACCAAGCCTGTGCTCCGGCAGTTTCCCCTTGGGTTGTAAAGGTAGAATTTACGATTTGCCCAAGAAACGATCGTAAATGTTTGGCTGGACCGCTTTCCACCTTGCCAGGTACTCCTCCGAATCCGTCCAAAAGGAGCTGTCTCAAATCCCAGCCTGCACAATAGGGTCCAAAAAAGCCCAGGTCATGGATGTGGCAGTCGCCGCTTTCATGCGCCTCTTGTACTTCCCGAGGGTAGAGTCAATTTAAAAAGCCCCTCGACGCTGAGCGCCAAGAGGCTGTGTATATCCCTGAATACAACACTTACTTATAGAACCCCCCTATCGCTCGTAGAGTTATAGTTCATTAAACAAAGGCAGGTCTTCTGACTTTGGTTCATTAATGCTTCACGCCTTCCCGGTATCTACCAGTGGCCTATAGTATGAAACATCTCCCCATTACAGTGGCGGGACCGTGCAGGACTTTTACCTGCTTCCCTTTTAAGCTGTACTCTTAGTACTTGCACCTTTATTTTCCAATATTCAATTGCTATCATGTTATCGTATATTAACCTAATATGTCAACCATGAAGATATTATTTTATACCCAAGTTTGACGCAATATTTTTCCATCTCTAGGCGTAACTATATTGTAACAGGACCTATGCACTTAATGCTAGGCCTTGGAAAATTGGATAACCTTTACCCCAAAATATACGGATTTCATCCGGGTAAAATTCATCAAAAAGCCTTGCAAATCTATGCACAGTTATGTCAAACTGGATATGGACCTGTTGAATCCCTTTCCGGGCTTTCAGCTGGATCTCGCAACGAGTGTGGTAAAGGCTGCTGACCATTTCGCCGTGGGTGAAGCCTTCTCCATCACTCGTTTTTCCTTTATTTTCATACCACTGAGCATAATTAAGTAAGGTTTCTGTCGTGAAAATCAGCTCTAAATTGGCGTGCTGGTGAATCTCAGCTGTAGAATGATAATCGCCTAAGTCGGCTAGAACCTTATCCATGTTTCCTGATTCCACTCCTTCTACAACGCATTCACGATTTCTGGGCTAAGAAAAATCGCTTGCTCTTCTATTAAATTGTTAAATTAAACATATTACAAAAGCAATACATGGTTAATACTCTATTCCCACTCGCGCCAATATGCCCTTTTCCATGGGATGTTTACGGGCAGTTATTTCCGAGACATAATCCGCTAACTCGATCAGCTTTAATGGGGCATCCCTCCCTGTCAGAACGAGTTCCAATTTTAGTGGCTTGATCTTAACAAGCTCGATTACTTCCTCCAGAGGCAGGAACCCGTAATTCACAGCGGCCATAATCTCGTCCATGATGATCAAATCCCATTCCCCGCTCATGACGGCCTCAAAAGTATAGTTCAGACCAATCCGCATTTCCCCTTTTAGTCCTCCCATTTCTTCTTCTGTCATTCCCCAAGTGAATTTATCGTTTTCTTTATATTGAAAGAGTTGAAAGCACGGACCTAAGCTGGCGATGACCTTCATTTCTCCCGTAATCCATCCTTTTAAAAATTGAACCATGAGGACCTTAAGTCCCTGTCCATACGCCCTGATCCCCAATCCGACTGCTGCCGTCGTCTTCCCTTTCCCTGCACCAGTATAAATATGGATGAGCCCTAGTTGCATGCTTATTTCTCCCTCATTGAATATTTTCTATTAGTGAATATGCCGGTGATGAATATCCGGGGTATGCGGATGTCTATGCTCTGTTGTTTTGTGCAGATGAATGTGCGAATGATATCCACTCTTTGGTAACTTGTCACCCTGACGAAAATGTGCATGATGCAGATCATTATGGCAATGTCGGTGTTCGTGCTCATACTCTGTATGTCTGTGTAAATGAATATGTCCCTCTTTTAACAGCAATACAGCGCCAAAAATCATAACAGGCAAAGATACAATAAACTGAATCCCCTGGGCTTCTCTGAATAAGAAAACGGATAAGATAGCGCCCAGGAAAGGCGCAATACCAAACAAAGCACTCGTTCGTGCTGAGCCTAGTTCTCTCATCGCCCGAATAAAAAGGACAATACTAAACCCATAACTTAAACAACCTAAGATCATAGCTCCAACTACATAGATCAAATGCGGAAAGGGTTGACCTATAATCAAGGCCAATACTAAGGAAAACGCTCCCGAGCTTAGCCCTTTGATCGTTACGATTGAAAGCGGATCTTTGGCCGAGACATTGCGCGTAAAATTGTTGTCTACCCCCCATAAAACGCAAGCTGCAAGTACCCCTAGCGAGCTAAGAGAAAAACCCCATTGACCGGAAGTATTCCAGGAAAGCAATATGCTGGCAATGGTTATTAAGAGAACTGCACTCCAGATACGCTTGCCAATATTCTCTTTAAATACAACTCCCGCTATGATGGTTGTAGCTACTCCTTCAAAATTTAATAAAAGCGAGGCGGTAGAAGCAGATGCATTCTTGAGCGAAAACATCAGAACTATCGGGGCCGCAATTCCGCCGGCCAGTATTGCACCAATAATCCAAGGCATATCACTTCTCACGATCCTAGCTTCATTACTATAACGCTGATCGGCTTTTTGCAGATATCGCCAGAGAAACAGTCCGATTCCACTTCCTAAGTACAAAAGCGCTGCCATAGGAACAGGAGCAATTTCCCCTAAAAGAAGCTTAGATATAGGAGCACTTACCCCAAAAAGGATGGCGGCCGCTATGGCCTGTACTATTGGAAAAGCAATTGTTCTATCGTTCATTTACCAGCACCTCCGGCAACAGCTGTTAACTGTTTTACTTTGGAATATTTGCATCTACCCAATCCAGCAGTTCATTGACACTATTCACAGTCAATCCGGTATTAGCCTTGGTTCGTTTGACAAGGACAGTCTCTAACCCTAATTCTAAGGCTGCCGAGATTTTCGTATCTGTCCCACCGGCGGACCCACTGTCTCGGGTCAAAAGAATATCTGCTCCATAGAATTTAAAAAATACTCTGTTCACCTCTTTGGAAAATTGCCCTTGCATAGCAACGATATCCCTGGGCGGAATGCCCATATCCTGGCATTTTTGGACCAAACGTCCTTCCGGTAGAACCCTGACAACTAAACGAGCCAATCGGGCAAAGGGGCTTCGCACAATGCTTTCCAGTTGGTGACTTCCTGTCGTGACGAAAACCGTTACAGGCTGCCCTTTCTCTTGATGCAAAGCACCTACGCGTTGTTCCAATTGGAGCAACCCTTCCTCCCAACTAAAGACTGGATAAATTAACGGGCTGGCAGGAATTATTGTCTCAGGTCTTTCTAACCTAAGATAAGGAATGCCCCGCTGTTCACACCATTGGCGCAAAGGGGCAAACTTCACACTGCTGGAAGGAGGGCTGGCATCAATGACTAATGAAGGCGATTGGAAACATATCTTTTCGCTCCATGATTGTATTCTCATTAGCTCAAGCCGTTTGAGCTTGAGACATTCACTAATCTCACGCGCCGCTGCTGTTTCTCCTAAAAGTAAAATCATTGCTAACCTCCATAGAGCTATACGTTCTAAGCGCTTTGCTGACCGCTCTTAGCTGGAATATTCTGAAATAAATCTTCTTTTGTTTTTGGTAAAGGGGTAGATGGAGGCAGCCATCCTTTTTTCACCAACTCACCATGCATTTCTATCAGCCATGGAATCGTCAAATCAGCTCGTTCCACAATCTCCGGGCGCATAAATAGTTCGCCTGGTACTCCATGCGCAATGACCTCTCCACGGCACATTATTGCTAACCTATCTGACCAGCTATAGGCTAAATCGACATCATGGGTCGATAGAATAATCGTTTTACCCTCAATGCTCAATTTTTCCAGAAGCTGCATGAACTCCTGGGAGTGACGAGGATCCATACCGGCGGTTGGCTCATCAAATATAATGACTTCCGGCTCCATTGCCAATACTCCCGCGATAGAAACCCGTTTTTTCTGTCCGTAACTTAATAAGTGAGTCGGTTTATCTTCCAGTTCTGTAGTCTCAGTATCTATCAAGGCTTGTTTAACTCTCTCTGTCACTACTTCTTCTGAAAGTCCGAGATTGAGAGGGCCAAAGGAGATATCCTGCCAAACGCTGGCGGAAAATAACTGACTATCTGGATCTTGAAAGACAATTCCCACTTTCTTGCGTAATTCGATCAGCGCCTTGTTTTTATAGGAAATATCTTGTCCCTGGTATTTTATTGAACCTGAACTAGGACGATAGATTCCATTAAAATGCATAAACAAAGTGGATTTTCCAGCTCCGTTTGATCCCAGAATAGCTAACCTTTCTCCCTTTCGAACTTGTAAATTCACTTTACGCAAAGCATTTGTACCATCCGGATAAGAATACTCTAAATCAACGGCTTCAAGTATGAACTCTGACAAACATATTACCTCCAAAGCAAATTCAATAAGATTAAAGGGATCTCGAGACCAGTTATTATGAGATAATTTTTGAGGCTAACGGGACGTTTCTTGGTAAGCACATTAATCTCTCCCGTGTAACATCGCGCTGCCATGGCATTGAAAAGTTCTTGGGATTTCACAAAAACTTTTCCAAAAAGAGCAGAGAAGAGCCGACTCATAGAACGGAAAGAACTTTTCTTGGAGACATAACCTGAACGAGAAAACTGGGCACGGCGAATCGTGGTGGCTGTTTCCATAAAGACAAAGATAAAGCGATAAATTAGCACCATTAATTCGGTAATTATAAAAGGAACTTTCATCTTGTGGAGTACTGCAATAAGTTCAGTGAGAGGAGTGGTCAAGGCTATAAAGTAGAGACATGATACAGCCCCTAACGATCTTAGAAAGAGATTAACTGCTGTGATCAGATCTGGGTAACGCATTCCTATGGTTAAACCATTAACCGTTTGAGCTAGCCAAAATCCAGCAGGATTGGTCGAAACTGAAAATGCAATCGTTAATACGCTTATCAGAAGAAACGAAAGAGGAACAAGCATAAGCTTTACAAAAACTCGGGCGGGGATGCCTGCTTTGATGACTATCCCCCCCGCCATTAAAGCTAAGACGATTAGAGGGGTGATTACCGCGGGAGCGGTTAGACACACTACCATGGTAATCATCGCAAAAAGTAGCTTTTCCGTGGGATGAACGGTTTTTAGATTATTGCTGTAGGCGAAACTATCTATGGCAATCACGCTTGATCCCTCTTATTTGCACTGTGTTTACCCTTCGAATAACCTAAATAATAAAAGACGAATCCGCTTCCGAGGGCAGCCTGCAAGGCAAACAAGAACGATTCAACTTCTCCGCTGGGTGGTTCCCAAAATGATTCAAACCAAGGTGTATAATCGGCGTTAAGCGCGCTGATCGCTTCTGATGCCTGAGCATCAGCACCAGCGAATTCAGCATCACGCGCAATATAAAGTGGGAAAAAAGCCAAAACAGCTACAAATACCAGAATTATCATGTTCTTAGAAAAGAGTTTCATGCTTTCACCCCCCGTTTAATGGAAGATAACGTTTTGCCAGTAAAGGCAGTTAAAATCTGTAACTCTTTTTGACTATAAGCTGTAAGGATATTAAATACCATTACCGTAAGTAAACCTTCGCTAATGGCTAAAGGCACCTGAGTGAACGCAAAAATGCCCATGAATTTGAGTATGGCAGCCGTTACTCCGCCTGAAGCCGCGGGAAAAGCTAGCCCCAACTGAATGGAGGTTGTAACGTAGGTCATTAGATTTCCCAAAGTTGCCGCCATAAAAATTGAGAGCCATTGGGGAGCCCCCAGCTTTTTTAAGCCTTTGTAAATTCCATAAGAGACAAAAGGGCCAACAATACCCATAGAAAACGTGTTTGCTCCTAAGGTTGTTATTCCTCCATGAGCCAGCAAAAGGGCTTGGAAGATTAAGACGATCATTCCTAAAACGGTCATAGCCGTAGGACCAAACAGAATGGTGCCTAAACCCACTCCCGTAGGATGCGAAGAGCTACCGGTTACTGACGGAATTTTCAAGGCCGACAAAACAAAAGCAAATGCACCTGCCATACC
>DOPS01000222.1:22449-34338 GCA_003512645.1 Desulfosporosinus sp.
ATCTGGAAAAAGGATGTATACAGACATAATGTAGGCTATTAATAAACCGAAATTCTTCATAGTGCGAAGACCCATAGTATTAACAACTCCTTTTCATACTATATGTTAAAAACCTAAATCTACTGTTTATCTACTTAACTATCTTAGATAATCTTTATCCACTAACTCCTATAGTTTTTCTCCATCACTTCCTATCTAAAAAAATAAAGAGACAACCTCACATCACTAATCTTATAAAGACAGCAATGTATCGGTTGTCTCGGACGGTGCGTTCTCTTCCACTTTCAAGTCGCATTCGCATTTTTGAAAGCAGATCCCGCTTGAACAAGACAGTTACCCTGCAGGTCAGTTTCCCTCGGGAAACCTTTTATGTACACTTAATCATATATAAAAGCCCTCCATAAAATGAAGGGCTGAAATAACAAAATTCCTGCCACCCATCCATCGTGGGTAAAGCATGTGAGCAATCAGGTTTCCTGGCTCAGGTTCCTCGTTTACTGCCTCCTTCCCAAGTTTCCTCAGTGGATTGTGGCAGAAACTCCCCGTTACAGTGGCGGGACCGCGCCGGATTCACACCGGCTTCCCTGTTTTGATTCTTCTGCTAAGAAAAATCACTTGCTCAACTATTTAACTTTGAAATAAATTTAACACGAAAAATCATCACAGTCAACAGAATCTTACCTTCACATGAACGTGAAGGGGAAGGCTCTTAAACGATCTACTATTCAACTTCTTGGATAATCGGCAAAATCACAGGTCTCCGACGAGTTTTCTCGTAAAAATGTTTACTCAAAGTATCTCGAATTTGGTTCTTTAAGACCGCCCATTCTGTGACGCGATTCTCCCGACACCTCGCCATTGTCTGCCGTATTTTTTGTTTAGCCTCGTCTAACATGGTCTCGGACTCCCGGACATACACAAACCCCCGGGTCACAACATCCGGTCCTGCCACGATGGCCCCGCTTGCACGGCTGATTGTTAAGACGACGATTAGAATACCATCTTGGGAGAGTTGTTTTCGATCCCTAAGCACAATGTTGCCGACGTCTCCAATCCCCAATCCATCGATCAACACCTTACCTGCCATAACCTTGCCACCTAGTGCAGCACCATGGCGGGTAAACTCAACGACTCCACCGTTTTCAGTGATAAAAATATTTTCCCGTGGAATACCCAGTTGTTCCGCTAGTTGAGCATGTTTGATCAACATGCGATATTCTCCGTGCACGGGCATAAAATATTGTGGTCGAACCATACTCAGCATTAATTTTTGCTCTTCTTGACTTGCGTGACCGGATACGTGCATTCCTTCTGCCGATTCATAGATAACATTGGCACCCAGCTTGAAAAGCTGATCCACTGTTTTGGCCACAGATTTCTCATTACCCGGAATTGGGCTCGCTGAGATAATCACCGTGTCTCCTGGTTGAATGGCCACATGCCGATGATCATGGTTTGCCATGCGGGTCAGTGCAGACATCGGTTCACCTTGACTCCCTGTAGTCAAGATACAGGCTTGATTCCCTGGTAAACTGATAATTTCGTCGATATCCATAAGGGTTCCCTCTGGAATATCCAGATATCCGAGTTCCTCGGCAATCCCTACAATATTCACCATACTTCGCCCTACAACCGCTACCTTACGGTTGGTATTAACAGCCGCTGTGATAGCCTGTTGAAGACGATAGACATTCGAAGCAAAGCTAGCAAGGATCACTCTATCCTTAGCATTACGAAACGCTTCATTAATCATTTCCCCCACATGACTTTCGGACGGCGTAAATCCAGCTCTTTCCACATTCGTACTGTCTGATAAAAGGCATAAAACCCCCTTATCACCGAGTTCCGAGAATTTATGAATATCTAGGATTTCCCCGGATACTGGAGTATGGTCGAGTTTAAAATCCCCGGTCACAATAATAGTTCCTAAGGGCGAATGAATAGCAATTGCTACTGCATCTGGGATGCTATGGTTGACACGAATGAACTCAATTCGAAACACTCCCAGCTTAATCACATCGCGGGGTTGTACAACAGTAGCATTAATATTGTTCAAATTATTCTCTTTCATCTTGGACTGAATAATCCCTAAGGTCAAGCGAGTTCCAAATAAGGGTACATTTAAGTCCTTCAACATATAGGGTAAGGCACCGATATGATCTTCGTGTCCGTGTGTAAGCAAAACTCCCAGCAGCATTTCTTTGTTTTCAACCAAATATGAGTAGTCAGGTATCACAATATCAATACCGGGCATGTCATCGTCAGGGAATGCTAATCCGGCATCAACAAGCACCATTTGATTATCATAGCGGATCACTGTCATGTTCTTTCCGATTTCTCCAAGTCCGCCCAATGGAATAATTTGTAACTTATGCTCTTTCGGCAAATAAATCCCTCCTGTTTAATTCTATCTCTCGCATTGTGCCTAAAAAGCTAAGGCATCCCCGTGATTTCTTTCGAAGCCCCAAAATAAAGACAACAAAAAGACGCGAAATAACATAACGAACACAATGACGCCCAAGCATTCGCCAGTATTTCGATTATCATCTATGAAACTAGCCGCACAATAAAGATAATATATTATAGCGCGAAAAACGAGGGCTGGCAAGTTACTTCAATTTCACTTAAAACATCTACATTCCTCTATCTGACAGATACTACGTATAAATTTCTAGAATTCGGGAACTATAGAAACAATGCTGTCTAGAAAGGTGGATAAAATCATGACCAATGTTGTTTGTTCTGCAATCAAATGTAGCCATAACGAGGATGGACACTGTCAGCTGGAGACCCTTAGTGTTACTTCAAGCTTGATGGACCGTGAAGCAGAGTGCGCTTTCTACGAACCTGGCAATCAATGATTCAGCGACTTTTTAAGCTTAAAACTTCATCGTTAAAGTCATCGCCCTTCAAGGTGATGACTTTAATTATTTTAGAAGCAGGAATTTCAAGGCTAGCAGAGAATGCTTTTTATTATAAAACATGTCATTTTTTCTACCTAAGGTAAAGGAAGAAGGGTGAATCGAATGTTAAACTCTAAAGAAGACCTTACCCTAGAACAAGCTCAAACGCTCTTGGAGGACTTTGCAAAGCGTTGGTTGGCCCACGATGGGCTTTGGTTCCAAGCCATTGAGCAAGCGCGCGGAATTGAAGAAGCGGTTGAGCGTGATGTTGAAGCATGGCGAAGGTTTACAGTCCTTGAAGCTAAACGCGTTATGGCCTTTTTGGGGTTAGCTGAGAATGGGGGGCTTGACGCACTGGAAAGAGCCTTGAGATTTAGACTGTATGCCTTTCTAAATGAACAAGAAAGCTTTAGACCAGATGATCATACTTTGATATTCCACATGAAGGATTGTCGTGTCCAGTCAGCCCGGAAACGCAAAAATCTTCCCGACCATCCTTGTAAACCAGTGGGAGAGGTTGAATACTCGTTATTCGCTTCTACGATTGACCCTCGAATCAAGACAACTTGTATTGCATGTCCACCAGATCCCCACCCTGAAGAATTCTATTGTGGATGGAAGTTTACTCTCAGCGAAGATTAACCAGTAACCGAGATAGAACCCCTGCTTCTTGTAGCAGAGGTTCTATCTCATTATATATAACGGGTCTTTTATAGTTTCTTTGTTACCTTGAAACGACTATCTAGTCATGAATTTGATCACCTTGTCTATACATTTTAGACAGCTCTAAACGATTGGGTGAACTGATTCAGAGGCTACCTTCAATTCAGAAAACGCTTGTGCTTGTTTGTTAGTATTACTTACTTTTATCTTCTTATGATCATTCATTAACTTTTCAAGAAACTTGATCTCTTCGTTTGTCGCATCGACAAGTGGTAGGCGGACTCTACCAGCTTTAATCCCGACCATATTCAGAATCGTTTTGATAGGGACAGGGTTCGATGTAATAAATATGCCTTTGAAGACTGGAAAGAGTTCAAGATGAGATTTTGTTGCTTGGGCCGTATCTCCAGCAAACCAGGCATCCACCATTTCTTTCATCTCATCTCCAATGATATGAGCTGCGACACTAATGATTCCGCTACACCCTAAGGCTAACATGGGTAGGGTCATAGAGTCATCCCCACTGTAGACCGCAAAATCTGAAGGCAACAATCGCTTTAATTCACTAACTTGATCGATTGAACCCGCTGCTTCTTTTAATGAGGTAATGTTGGGGATTTCAGATAGCCTTTTCACAGTCTCAGGCAATAAATTGGCTGAGGTCCTGCCTGGTACATTATAGAGCATCAAGGGTAGAGACGTTACCTCAGCGATCGCCTTAAAGTGCTGATACATCCCCTCTTGAGAAGGTTTGTTGTAATAGGGTACAACGGCCATCAGTCCATCCACGCCCGTTGTCGCAGCCTTGCGGGCGAGGGCAATACTGGAATTGGTGGAATTGGACCCAATCCCTGCAATGACGGTCGCTTTTGAGCCCAGAGCCCCTTTCACGGCCTTAAATAGCTCTATTTTTTCCTGATCCGTAACCGTTGGAGATTCTCCCGTCGTTCCACATACCACAACTCCATCTGATCCATGGGCGATTAAGTGCTGAGCTAAGCGTATGGCTTCTTGATAATCGACCTCTAACGCTTCATTCATGGGAGTTACCATGGCTGTCAAGATTCTTCCCAAAGACATCTTTCTCATCCTTTCTTCCCACTTATACTTTTATTCTAAGCAATTCCGAGACACCCACCTCTATAAGTGGGTTTTTCTTCTTCTGCTTTCTAAACTTCTAATTTGAACTTTTTATGCAAGGACTGTACTGCTGTCACCATATCTTCCTTATGAACCAGTACCCAGATCGTTGTATGTGAATCAGCCGATTGCAAGATGGTCACACCTGCATCGGATAGTGCTTCAACCATATCAGCCATGACACCTGGTACGCCAGCTATTCCCGCTCCTACAATAGATACTTTAGCACAACTGGGAACTACGTCCGGTTGAAAACCCATATTTTCTAGAATACTAACTGCCTTGGCAGCGATCTCGTCTGAAACCGTATACAGTACTGCTTCCGGTTGTACACTGATAAAATCCACACTAATGTCAGCTAGGGCCATTGCTTTAAAGATTCGTTTATCCGTAAGATGTATGTCCGGATCATTCATCGTTAAAACTCGCAGTTGAGTAACACTTGGCGTGTGGGCAATTCCCGCAATAATCCGGTCATTAGTAATATCCGTTCCAACTTCTCGATCGGGATGCATATTAGTAACCAAGGTTCCCGGTGCATCCGAAAAGGTCGATTTGATTCTCAGAGGAATATTTCGTTGCATTGCGATCTCCACAGCACGTGGGTGAATAACCTTAGCCCCTTGATAAGCCAACTGACATATTTCGTTATAGGTGACTGTATCTAAAATCCGAGCATCGTCAACAATTCGAGGATCTGCGGTCATAATTCCCTCAACATCAGTGTAGATATCGATAGTTTCCGCATCGAGGGCGACTCCCAGTGCTGAAGCCGTCGTATCGCTTCCTCCTCGTCCAAGTGTTGTAATCTGACCACTTTCCGTGACTCCTTGGAATCCAGTCACGACCACCACTTTACCTTCCGCCAATTGTTCGAGTATCTCGCCTGGCTCAACCCTAATAATTCGGGCATCCCCAAAATCATCATTCGTAATAATTCCTGCTTGCCCTCCTGTAAAGAGAACTGCTTTTAATCCCCTACTATTTAACGTGCTCACCAAAACGGTCCCTGAAATCACTTCTCCACAACTCATTAGAAGATCTAACTCTCGTTTTGGCAAATCCGGATGTATCCCTTTTACCATGTTTAGAAACGTATCCGTCGAATAGGGATCTCCAGAACGGCCAATTGCTGAAACGACAATCACCGGAGAATATCCGCTATGAACAGCCTCTGAGACTTTGGAAGCCACCAGGGCCCTTCGCTCTGCAGTAGCCAGGGAGGTTCCGCCAAATTTTTGGACTACAATACGCAACTCCAACCCCCCTTTTCGAGGTTCGAGGTTCGATATTCGTGGTTCGAACTTAGCCTCGAACTTTTATCGTTTACTTGTAACTTCTTTCTTCTACTTCTAATCTCTAAACAAAGAACTTTACCCCTAAATCTGAGCTTCTAGCCAGATGATCGTGTTTGATAGCCTCAAGCACAGGCCTTTCGGACTTGATTCTCGAACCACGTCCTCGAACTACGAACTACGCCTCTGTTAAAGTAGAAGCTCCGCAATTTGCACGGCGTTCGTTGCCGCACCTTTACGTATTTGATCTCCTGCCACCCATAAATTGAAACCTTGAGGGATGGAAAAGTCTTGACGCAAGCGCCCTACATAGACTTCGTCCTTATCCGCACTAAACCAGGGCATGGGGTATTGGTCCTTCCCTGGATCATCGATTACAATAACGCCGGCAGCTTTACTCAAGGCCTCCCGAACTTCTGAGACACTGACTAAGCGATCCGTCTCCACGTTGATGGACTCTGAGTGACTACGGAATACCGGCACCCGTACCGTTGTAGCAGTGATCGCCATATTGGGTACGTGGAATATCTTTTGAGTTTCCTTGACCATCTTCCACTCTTCTTTGGTATAGTCTCCCTCTTGAAATACATCAATCCGTGGAACAAGGTTAAAGGCAATTTGATAGGGAAAAACGGAGGATTTGAGTTCTTCTCCATTAGACCAAGCCTTAACCTGTGCTTCCAGTTCCTCAATGCCTTCGCGTCCGGCTCCAGACACTGCTTGATAAGTTGAAACAACCACCCGACGGATACCAGCTAAATCAAAAATCGGCTTAAGTGCCACTGCCATAATAATCGTGGAACAATTAGGGTTGGCAATAATCCCTTTGTGACTGAAGACATCTTCTGGATTAACTTCAGGTACGACAAGCGGCACTTCTGGGTCAAGCCGAAAGGCACTGCTATTATCTATCACCACTGCTCCACTCTCCACAGCAGAACGGGCATATTCTGTACTCGCTGATCCACCGGCAAAGAGAGCAATGTCTATCCCCTTAAAACTCTCGTGAGTCGTCTCCTGAACCTCAAGTTCCTGACCCTGCCATGTAATGCGTTTTCCTGCAGAACGCTTTGATGCTAACAACCTTAGTTCAGTAACCGGAAACTTTCGCTCAGCAAGGATTTTAAGAAACTCTTGTCCTACTGCGCCTGTGGCGCCAACAATTGCTACATTAGACATTACTTATGTTCCTCCTTAAATTTGTCTGGAATCAGGCCTAGTGGGCAAGGCGCCTATATAGAAAACTTGGCTGGCGCCCGAAGACACTGTCTTCGCACGTATTAATCATTCTATCAGCCTTGGCGAAGGCGGCAGCCTTAGTTGCACTTATGCGCTGGCCACGGATGGCCGAGTGTCCCTGTAGCCAAGGATGGCGAGAAGGGACCTTCAGAAAGTATACAACGAAGTTATACTTTCTGATTAGTACGAAATGGCAAGGCACCTTAAGCTGCTGCATGTTACACCCGGTAATCCACGAGGACTGGTTGAATTTGCTTTCCCTCACAGGCCATGAGGATTGTTTCTGGAACTCGATTCATATGTGCCACTAGAGAATTTGCTTTAACGACCGGATTATCTTGCCCAAAGGGTACCAAGTAAACATTTTTCGTAATGAGTAAGGTCCCAATATTACGAGCATTTAACCCAAGCCCATCGTTGGTCGAAATCGCCAAAACTACAGGTCTCTGATTTCGAAGATGAGATTTTGCTGCCATGAGCACGGGTGTATCTATAATTCCGTTAGCCAATTTTGCGAGGGTATTTCCTGTACATGGAGCAATAACCACACAATCAAACATCTTGGTAGGCCCAATCGGCTCCGCTTCAGGAATCGTATGAATCAATTCCTTATGCGTAATCTCCCGAAATTGCTGCTTCCATTCTTCTGCTTTTCCAAATCGTGTGTCAACGTTATCAACGGAATAGGAAATGATTGGCGTTAGTTCTGCCCCTTCTGCCATTAAACGTTTCATGACTTGAATAATTTCATGGATTGTACAATGTGATCCTGTGATAGCAAACCCAATTTTTAACCCCTCAAACTTCATCCTTTCACACCTCCACTTTACAAATAGTGTTCACTGTGGTCAAGTGACGAAGAATAAGTTGCGGATAAATTTGAGCTAGAATTCGTCCGGCAGTTTTCGGAGCTACTATACCCGGAAGACCCGGAGCAAGAAGAGCTTTAATACCCAGCATCTGGGCGTATTCGAAATCTGTCCCTCCCGGAATTGATGCCAAATCCACGATGACTGCATCCCGCGCGACCTTCTCTAACATCATGCGATCTAAGATTTGATAAGGAACCGTGTTGAAAATTAGTTCCGCACGACCGATCTCATCCATCAGATCGACTAAATGTACAGCATGAAGTCCCATCTCTGCAGCGCGTGCTAAATCCGAAGGCTTTCGAGCAACCCCGGTAACATGTGCTCCAATTCCTTGTAGCATACGTGACAGAGTCCAACCACACCGCCCTAATCCAATGACGAAGCTTTGACTACCATGAATCGTAATCGTTGTAGCCTCCATTGCCATTTGAATGGCTCCTTCTGCGGAAGGAATAGAATTAAGGATAGCCAGTTCATTTAGGTTCACGGTTTCTATTAATTGGATACCTAAATTTTCTGCAATTGCCCGCAAAGCTGGTCGCGCGAAACCTATGATCAGTGGTACCTGCATTGGTATAGATTCCAGAACTTTTTTGTTCAAGACAATCGGTGAAGCAGAGTATTTGGCTTTGACAACCCCACGTTCGTCAGTGCCGAACATCGGAAAAAGCAACGCATCCACTTGACCGACTGCCTCTTCAAGCGATGGTGCAAGTGTCAATCCCGAAATGGGAGAAGCCTTTTCGAATCCGACCCCAACTATGTAGGCTCCCAGTTTCTGAAGTTCAGAAATTAAATAAAGTTCACGCTCGTCTCCTCCGATTACCCCTAAACGAATTCCTTTAAGACCCGCACTCATTTTATTGCCCCCTTTGAGACAGTGTCCCATTGACTACTATCCATTATATGAGGGTATGCAGGCTGCGGTTACGCTCAAAATAATCTAATCGAGGAAATTATCGAGCCCAATCACGAGATCCGTTAATTCTGCCGCTTTGCGAATACTCAATATAATCCCTGGCATGTAGGTCTCTCTGGAGAATGCATCATGTCTAATGCTTAAAGCTTGACCTAACCCTCCAAATAAAACTTCTTGATGAGCGATTAAACCCGGCAAACGCACAGAGTGAATATGAATTCCACCAAGATCGGCACCTCGAGCTCCAGGGAGTTTCTCGTACTCATTCGGGTGTCCCTGGACCATGGGTTTACGGACTTCTAATATCCCTTCAGCTGTTTTCAAGGCCGTCCCCGATGGGGCATCGAGTTTTTGATCATGATGCATTTCAATAATATCAACATTGGGGAAAAACTTGGCCGCTTCCCTAGCAAATCGCATCATTAAAATTGCGCCGATAGAGAAATTGGATGCGATGAACGCCCCCACCCCTTCTTTTTCAACAAGGACGCGGATTTCCCCGATCTCTGCTTCATCCATACCAGTTGTTCCTACAACTGGTACCACTCCTGCCATAATTGCCATTTTTGAATTTTTCAAGACGGATTGGGGATTTGTAAAATCAACCAAGACATCCGCCCGTGTCGAACGTAAGATTTCTTGATCAAGGGGGCCAGTGATATCCACACCCACTCGAGGAGCGCCAATAACAAATCCTATATCCATTCCCTGATGTCTGGTATCAGAAGCTCCAACCAGAAGGAAATCATCTTCTTTTAAGAGCGAGCGGATCAGTTCTTGACCCATTTTTCCACATGCTCCAGATACGAAAACCCGAATTTTTTTCAATGAAACCCCTCCTGCAATGATAAGGCAAAAACCCCGTTGCATAATGCAAGGCGGGGTTACAGCTTTTCCATTCATTTTATTGGGTATCCGGTTCTCTGTCAAATTGAATTTTTAACGAATCCTTTCGGATCTATTCTGTAAATCGATGATAATGACCTCAGACCCTACTTTTTTAATCGTTTGCCAAGGGATCACCAGAGTTTCACGTTCTCGGTCTCCTTTTGATCCCCAAAAGCCTGAAAACCCTCCCCGTGAAGTAAGAATAATCGCCTCTACAGAGCCACTTAAGGAAATATCCAGATCCGCATCGCCCACTAAGCCTAGTTTCGCGCCATCATACAAATTAATAATTTCTTTACCAGCAAGATCACTTAAAAGCATCCTATCCTCTCCCTATTTCCGAAATCTCGTCCAAGCTTTCAATCCGAATGGTTGTAGAATGGCCAGCAATAAGGAAAACGCCGCTAGTGGCTCAACGAAAAATTCGGATTTACTCCACCAATCTTCCGGTATTTTCAAGAAAGAGAATAAAAGTTCTAGTGATAGGTAAATTCCACCTGCCGTGCCAACTAATTGGCTTAAGACAGTTGCCAGTTGATTTGGTGTAGTCTGAGATGATCGCCACATCATCCTATACTTTCGTTCCCTTACCGAAAGGACAATTCCAATGATCAAAAGCATAACCCCAAGGGCTTGCATCTTCACTCCCCCTCAGGGGATTGTATGAACTGACAAACTTGCGTAGAACACGAAATTCTAAAAAATGAAGTTAAAACTCCCCCTCAAGTAAGTTTTCCTATACCTCAAGATATCATTATATTCCCGTCGAGCCAAACCCACCCGCCCCTCGGGGTGTTTCCTGAAGTTCAGCAACGTCTTCAAAGTTAGCGTGGAAAATCGGCATAAATAGCATTTGGGCTATCCTATCCCCGGGCTTAATAGTCACAGGTTGGGTTCCCAAGTTTTGAATCAAGACCTGAATTTCTCCACGATAATCCGAATCGATCACACCCACACCGTTTGTTAAACCTATGCCGTGTCGACTTGCTAAACCACTCCGCGCAAAGACCAGTGCTACAACAGACTGACTTGGGAGCTCAATAGCCAGTCCTGTTGGAATTTTAACATTTTCTCCTGGGCTCACAGTAATGGGTTCTCTGAGATCCGCGCTAAGATCCACACCTGCGGAGGCAGCCGTCGCGTATGTCGGAAGGGCCAAGGAATTATTAGCCATTCTTTTTACCTTGACCGTGATAGAGTCTGTCATTAAATAATCCTCCTTGACATAAGCGAAGTTCGATGTTCGCTATTCGAATCACGAACTTCGAACCACGATTTTACTCCCAGCCAATTTTCTCTAATAAATCGGAAAGTACCACTTCATGCCCCGCTGGACCTAGTGTCATGACACTAATTTTATCTTTTTGCCAGAGGCGCCCTACGACGCGCAAAACATCTTCCAAGGTTACCCGACTGAGTTTTTCCACGACTTCCTCCGGGGAAAGTACGCGGTTATAGGTAAGTTCTGTCTTGCCCAGTCGACTCATCCGACTGCTTACTGCTTCTAGACCAAGATATAGGCCGCCTTTAATTTGCGCTTTTGTCCTGACTAATTCCTCTGCACTAATCCCTTTTTGTTTTATATTCATTAGTTCTTCCAGAATACACTCGATGACTTCTTTAGTATTCTTGGGACTCGTACCCGCATAAACTGCGAATAACCCCGTATCAACATACGTAGAATGATACGAATATACGGAATAGGCTAATCCACGCTGTTCACGAATCTCTTGAAATAGGCGGGAGCTGAGCCCTCCACCTAAAATATTGTTAAAAATATGCATGGCATAGATATCCTCATCATCTTGGCTGAGACCTGGTACTCCCAAGATAATATGCATCTGTTCTGTTTCTTTCTGTTGATAATGTTCCACTTTCAGACCTGAGGGAGTTCCTTCAATTACCCGACGTCCACCTCTCTCAAATGTTCCGAATTGAGGGGATAGTTTCTTCACGACTTCATCATGCTT
>DOPS01000222.1:34373-39114 GCA_003512645.1 Desulfosporosinus sp.
CTCTCCACTGTCCCTAAGATTGGTTTTCCTAACGGATGATCATTCCAAACATGTTCTGAAAAGATATCATGAATTAGTTCATCCGGGGAATCCTCATACATCTTTATTTCTTCTATTACTACGTTCTTCTCTTTTTCGATTTCCTTTTCATCAAAGAGCGAGCAAAAGAACATGTCGCTTAAAACATTAATGGCTAGATCAAGGTCCTCGTCCAGAACTTTTGCGTAGTAACAAGTATATTCTTTCGTCGTAAAAGCGTTTAATTGACCACCAACGGCCTCGAGGGATTCCGCTAAGGCGCGAGCACTTCGATTTTCAGTGCCTTTGAAAAACATATGTTCAATAAAGTGTGAGATTCCTTCATATCCTTCAAGTTCATCCCGAGAACCAGCTCCCACCCATATCCCAAAGGCGGCGGAACGCACATGTTCAATTTCTTCGGTAATGATCCTAACTCCATTAGGTAACAGTGTTTTTTGATACAACTAATTCACTCCCTCTTATTCCCTTGACTGTAAGGAAATAATCGAATTAAAGACCGTTCTTCAGCTACTTCATTTTCACTGAGCAATGGCATACTGTTTAATTTTTGTTCTCTAAGCCATATCTCTAAACGTCCAAGACGTTCTCCTGCTCGAACTGGAAGATTGGTCGTTTTTTCCCACACAACACGGGTTTGTAGGTTCTTACGTTCAACTTTAGATAGGCTGACATCGATTGGATCCTTAATAAAGACTGATACGGGTTCGATGACACTGGGAAATTCGCTCATAATCTGTCCTGCATTAGCCAGATGAACAGTTTCAGTGTTCTGAAAACCCCACTCTAAAAGTTTCTTAGCATCTCCAAACCGATCTGGTGCATTCAGAACAACGACTAAGAGTTGACGCCCCTCTTTTGTAGCGGAGGCAACCAGGCATTTTCCTGCTGCAGTCGTTGTGCCAGTTTTAACACCATCAGCATAAGGGTAGTTCCAGAGCAATTTATTCGTATTGCGCAGATCCATCATCACGTCAGGCTCAATAAAATGAATCTCAGTTTCTTTAAGACGGGTAATGGAAACAAACTGAGGAATTTGCAACCCATAGCGTGCCATCAAGGCCAGATCATAAGCCGTAGAATAATGTTCCTTCCGAGGCAAGCCATTGGTATTTACGAAGTGTGTATTCTGTGCTCCTAGAGCCAAGGCTTTCCTATTCATCCACTTGAGAAACTGCTCTTCACTTCCAGCGATATGCTCGGAAATTGCAACACATGCATCATTTCCTGAACGAACCAGTGCCCCGGTAATAAGTTCATAAAGATTGATCTTTTCTCCTGGATCGAGATACAAGGATGATTCTCCAACAACCGCCGCTTTCGGACTAACGGTCACAATTTCGTCTGGCCGCCCTAACTCTAACCCTAAAATTGCCGTCATAATCTTAGTTGTACTTGCAGGAGGACGCTGTTTATGGGCTTGCTTACTAAAAAGAACATCCCCTGTAACGACATCCATTAGAACAGCTGCATCCGCTGTTATCCTAGCAACTCCGACTGTATCCGCAGCAGGTTTTTGCACAGATTTTTGGGCTGGGGCACTATAGACTGGGTTCACCGACATTAAACTAATAACTATCGTACAAAGAACTACGCAGCACCAAGCACGCGTCCACTTTAGCCTGATCATTTAACCACCTCGACTTTTTAATTTGTCATGAGGTAGTATCTCCGCTCTGGTGATATGTTATTAGTTCGTCAAGAGATTGGAAACTATATCCTTGCAAGGCTAATTGATGGAGAATAACAGGTAAAGCTTTGACAGTATTCGCTTTGGGATGCATTAAAACAATGGCACCAGACTTGTTGGGTTTGATTCCAAACCGGATTGCAGGATTAATAATCCGCTTGGCAATAATTTCCGGCGTACTGTCTGTACGCCAATCCACTGTATCTAATGTCCAGAGAATCGTCTGATAGCCTAATTCTTTGGCAGCTCTTAGTCCCGAAGCACCTTTTTCACCGTAAGGAGGTGCATATAAATGTGTTTTTTGTCCGATAATTTCTTCTATAATAGTTTCCGTTTTTTTGATTTCTTCTTGGTTTGCGCTGACGGAAAGCCGATCTGGATGAGGATGAGAATAGCCATGGTTTTCAATTTGGTGGCCGCGATTGGAGATCATTTTTAATGTCTCTGGGTTCTTTTTAGCCCAGCGACCAGTGACAAAGAAGGTTACACGGGCTTTACCCTTATCCAACTCGTCCAGGATAGCTGGGATATATTCCTCGCCCCAATCCACGTTAATCGTTAAAGCCATGATCAATTGATCCGTATTAACTTGCTCTATAGGCTTTGTAACTGAAGCATTCGACCCTATAAACCAACGCTCTGTGATACCCACAACCAACAGAAAGAAAATCCCGACTAACGAGAGGATTCGTCGCGAGATTTTTAAGTTAATGAACATATGCGTCCCCCCTTCCTTAACATTTATGCGGATAGGGGAACTCACAGACTGGTCATCAATTATTATATTAGGATTTAGGAATAGTCGGGTTTTCCTTACGAACGTTTGGCATAGCTTCCTTACGCGAAAGATTTAAGCGACCTTGTTTGTCAATGGCAGTCGCTTTGACCATGATCTCATCCCCGACTTTAACAATGTCCTCCACTTTTTCCACGCGTTCATGAGCTAATTGAGAGATGTGAACTAGGCCTTCCTTGCCTGACAGTCCCATGACTCCAGGAATGACTTCTACAAAAGCCCCGAAGTCCATAACCCGAGTGACTTTTCCTTGGTAAATTTTACCGACTTCCACTTCTTGAGTTAAAGCCTGGATAATCTTTAAGGCTTTCTCCCCACCTTCGCCACCAACCGAAGAAATAAAGACGCGGCCATCATCTTCGATGTCAATTTTAACACCGGTTTCCTCCACAATCTTCTTAATCGTTTTTCCACCAGGTCCAATAACATCGCGGATCTTATCGGGATGAATCGAGGCAGTGATTATTCTCGGTGCATAGATTGATAGTTGTGGGCGAGGTTTAGCCAAAATTGCCACCATTTTATCGAGAATCAAAAGACGGGCAGCTTTAGCCTGGGTCAAGGCTTTCAATAAAACTTCTCGGGACACACCCATTATTTTAATATCCATTTGCAAGGCGGTTATCCCTTTAGTGGTTCCAGCCACCTTAAAATCCATATCTCCAAAGTGATCTTCTAAACCTTGGATATCGGTCAGGATCGCTAAATTATCCCCTTCCTTAACGAGTCCCATGGCAATGCCTGCAACTGGAGCTGAAATGGGAACACCGGCATCCATTAGGGAAAGAGTACTTCCACAAACAGAGGCCATCGAACTAGAACCATTAGATTCCAACACCTCAGAAACGAGACGAATGGTATATGGAAATTCATTTTCATCGGGAAGAACTGGGATCAACGCTCTTTCTGCAAGAGCACCATGACCAATTTCTCTGCGCCCTGGTCCCCGCATCGGTCGGGTTTCTCCAACACTATAGGGCGGGAAATTATAGTGATGAATATAGCGTTTAGATCTTTCAAGACCTAAACCATCTAGAATCTGTTCATCTCTTGCAGCCCCTAGAGTCGCCACTGTCAACACCTGAGTTTGACCACGCGTAAAAAGGCCTGTCCCATGGGTACGGGGTAGAATTCCTACTTCAATACTGATCGGACGAACTTCATCGACTGCCCGACCATCCGGTCTAATTTGCTCATTCGTGATCAATTTACGAACAATCTGATGGACAATGTCCTCAAGCACATTCTTGATCACTTTCGTGTCATCTGGAAACTCTGCTTCGAAGTAGCTCAAGGTTTCAGCTTTAACTTCGTTGATTGCACTTTCCCGTGCTTTCTTCTCCTCAACACGGATAGCCTGATCTAACTTGTCGTAGGCATAGGTATTTACCGCTTCGACAATGTTAGCTGGGGTTTTTACAAATATTACTTCAAGTTTTTCTTTGGCTAACCCGAGGGCCAAAGCTTCCTCACGATAGTCCGCAATAAATTGGGTAATCTTTTTAATTTCGGCATGTCCAAACATAATCGCTTCCAAGATTTGATCCTCTGGTACTTCGTGAGCACTAGCTTCCACCATCATAACCGCTTCTTCTGTTCCAGCCACAGTAAGAAGCATCTGACTTTTTCCTGCTTGTTCGATGGTCGGATTAATAATGTATTCATCTTCTATCAGTCCAACGGTCACTGCCGCAATAGGACCTTCGAAGGGTATATTTGAAATCGTCAGGGCTGCTGAAGCTGCATTAATGGCCGTAATATCTGTCGCACTATCTTGATCGACGGACATAACCGTGGCAACCACTTGAACTTCATTTCGAAATCCTTCCGGGAATAGCGGACGAATTGGACGGTCAATTAAACGAGCCGACAGGGTAGCTTTCTCGCTGGCTCTTCCTTCACGTTTAATAAATCCCCCTGGGATTTTACCGGCAGCGTACATTCTTTCTTCAAACTCAACGGTCAAGGGGAAGAAATCAATTCCCTCCCGGGCTACAGCACTGCAGGTTGCGAATGCAGTCACCACAGTATCCCCGTAACGGAGAAAAATAGTGCCTCCCGCTTGTTTACCAAGCTTACCAGTTTGGAAAGTCATCGTTCTCCCACCGACTGAGAGTGACTTTTCGAGTATTTCCTGTTTCACAATGGAACCTCCTTAAATTTTCAATCCTTCTCAACTTGTTTCCTCTTCGACATATTGTTATTATTTCCTGCAA
>DOPS01000316.1:0-1190 GCA_003512645.1 Desulfosporosinus sp.
TTCGACAACGGGTCGTTTTAGAATCACCAAGGGAAGGTTTAAGCTGAGACACGCCTGTACTTTTTCGAGGGTTCCGCCAACTTTTCCACTTTCTTTGGCTACCACCACCTCGATCTTTAATTGCTTAAACATGGCTTCATCCCAAGCTTGGGAAAATGGACCCTGAGCAGCAATAATTTGATTGGGTTTAAAGCCTAAGGATTCACAACGCGCTAACACCTCAGACGTAGGGAGCACGCGAATATAGAGCATTTTGTCATTCATTGAAGGATGAGCTACCCATTCAGGCAACCCATTACTTCCGGTGGTGAGCAGAATACGTTGTCCTAACTTCGTTGCCATTTGTACTGCGGCCGGTAGGCCCTCTGCCCAATGAATAAGGGGATGAGCGGCTAGCTCCAGTGCTGAGCGCTCCCAGCGGAGGTAAGGTAGGGCTAGCTCTGCGCAGACGGTTTTGGCCATTTCTTTCACCCGTACCGCGTAGGGATGAGTAGCATCCACCAGAGCTGAAAAGGAATTAGCTTGGAGAAGATCAGTGAGGATTTCTGCATCCATCGCTCCCGAGCGAGCTGGCAGCCCTTGTTCTTGTGCCAAATCTGCGCCATAGGCGGTCAGAGTGGAGACCAAAACATCATGTCCCCTCTGCATCAGGGCATCCGCTAGCTCTCGCCCATCCTCTGTTCCTGCTAGGACCAAAAGCCTCACAGTTTGTATCCTCGAGGAGTCACCATATAGGGGCCAACGATTCGGGTTTGAGAGTTACCTATAATCACCGTCGTGAGCATGTCGATGGGGTGCTTGGTGAATTCCCCCAAGGTGGTAATCAGCACGCTCGATTCATCCCCACGTAAAGCCTCACGAACCAGTCCTACAGGAGTCTCAGGATGACGATAGCGGAGGATAATCTCCCGTACGGTCTCTATGTGTTGTGGACGACCGTTACTTTTCGGGTTATAAAGGGCAAAGATAAAATCACCTTCGGCGGCTAAGCGCACTCGTTTCTCGATGACTTCCCAAGGCGTTAAAAGATCACTTAAACTAACCACTGCAAAATCATGCATTAAGGGAGCACCTAACATGGAAGCTGCTGCAGAGGCTGCCGTCACTCCAGGAATGATTTCCAGGGGTAGATCGAGGAGGTCTTCTTGTTCCAGACACTCGATAATAATCCCAGCCATGCCGTAAACTCC
>DOPS01000316.1:1207-5189 GCA_003512645.1 Desulfosporosinus sp.
ACAGCGATCAATTTCTTGACGCATCCCAGTTGCAACAATTTGTTGATGGGTTATAAACGGCCGAATCAGGTCGATATAGGTTTTATAGCCCACGATAAATTCAACCTCATTTAATACCGACTGAACCCGTGTTGTCATATGGTCTTGGTCCCCCGGCCCGAGGCCTACGACAAAAAGTTTTCTATGCTGATCGCCACTGTGACCCCCTGCCCCTTGGTCTTGGGCAGAACCAGCCGTCCCCTTTTGGCTCCCAGTAAACTCGCTGCTTCGCATACACCGTCCACTCCTATCTTTTCCCTTACAAAGTTTGATCGACTTAACTGTTCTTGAAGATTAACCGCTTGTAGTTCATCTGCTCGGTAGGTTTGAAACGGAACTCTGAGGTATTTAGCCGCTTCAATCAGACCCACTTCGTCAGATTTCAGATCAACGCTATAAATTCCTGAGATGGCCTTCAGGGAGGCTCCGAGCTGTTCTACTGACGTCCTGATTCTCTCTAAAATAACTTCGCTAGAAACCCCGCGACGGCACCCCACCCCAACACTTAAAATGGGTGGGACTAAATACAGGCAATCCACCTTAAGGCTTGAATGTGGAAAAGCATCGATTATAACATTTGCTTGATCTTTTTCCTTTTCGGACAAGAAATGATAATGGGGATCACTTACCCAGGTATGGTGCTCAGATTTCAAAGGATAACTTGCCCAGACATTGAGACGATTTTGTTCTAAGAGCAAGCGGTTGACCGCTGGCAAATGATCGATAGGTTCTACTTTCCAGCCATACCTGCGAGCGTATTCGTCAGGCGCCACCATTCCCCTTACATCCGTAGCTGTCGTAATAACGGGCAATGCTCCAAGTTGTGCAGAGATCTGATGGGCCCAAGCGTTTGCGCCACCTAAATGGCCAGAAAGCAGAGGAATCACGAATTTCCCTGCTTCGTCTAAGACAAGCACAGCAGGATCTCGATCTTTTCCTTCTATTAAAGAGGCAATTTGACGTACAACAATTCCTGTCGCCATGACAAAGATCAACACCGAATACTCTTGCCACAGTCTCGGGACAATATCCCTCAAACGAGTAAAGATCTGCAGTTGCAGCTCATGTTTTTGTGCTTCACCCTGATTCTTAGTTTGACCGAGCACTTTCTCATGAATATAGACTTTTTGAAGGACGGTATTCGGAAGCCCTTCTCCAATACGTTGGATCGTGTCCAACCCTCGGTCCGTTAAAGACACAAGCGCAATTTTCGTTTTTACATCCACGTCTTGGCCTACATTTATGTTCACTTTTCTGTCCCTTGCCTATATTCGTGCGTAAAGGTCGGGTCATAGAGTTTGGAACGGGCGTACCCCTTGGCCGGATCTAAGAAGTCCCCGACAAGAATTTGAGCCTGTTTACGAATTCCTGCATCTTTAACTTTTTCCACGATGGTTTCTAAGGTTCCCAGCAGAACCTCTTCATCCGGCCAACTTGCTTTTGCGACCACAGCAATAGGGGTGGAGGCCGGATAACCACCCTCCAATAAGGCTTGGACGACGGATCCCATATCCTGAACACTTAAGAAAATCGCCATACTGGCTTGATGTTGCGCTAATTTGGCAAGTGCTTCACGTTCTGGAACGGGAGTGCGTCCGGCTAAGCGGGTGAGTATCAAGGTCTGGCTAATTTCCGGCAGTGTAAATTCCCGTTTAACTGCTGCGGCTGCTGCAAACACCGAACTGACCCCCGGAATAACAGAATACGGTATTTCCTGTTTATCTAAATGTTCAAATTGTTCCTTTATAGCTCCATACATACTGGGATCTCCTGTATGGAGTCGGACGATGGTTTCTCCGCTTTGGGTTCCCTTGAACATTAGAGCGACCACTTCTTCCAGTGTAAGGTGGGCGCTATCATGAAACGGGGTACCGGGACGACAAATGCCAAGTAATTCCGGGTTAACTAAAGACCCGGCATAAATCACGCGATCCGCTCTTTCCAGCGCCCGAGAGCCTTTGATCGTGATCAGCTCAGGATCCCCTGGACCAGCACCGACGAAGATAACTTTACCCTTAGTTCTTTTCTGGCTCACTGTTTCCCCTCCCCAATAAGTCTTTTTTCACGAGTAACAAACTAAGATAATCGATTTTGTCGGCAGTGAAATCCTCTGGTTTAGGTTCCCAGCGGATTTTCTCTCCGGATTGTCCAAGGCGAGTTAACAAGACCGCTTTTCTCTCGCGCTCTTTCAGAAGCGTTAAAATCTCAGGAAGCCTGCGGGAGACTTTCATTAAGACTAAATTGGGGAAATTAAGAAATTCTCCAACATCTTCGGTACTTGGCAAGATTAGAAGAGGCTCATCCCCAGTAGCAAGAGGCAAGTTAATCTTGGCTGCCGCCGCGGACATAGCCGTAATGCCTGGCACTGTGATAACACATTCCTGTGGTAATTCCTCCTGAAGGATGTTAAGTAGGTAGCTGTAAGTACTATAAAGGGAAGGATCTCCCAGCGTGATAAAGGCAACGGATTTACCCTGTTTCAGTTCAACTAGGAGGGTTTGTGCTCCATCTTGCCAAGCCTTTGTTAAAACCTGCTGATCCGAAGTCATAGGCATTTCGAGTTCGACAAGTCGGACATTAGTTGGACAATGAATTTTGGCAATATCCCAGGCCACACTTTCTCGATCGAGCTTGGATTTGGGGATAGCTACCAAATCCACTGATTGTAGGACATCAACGGCTTGCAAAGTCAAGAGCCGAGGATCACCGGGACCGACCCCGACTCCATAGAATTTTCCCCAGGTTGTATTCATGATGCTTCCCCTTTTCGTGCTGAAATTATAAAGATTGGATTCAAAGCTTGGGCCATATGCAGAGTTTGTACTGCTTTCCATCGGACTGCTTGAATAGAGACGGTATCGATATCCTGATAGTTAAAGTCTGTAAGCAGTTTCAATCCTTGAGCCACTGTTTCGATGGTCACTGCTGTGATCACGATTCTTCCCCCTTCAACAAGGGGAACCGTATTTAAGATTTCTGATAAACGTCCATTACTGCCACCAATAATACAGACATCGACTGGGGGAAGTTCCCCGAAAACATCTGGCGCAGCACCAGGAATCAGACGAAGATTTGAAACTCCAAACTTGAGTTGATTAGCAAGAATAAGTGCTTGAGCCTCTGAATTATGCTCAATTGCGTATACTACACCTTCAGAAGCGAGGCCGGCTGCTTCGATACTAATACTCCCCGTACCCGCTCCAATATCCACGACCTGATCATATTTCGAAATTTGGGCTTTGGCGAGTACTTGAACCCGAATTTCCGCCTTGGTCATGGGAACCTTTCCGCGCAGAAACTCTTCGTCTGGAATTCCAAGCCTGCAACCTACACCCTGTTTAGGGGAGTGCTGAGAATCTTGAATAGTATTTGGATAGAGGATAACGATAGCATTCTTTAACATGGTTTTTTCCTGAGCCAAATGCTCTGCGTCCATTGTTGACCAAAATTCCTCTGGATAAGCAAGGGCATTACCGACTGAAATAAGAGGGTTATTGCCACGCTCCATATAGAGTTGCGCGATTTTCTGAGGCGTATTTTCTCCACCGGTTAGAACCGCTGTGGGACGAGTAATTACCTGAGGAAGTACAGACAATTCTCGACCATGAACACTTGCAAAGATGGCCTCTTGCCAAGGAAGCCCGGCTCTTGCAAAAGCGAATTGAAGAGAACTGATCCCAGGATAGACGTCGATTATTTCCTCCGGAAACTCCTTCTTAAGTCTAGGTAAAAAACTGAAAAACCCTGGGTCGCCTGAGACGAGAACTCCAACAACGTTCTCTTCTAGAAGTGCGCTTCTGATCACTTCTATACTGCTAGCTAGGTCACCGGATAGGGAGTACTGGCGCCCTGTGAAATCAGGAAAGAGTTTTAGAGCCCTAGACCCTCCGATTAGAATTTCGCAGTTCTTTACAAGTTCAGTAATTGCAGGGGGCAACCATTC
>DOPS01000316.1:5276-6812 GCA_003512645.1 Desulfosporosinus sp.
TTTCACCGACTTCCCCTTTTAGATCCTTTATTACAAAGGAACCTTAAGCATAACGCTATTAAATTTATGAATAGTCCAATCGACTGATAATGAGATATTCTATAAGTATATACTAAATTCCTCTTTTTCAAAATACCTTCTTAAAAAATAGTGTTCACCCAAGTATTCTTTTTCCGATCATTGAACAAATAAGCGAGACAGCTAATTTGCCTGTTTGATTCATATGATCAAGAATAGGATTTAATTCAACGACTTCTAAAGAACGCAATTTCTTACTATTAGAGATCATTTCCGCTGCTAGATGAGCTTCTCTAAATGTAAGACCTCCGTTTACAGGAGTTCCTACCCCAGGAGCTTCATTAGGATTCATGACATCCAAGTCAAAACTAACATGAAAGCCTTCAGTATCTGCGGCTACGATTTCTAAAGCTCTAACCATAACCTCTTTCATCCCATACTCGTCAATATCAGACATTGTAAATACTGTAATACCCGATTCTTTGATTAATATAGCTTCCTCATTATCAATATCCCTTGCGCCTATTAAGACAACTTTTTTCGGGTTTACGTAGTTAACATCCTTAGGTTTAAATCCCGTCATTTCCAATGCCCCAAAACCTGCTGATGCAGCTAAGGACATTCCATGCAAGTTACCTGACAACGTAGTTTCTCTGGTATTGAAATCCCCATGGGCATCTATCCAAAGCACACCAATATTCTCTAATACACTCTGAGTGCCCAGAATACTCCCAACTGCAATACTATGATCGCCACCGAGAATTATCGGCAAATTCCCTTCTAAAAGACTCTTCCTGACTAAGGAAGCTAAGCTTTTGTTAACATAGCCTATTTCTTCTTCGTTCTTGAAACTCTCATCTACAAAATCATCATAGCTTTCAGGAATAGGCACATCAATGTTGCCGATATCCTTATAACCTATGTTAAGGTTAGTTATGGCTTTTTTCAAGCCGCCGTATCTTATGGCACTTGGGCCCATATCAACGCCTCTTCTATTTGCTCCCAAATCAATTGGAACACCTATCACATCAACATTCACAATTGTATCTCCTTCATATTGTTTAATGCATTACAATATATTTTGATACAAATGAGATTTATTATCCACTATAAATCACTCATATACTTTAAGGCTTCTAAATCTAAAATTTCGAATTCAGTCAAATGAAAATCAATAACTCCTTCATCCTTCATTTTACGCATTTCTCTGGACATGGATGGACGAGACACATTTAGAAAATCCGAGAGTTCATTTCGATTTAAGGGCAGAATTATGTTTTTGTCGCCTGTCTTTTTATATTGCTCCAATAAATATGTGCAGATTTTCCCGCGCATACTTTTGATCGTCAGATATTCAACCTTCTTGTTCAACATCATGGCTCTTTCGGAAATTATCTTTAAAAAGTTCTGGATCAGAATTCTGTGCCATGAACACATCTTGTCACACTCGCCAACAATTTTTCCTCTCGGTAGGAAAAGAACCTCACAAGCTTCATGGGCCTGAACAGTTGCTGGCCA
>DOPS01000316.1:6868-37748 GCA_003512645.1 Desulfosporosinus sp.
GCAAACTTTAGGCTTCAAACAATTTAACATAGCTAAAATGGCATCTCTTTCAATTCCTTGAAAAAGGCTTACTTGCGAAACTTTATCCAAGTATTTTTCAAACATCACACACCCCTACTCATTTTTGTATCCTCAGATACCGATTTAATTCTTTCATTGTAATATAATGAACCTGTAAAAACAATCATTCGAAAGGGGTTATGACAATGTTAAGAAATATTATAAAAATAGATGAAGAAAAGTGTAACGGTTGCGGCCTTTGTGTCACTGCTTGTCATGAAGGTGCTTTACAACTGATTGACGGTAAAGCCCGGCTTGTTTCTGAAAGCTATTGTGACGGTCTTGGTGACTGTCTACCTGAGTGCCCGACTGGAGCTATCGTGCTTGAAGAGAGAGAAACTGTCGTCTATGACGAAGAAGCTGTCAAAAAGCATATGGAGAAAAACAAGCCACAGCTTGTAGCCTCCCTTCCCTGTGGTTGCCCCGGTACCCAAGCAAAAGTGCTGGACAAAAGACAACTTGAAGACATACCAGTTCATTCTGCTGAAAACTCACACTCCCGACTTGGACAGTGGCCCTGCCAGTTGAAATTAATACCAGTAACTGCACCTTACCTCAATAACGCACATTTGCTGATTGCCGCTGACTGCACTGCCTTCGCCTACCCCAATATTCACGAAAAGTTTATGCGCAATAAGATCACCCTGATTGCCTGCCCCAAACTGGATGATACCGATTATTCTGAGAAACTGACAGCGATTTTAAAACAACATGAAATAAAAAGCGTCTCGGTCTTAAGAATGGAAGTACCCTGCTGTGGCGGTTTAGTTCAAGCTGTAAAGAAGGCCTTGTCGAGCAGCGGAAAAATGATACCATGGAATGTCGTCACAATATCAACAGACGGACGAATTATCGAAGATTAATCAGACTAAAGATAATCGAGGGAAAACAGAGGGACAGGTGCGTTGTTTCGGAAACAACGCACCTGTCCCCTCGTTTTTTCCCCGCGTTATTTTACTCTAATTCTTCAGTAATCTAATATCTTCTTCGGATAAACCTGTTGCTTTAGCAATCTTTGAGATCTCGACTCCAAGGTCTATCAGGTTCCTAGCAACTTCTGCTTTACCCTCTTCTTTACCTATTGCTTTACCTTCTGCTAATCCCCGCTCAATCCCTTCCTTCAATCTGAGTTCCGCTTCCCTTACAGCCGCCTTTTCATCTAATACTGCCTTGCGTCTCGAATAGTACTCTTCTCTCACACGTGGATCATCACTTGATTTCTCCCATGCCGCTATAGCTTGGTGTAAAACAAGTATACCGATTGCAGCCGCTGCAGCTATAGCCGTTAGCGGTGCCGTGGTTCCAAACGAAGCACATGTTACTACCACTGCTACGACTACGATCCAACTGCTGCAACAACCTTCAGTGCCGCGTTGATAGAATTCCAGCTCGGCCAATTATCACTCTCATCAGCCATATAAAAGGATTATTCATGCAGTATGCAAATACGTTATGACTTAAAAGTTTGCCAACTTCACCAGCTGCAACATTCCCCTCCAACATATCTCCTATCTAGAGAACCAGTTGTAGTATATGAGTATGCTGCGCCTGCAATTGCTCCTATTACTCCACCAATAATCCACTAAGCAACATTGCCATTTGGATCAGACATGTTTACAGGATTATTCATGCAATACGCAAACACATTATGAGTTAATAGCTGTCCTACTTTTCCGCCCTCAGCATCCGCATTAATAAACCTTCCCCACTCGGGACTATAATATCTACTCTGCAGATAATACAATCCAGTCTCACTATCAGACCTATACCCTCTGTACAGATACGGATTCTTAGCTCCTACCGTGTCCTTTAGACTTCCATCTGTCGAAATCAGCTTACCCCAGGAATCATAGGTATATCCAACAACCTGTGTTCCTGCACTGTCAAACAGCCCAATAATATCCCCTTGTGCATTTCGAATATAATAGTACTCTGTGCCGTTTAAGTTCATGCTCACTAGGTTTCCGGCAGCATCATAACTATAATATATCTTATCCGTACCGTTATCCTCTAGGGTTACTTTATCACCATTCAAGTAATAGTTTGTCGTAACTCCGTTAACGGTCTTTTGAGTCCTTATCCCCGAATCATTATACTTAAACGAAAGATTGGTTGTTCCCTTACTCATGGTAGCAAGCTGTCTTCCCGCTTCCCAGGTATAGGTCCAGCCGTCATAGGTCAGGGGATTACCTATAGCATCATAGGTTATCGCTTTACCGTCATAGCTGGTGAGTTTATCTTTCCAGTTGGCATCTGCATAATTGTAGGTTTTGCTATTTGTTAATGTTAACCCTGTACCGGAATAATCATAGTCTTTCTTGGTTTGGATATTTCCAGGTTGTACTGTTAATAGTCATCAAGTTTACCGGCATCATTGGACGTTTGGATGTTTTTCCATCTTTCTACGATCTTTTGATTCTTTCAGTCCTTTCTCTTGTTTTTTAGAAAAAAACAACTAACGCTCTGAACGTTAGTTGTTCGTAGTAATAAGTTTAAGTTTGATTTAGATATTACTTTATTTCTTCATGAGTCATATTTGAAATAATGTTTGGTGCCATCTCCGTCGGTATAGATATAGTATGGGACGCCGCTTATGGTCTGTTCGGCGATCCTTTGATTTAAGTTAAGTCTCCAGCCGGGTCCGTATTTAAGGTCAGTATCTTTATCATTGCTGTTATACACGTGGTTTAAGGAAATGGGCATCTTGTTGCCATTCATCTCTAAATCATTATGGGCGAAGATGACGTTTCCGTTGTAATCATTGACGTAGCCTGTTCCGGCTCTTCCGACATCCTGGGAGTGATACGTCCAATAACTTTCCAAGCCAGAGTTGTTGATATAGGATAAGACGACACTCGCTCTTAATGAGGTGTAAGCACTGCTAGTATTCGCCGAAACGTATTCTGTGTAACCAGGATTTACTTCATCTTGGTTTTTGAGCATTAGCCCATAATTGTTACCGGTTGTGTACCAGTCTTTGACAATACTTGTGACATCCCAAGTATAATATGGTGCAAGATCCTTCACAAATTGATAATCGACGACTTTTGTATCATAATTAGGTTTATTGTTCCAGATTATTGAGTTCCCGCTCCAGTCACCTAGGACTTTGTGGACATTAACCTGTCTAACGGCCGAGTTAGGGGTTAACAAGTTCATATACAGATTAGCGTTAACAACCATATCAGAAGCCGTTAACGTTGGCAGATTAAATTTAAGATAGGAGCGATGAACTCCCCCAGTCGAATTACCGGTCTTGAGCATATGGCTGTTCTCGAAGTTAGAGTTCGGAAGTCCTTCGGACACATGATTATCTGTTATATTTGAGGTTTCCTGTTTTGTCTGCAAGGTAGGATCTATGATGATTGGAAATACCCTGTCTGTACTGCTTAGCCATTCATTATTCGGTAGAACGGTTAGACGATAACCCTTCTCCGCTGATTCCAGAGTTAATTTAATGTCATTGCTTAGTTCGTTTTTGGCATCGTACATATAAGGAGCATCCATGCTAAAGATGACTTCTTCAGGGTTATTGGTATCATAGAATGCGATACTGTTATCTTCAAGAAGTTTAGGGACCAGGCCCTTTGTATTCGTTTATACCCAAATAAATCCTTTTATTCTTAGATGTGTAATTTATTCCTTTTTCCTAAGTGCACGACATCGTAACATTTCTTTCTGATTCTGTGAGATTACCTACTACACAAAGCAGCGGAATGTATATGTTTTTCTCTGTGAAGATGCGAAAAAACACCTTTTACTGAGAAAAGGTGTTTTTTAGAGTTAACACACTCATGGAGTTACATTAATGGTGACCAATAAGTGTTTGTCTATCTAGCAAAAGTTAGGGCTCGATTGACCACGCCCAACGTTGTTCCTCAACGATCCTTTGAGCTTCCGAATCCCAGCCAACCGGTTGGCCGTTTAACAAGGTCATGATCGTTCCAACCCTTAAACGTCCAAAGGTGAACGCCTGAGCTCTATCACTCGCCAAGTGTGCCAGATGATGGAGCAACTTCTGCTCTCCAAGGAGCAAGAGTTCTGAGGTGGCCCCTTCGGTGGTTGGAAAGTCTGCCAAATGTTTTAAGGTGTCTTGATTAACCCCTGCTAGCGCTGCATGCGCAAGTAAGATTTCCATTCGGGCATCTGCCACACGATTATGGGTATGGAAAATTCCGCCCGCTACTTTTATGAGCTTTCCGATGTGCCCTAAGAGAATAACCTGTTCAATCCCCCGATAAGCCGCTTCTTCTAAAAGATAGCCAACAAAGTTACTCATCTGGATCACTGCTTCAGTCGGGACTTTAAAACGTTCAGTCGCCACTCGATACCCATAGTGCCCTGGAGTGAGAACTATGGTTTTATGCCCATAGGCTACTGCCTGGTCCAACTCCGGTAGAATCGAGGTTTTAAACGCCTCCTCGGACATTGGTCGGACAATTCCACTTGTCCCAAGTATTGAAATTCCTCCGACGACCCCTAGTCTCGGATTAAGAGTGCGCAGGGCAACAGTTTCTCCGGCTGGGACTTCGATCATAATTTCGAGTTCCTCTTCTGGGAATACCTCCCGAACCGCCTCAAGAATCATCTTCCTTGGTACCGGGTTAATGGCGCTTTCCCCAACCGAGATGGCCAATCCTTTTTTAGTGACGGTCCCAACCCCCTGGCCCCCGCAGATGTGAACCTCTCCTAAAGGGGAAATATAGCGCGCGATCGCCTGAATCTCAAGCCCATGGGTAATATCCGCATCGTCTCCACCGTTTTTCAGAATGCTTGCCCTCGCTTCTGGATATCCAGATTCGCCGCCATGGATGGGCATTGTTAAGCGCGCCGAATTCGGTAGTGGAATCTCTACCCGCTCAGCTAAACTTTCCCCTCTAAGGAGCAGACAGGCTACTTTTGCTGCACCCGCTGCGCAACTTCCCGTAGTATATCCTTCGCGCCAAGTATGTCGATCTTTTTCTCGCGCCATAATTTCTCTCCCACATTTCAATTAATCTAAGTATCAATCGTTATAAGACGACATAAAACGGTATTAGGTTATCTCTTTATGGATCGTATTGATTGAATATTACTGAATTTAAATGATTTTTCTATTATAAAAATTATGCACCAATGAGATTACTTAATTTGATTAATTAGAAGTTCCTTACTTTGATTATTGATGGAAAGTATAAGCCATGTGATGCCTCGTTGCAACTAATCTTTAAACATGAATACCTTCACACTAGCCAGTTTATGAAAAACTACAAAACTCCTAGTTGAAGTTGAAATCGAACAAAGAGTGCCAACATCAATAACATAACAACAAAAGCCATGGCCCAATAGTCCCTTGGGGTAAATGCTAGCTCGCGCATCGATGTCCAATTCCGATTCAAACCATATCCTCGATTGAGCATTGCCATCGAAAGGGAATTGGCCATCATAATCGAATTGATAAACAAAGGAATCATAATCGGAAGGTAGGATTGGAGGGAACCGACGATCCCCTTCTCTTTGAATTTTGTCCCACGTGCCTTTTGAGCCTCTAAAATTTGCTTGCGTTTTTTATCCAGGGTCGGAATAAATCGTATCGCCGTTGTCAGCATCATGGCGACCTCAACTGGAACCTTCATCTTATGAAAGAATTGGGTGAAGTCATCCATGGACGTAGTCAAAGTCAAGACAGAAGAAGTGATCATCATACTAAAGAGACGCAAGATAAACGTAGAGCCCATCAAAAATCCCCCCAAAGTAGCCCCTAATCTGTCTCCTGGCAGAGCATAAAAGAGGATCGTTTGGCTAGAAACCTGTTCAAAGCGCTCAGGCGTAAAGGTAAATCCTGTGATTAGAATAATCGAAATAATGATAGGAATCAAGGGAACCAGCATTCTTCCGATCTTTCGCAAGGGGATTTTAATCCAAATGGCTAAAAGCCCTGTCGAGAAAACGATCAAGACTTGAAATTTCGGATCTTGGAATAGAAACGAAAGAATCATAAACCCTAAGAAGCCGAACATTTTAGTCCGTACATCCAGACGATGGATCAACGTGTCTCCCGGTAAGTGCTCAATTAACATTCCTTCTGCTCCTGTCTTTCGAACAGCGCCATAAACTCACGTGATTCGATGAAGGTTCTATGACCTAAAATATCCTTCAAATGCGCGGAGAGCCTACAGAGTTGGGGTGGAATAATGGCAGAGTCGAGGAGTAGTTGTTCCTCAGAAAAAACATCTTCAGGAGTACCATCTAACATAACCCCGCCCTCTTTCATGACTATAACCCGCTTGGCATGTTGGGCAACTAAGTCCATATCATGGCTAATCATGATAATTGTGGTCCCTGCAGCGTGGAGTTTACATATCAAAGCCATCATTGACTGAACACCTGCCCAGTCCGAGCCAGTGGTCGGTTCGTCGATGATCAGCAGTTTAGGCTTTAAGGCAAGAATTGAAGCTACGGCAATCATTTGCCGTTCTCCTTTACCCAGACTAAACGGATGAACACTACGGTATCTTTCTAACCCAGTATACTGAAGGACCTCATCCACTCGTTGTTTGATTTCCTGACCTTTGTAGCCTGCATTTTTAAGCCCGAATTCTAATTCTTTCTCGACAGTAGCGGAAAAAATTTGATGATCGGGATTTTGAAAGACGTAGCCGATGGTTTTTGATAAATCAGACGAATCATATTGTAAAGTATTCATTCCCTCAACGATAATCTCTCCACGAGTTGGTTTTAAAAGTCCATTAAAATGTTTGGCTAAAGTTGTTTTTCCAGCACCGTTTTGCCCGATCAAGGCCACGAACTCGCCAGTTTTAATCGTCAGATTAATTCCTCGCAAAGCGGGCTGGCTTGAATTGTACTGGTAAAATAGATCGCTGACTTGAACTGCGATTTCTGCTTCTAACAAATATGGTTCCTGCTTAAACAGGTGATTCTTTATCTCTTCTTGAACTGGCACATGCCCATGTTTGTGCCAATGTCCGTATTTAGGTAACAACGCTCTAATTATGTTTGCCGCTGATGGGATATCCAAAGGGATTTCTGCAAAGGTAATCCAGCCCTTCTCGTAGAAATCCCAGCCGAGCTGACTGACGGGTAACGGCTTTATCCCCAACTGACTCAAGAGGGGAAGATTGCGAAAGAGTTCAGTCGGTAGTCCCTTCCAGACGACTTCCCCTTGCTTAAGTACCAAGACCTCATCGGCCTTGTGAATCAGTTCTTCGCTGGAGTGTTCAACTAACAAAATGGTCAAATCCCTTTTCCGTCGTAGATCATCCAACGTTTGATAGATTTCTGATCGTCCTATCGGGTCGAGTTCTGAAGTTGGTTCATCCAGCACCAAAATTTCAGGTTCCATCACGAGCACACCCGCAATTGCCAAGCGTTGTTTTTCTCCACCTGAAAGTTCCTCAGATATGCGCTGGTTATACCCTTTGAGGCGGACTTTTTCTAAGCTTTGATCGACCCTCAGATTAATCTCATCGAAGGGAACTAAAAAATTGCGGGGGCCAAATGCTGTGTCTTCCTCAACCGTTCGACCGATAATTTGGGTCTCTGGATCTTGTAAGACCAGCCCAAGAACTTTGGACATCGACTGAACTGCAGTTTTCCCTACATTCTTGCCAGCTACGCTCACCTGTCCTGTTAATTTTCCTTCCAGGAGCTGGGGAATTAGACCGTTTAGACACAAACTCAAGGTTGTTTTTCCCGCTCCTGTGGATCCCATTAAGACGATAAATTTCCCTTTTTTCACGGTCAAGCTGATGTTTTTCAAACTGAGTTCTTGGGCGTTCGGATAACAATAAGAAACATTATTGAGTTCAATAGCATTTTTACCGGGTTTTACGGTTTCCACGGTTTCTAGGGTTCCTACAGCTTCTACGGTTTCCACGGTTTCACCTCATCACCTAAATGAGTCGACTTCCCTTAATTGCTTTGTAGGCTACTGCCGAAATAATAACGTTGAGAGCTGCCCCGACGACGAGAAAAGGCATCAAGCCCATTACCCCTCCCATACCCATCAACGGCAGCATGGCAAAGGATGATACAACTCCATTCAGGATAATTCCAACGATAACAGCCGGAATCAGACCGAGCTTCTCATTTACCCAGCGATAGGCTACAGCCCATAAAGCCATTTGTAAAGCAATATATAAATGGATTGGAATCGTCATCGGGAATCCGACAACGGCTGCCGTCAGCAAATGCCCAAAAGCAATAACAATCGCCCCTGTAAGTCCTCCAAAGGCCAGCGCAGCGAAAAATCCGGGTGCCGAATCCATACCAATAGTTCCAACCGGACTTGGGATCTTAATCAGTGCTCCCACAGCACTTAAGGCAATAAAAATGGCCATAATCGATAGTCTTTTGACATTCCAAGCGGAGAGTTTTATGTCCTGTTGTTCTGTACCTAGATTATTCATAAACAATTCCTCCTTAAATTTAGTATAAATGACCGATTCTTGTTAAAGGCAATAAAGGAAACTCTGATGAAAGGAGATGATCAAACGTACTTGATGATGTAGATGATAGAGATGTTGGAAATGATAGTGGTATTAGTGATGATTGTGATAATAAAGACGAAGAAGAAAATATAACACAGCTAGAAGGTCCAGCCGATTTATCCAAGTCGAGAGGACAAGCAGAATCAACGTCCAATCGGGTGTTTATGGTGGAGGCAATAAGTTCTGCTTCTAATCGTATCCCTCTAGACCCTACAGGAATTATGTCATGAATACTTGAGATCTCTAAGAGAGCCTGAATAGCTTTCACTTGTACAATTTCTGGATCCTCTGGATTGTTGAGCTCAGATCCGACTTTAGGAAACCCTAAACAATAGACGTCATCCCCTCGTTGAGCAGTTCCAATACGCAACTTGTTTTTCTCAGCCACCCCGATCACACTGATTCCGAGCCCAGTTTGCTGGGTCGTCATGTTTTTTTCCGTGCTGATCGCCATGGGTAGAGTTTTTAATCCGGCTGATTCTAGTTCATCGTTCACCCCCCTTAATATTTCATCTCCTGTGGGATACGGCTCATTAGAAATCGCCACAGTCATTAATTCTGGCACTGCCCCTGTGGATAAGACTTCCAGCAAAGCCACCCGTGTCGTTAACCTTCCTGTAATAGTCCATGGAACCTTATATTCATCTAATTCCTTCATACCAATCGCACCACAGGAATCACAGGAAGCCACCAAATATTGTGCATTATTTATCGAAACAACCTCAACATCTCGACCAAGGTATCCCAATGTTTCACCCCCTTTTTCTAAAAAGGTAAATAAAAAAGTTCATAGTCTAATTTTCTTTTCACCACATGATAAGAAAATTGACCATGAACTTTACCTTAATTCATGACTTACTACGTTACTGGCAGGTCTCCTGACTTAGAATCATAGACTCTATGCACCTTCCCGGTTTCCCAGTGGTTAAAGCATAAGTCTCCTCTTTACAGTGGTGGGTCCGTCCGGGATTCTCACCCAGTTCCCTATTCTCCCTTTGAAGGGCACCAGTAACAAACGAGTATTTAGTTATATTTATTTTAATGCAAGATGCGTAATATTACAAGACTAGATTCAAGCTTTTCTTTCGGTTTTTGCTCGACTACTTATTCATTACGGGATCCCGTAATTGTCAAAGTTTTAATAACGCGCTTCTTAGGCTTGGTAATGGCAGATGCTTAGAGAGATACTTTGGTTAATATTTCGAATATACTTAATTAGTCAATTCACTGTATCTACGTAAAACCACTTAAGCTATAGATGAAAAAAGCTGGGTGATCTAATAATCACACCAGCTTTCATCTCTCTGACTAATTATCCATTATTCTTTCTAGAATAGCGTCTAGTACAGGTACTTTCACCTGCTGCCATACAGCTATCTGTTTGAACAGTGAAATCCTGTGATATTGCCTTTAGCGCCGTCTCAAACCACTTGTCACACCCTGCTTGACATTGTCCCGGTGCTCCGTAATCCTTGTAAGAACCTACCCACGGACAGCTATCATGGATGAGGAGAACGTCATTTCCTTCTTTGACCGATTTTGCACTTTCGCCCATGACAAGACTAGCTCGCACAAAGGCATTGACTATTTGTTCTAGGTCCGCAGTATCTCGTCCTCGCTTGAGATAACTTTCCGCAGTTCCCTCTCCAACTGATTCCCAAAAGCGATCTACTAAGGCGACGGTTTCCTCTGCTCCAAATTTTTCCTCCAGAACCATTCTCCAGCGATGGAAAAAATCATGGGAAATGAAAATCATGGAACGCCAATCTCTTTCCAGCTTCTTGATAACATCAGCATTTATTTCTGACAAGCTTACTCCTCCTTAGGCGATTTAAGGTTTAATGCCTCTTTCGGCATAAAACAATTCCAAAGCTGCCTGATATTCCGCAATTTCTTGCTCAGAAACTACCTGACCACACTCATAGCAACTATTCGTTAAACGGTCATACCAACGGCAACTACACTCACTACAGCCGAGTTCCGGGGCCCCACTTGGATTTAAAAAAATCATTTCTACCACTGCTCCTTCAAGCCTACTCAAAACTCTCCCCAACAGTTTCAAGGTTAACGACAAGCCCCCAGAATTGGAATCCCTAAAACCTCTACTAACTCTTCATAGCCTAAGTTTAGTAGTTCATTCTTGTTTTTCATTACATAATAGAGGATACTGCCCTGGCGAATCTGTTCTCTCATTTCATGAAAGGGATTATCCTCTGCTTTACTCTGCAGGGACTCTAGGGCTGCATCATCGGCTATCATCAATAGGTCTACACTGGCATTCTGAAAACCTGTAAAGGATTGGTAATCAACTACCATTTTATCGGCTTGCCTTCGCCAGATCAACATGGTTCCAACGGGGGATTCAAACTCTTTTTTGGGCAATATCCCTAAGCTGGCTCCCGGAAGCATGTCAGTAAAGATCTCCTGCCTGCGGTCAAGTATGGCTTGCCAGATTTCAGCATCTAAAAACTTTTCATAGACTGTTGATACCACGATAGCTCACCCCCGTATCTCTCATCTAAATCCGTACGCCTAAGCGATATCCCTCATGAATTGCCTGTAAAAGTCCCCTGGGAACTAAGGCATCACCAATCCCATGTAACTCATCCACCATAAATTCAAACTCTTGGAACAACTCTTGATTTGGCTTTCTGGGTGAGGCAACAATCACCGTATCTGCCTCGACAAAAATCTCTTCCCCTTTGTCATTGACGACAGTTACTCCACCTGCTCCGATTTTTAGCGGTCTACAAAGAGTTAAGGTCCTTATTTTCAGTTGGTCTATCCAAGAGGAATGCCGCCATTTCCAAGTGGGGATGACATCTCCTGCAATACGTTTTTCCTTTTCCACAATGGTGACTTCTTTACCCTCCTGGGTAAGGCCTTCCGCCAAGGTCAAACCAATCTTGCCTCCCCCTAATACGACCACCTTTTGCCCCACTTTAACCTTTCCTCTAGCAACATCGGCAGCCAATACCAATACTCCTTCTTGTTCCGGTACCGGGATGGCACTCATATCAACTCCAGCTCCCACGGCAAGCACTGCGACATCATATTGATGAAGAACACTTCTCATAAGCTTGGGGTTTACATCGGTATTGAGATTGACCTTGATTCCTAACTTATCGAGCATCGTTTTATAATAGGATATTTGGCTTTGGAGGTCCTCTTTATTGGCAATGTCATAGGCTGCATAGCCTACAAGACCACCACCAATGCTGTCACCCTTATCATAAATTGTAACATCATGCCCTCGCTTAGTTGCGGTTATTGCACACTCAATCCCTGCCGGTCCTGCTCCGACAATCATAATCTTCTTTTTAACCACAGCCGGAGTAATATGGTATTCCGGTTCAACTTCATGGCCTAAGGCAGGATTATTGGTACAGAGATAAGGTAGATCTCTAAATAGTCGGGCCAGACAATTCATACAGCCTAAGCAATGTTTTGCCTCATCCAGGCGATCCTCAGCAGCTTTATGCAAAAGTTCCGGCTCGGCAAGCATTGGGCGACAAACTTCCCAATAGTCGAATTCGCCATCGGCAATGTTCTGATTGGCCATCACTGGATTAGGCAACCGTACCCCGAAGGTTATCGGTATATTCGGTAAAAGTTTTTTGGCCCTGATGGCTAGACGGTTCCAGTGACCGGGAGGAACATCTCGCCCGATGGAAGATTCCGGTGCTTCTTGCCACCCGACGGTTACACTGATCATATCTACTCCGGCATCACCGGCTATCTTCATGAGTTCAAAACATTCATCCTCTGTGTTACCACCATGGGCGTCCATAAGTTCGGCCCCATTGAGGCGGACGATTAAAGGATGATCATCCCCTTGGGCTTCTTTGATAGCGTAGATCAGTTCCCGCATGAAGCGACCCCTGTTTTCTACTGAACCACCGTATTCATCCGTCCTGCGGTTAGTAAACTTGGAATTAAAGTTCGCTAATAGATAACCCATAAAACTAGTGATTTCCGTGCCGTCAAAACCAGCCTTAATCGCCCGTTTAGCTGCTTCTGCATGTTGGGTTACCATGGCTTTAATTTGTTCTTTAGTTACTTCCCGGGGCTGACGGAAATGGGGTAGGGTTTGAGGTACTACCGAGGGTTGGACACAATAACCTAGGTCAATTCCCCCATACCTGCCAGCATGCAAAATCTGCTGAATGGCCACTGCTCCGTTATCATGGATATAACCCGCGATTTGTTCAAATTGGGGCAAAAACTTATCATCGAACAAAGCAATTTGACGAAAATACGATTTCCCTTCCCCTAAAGGATCTGGATAGGCACCTTGGTTCGTAATAATCCCACAACCCGTTCCCGCAATAACTTTATCTCGGGCGAGTTCCCTGGGAGTTATAACACCATCACGGGTGTTGTAATTGGAGACTCAACAAGCTCCGTACTTAACTCTATTTTTCGTGGTGTATTTGCCAATCTTCCCAGGTTGAAATAAATAACTTAACTTTTCTTCGCCTGGCTTTTTCATAAAATCGCACCCCCATTATAATTGTTGTTTATTCACTTTTCAGACTTCTTTGAACCGTATTTAATGCAAATATCATGCCAACTCCAGAGTCGCTGAAACAATGAGTTCTCTATAACATCTGGTGCAAAAATGCGACGCTAACTTGTATTTTAGAGCCGAAGGCACTCATTCTCCGCAAGCGCACCGGCTGTTGCATTAATACAACAACCGGTGCGATTATGCGACAACTGGACTATTCAATAATTTTCTCTTACAATGCAAAAATTGGCCTTTAGGCTCCCACTTGACTTAGATTCATATATCGGCCAAGGATTCGATACTGCCAGGGATAGGGGGAATTAAATTGCTGTACAGTTTTCCAATTTTCCCGCAGGTCCGCTAAATCATCTTGACGCCACATAGCACCTAATAATATCCCCGCCTGCTGGGTCAGCTTCTGCCCAATTAACTGCGCTCCGACCAGCTTGCCCTGATAGATTATCAATCTGTAATAATCTGACCCATAAAATCCTTCAATTACTTCGGCATTCTCCGGGTCAGAGAAAGTGCTTAACGTCTTGCCCAGGGATATCCCGTGAGTACTAAAATAGTGAGCTCTGGTAAAATTCCAGCTACCGCGATAATTCCCCGGTATACCTATACAGCTTTGGGCGATTACTGCTGCCTGTTCAATAGCGTTATGCCGCAATAAGAAGAGTGAACTTTCCCCGCTGAAGGCATCCTTAGCCTCGACACAATCTCCGCAGGCATAGACATCCGGAACGTTCGTCATCATCTGATCATTAACCTTAATCCCCCGGGTCTTGCCAATTGAGATCCCGGCACGTACAGCTAACTCATTAGAGGGTAATACTCCGGTAGCCAGAACAACGGTGTCACAGGAAAGTTTCCGTTTATCGGTGATTACTCCACTGACGTGAGTATCACCAATAATCTGCAACACCTTTTCATTGGTTAAAACACTAATGCCATTGGCCTGTAGACCCTCAGCCATTAATTGGGCAGGGCCTTCGTCAAATACCTTCGGCATGATCCACGCCAGCAATTCCACCAGATAAACCTCATAACCTTTTTTCCTTAAGGCCTCGCTCACCTCAATGCCGATCAGCCCTGAACCGATAATTACTGCGCTTCTCCCTTGATGTGCAGCTAATTGATCAGCCTCTAGTAAGGACTTACAACCTAATACCCCGACTTTATTAATTCCTTCAATTCTTGGCATGATTGATTTTCCACCTGTAGCAATCACCAGCTTGTCATACCCTAGTTCAGCATGGTTCTCCAGATATAACTTCTTATTAATTGTATCAATATCCGTTACTTTATGTCCTAAGAGAAGGTTGATCTTATGATCGGCAGAATTTTCCCCGCCTCTAAGGAAAACTGCCTGCCTAGGTACGTCATTGCTAACATAATAAGGAAGCGAACCAGGATCATAAGAATGACAAGTCTCCTCTGAAATTATCGTAACCTTGCATTGCAGATCATGTTTTCGAATGCTAGAAGCGACAGCATTTCCTGCAATTCCATTGCCTATAATCACAATATGCATGTCTGCACTCCTTACTTTTCGACCATCTTTACTCCTTATTGACATCTGACTTGTATAAAGTTCGTCCTGCTTCCAGATCCGGAATTATTTGTTCTAACCCGAGTTCACGTAACTTATCCGCAGAAATAAAACCATCTTCATCCCAATTATGATATTTGTAGTATTCTGATTGGGCCCAAGCCCATTCAGCCCTATCAAGTTTAAACCCTTTATACGGACCATCAACAACTCCCTCTTCAAAAAACCGTTCAATATGAGTATCATCCTGGCGGGCGCTGCCTTCCCTGTTCCAATGTGCTCTTTCAATAGTTACGACGCGCTCTGCAGTCAAGAATATTTCATCATCTGAAAGATCGGTTCCGGTAATTAAGCGTAACAAGGGTGCATAGGCCTCTTTCCATGTTCCGGCACCACCCCAGGAACCGATAGCCTGACAGCAACAGCCTACCAAGTCGGCTACACATTTATTTTTTTCCGACCAGGTGCACAATTTCGGTTTGGTAGTCATGGTGTACAACTCTTTTGGGAACTCACTCCAGAATTCAGTCGTTAATTCTGGTCCTAGTACTTCGGCAACCTGATCCGGACGTGACATGGCGCAACCCTGAAACTCTAAACATGAGTAGTTCTTTAAATGGTCTGAGCCCCTGGTGGACATAGCATAACCTAAGCTAAATCCTAAGCTAAATCCTAAGGTAATTCGGGGATCCACACTAATGTGTTCTAAGCCCCGACAGTGGGGAACTACATCCAGGCCAACGCCCATTTTTTCCGCCGCTCGAATATTGCCCTCGGCCAGAATATCCCCAAATCCCTGCCTAGAGGAAATCATCTCTAATACCTTCATTGAAGTTTCACAATCACCCCAGGCGAAGGGAATGCCCCCAGTGTCTTTTTCTGAGAGATACCCTTTTTCGAAACACTCCATCGTCCAGGAAAGGGCAGCCCCTGCGGAAACACTATCCATACCAAACTCATTAACCATGCCGCACATGACATTGACTGCGTCAACATCCTTAGTGTCAATTCTTGGCCCCAAATTACAAACGCTTTCCATTTCAGGCCCACCACAATTAAATCCGGCATATTTGCCTTCTTTGATATACGTATAGCGACCGCACCCTACCGGGCAAGACCAACACGCTTTTCTCCGAAATAGGTACTTATCAGCCCAGGCATACCCGCCGTAGGTTTTTTCAATATCCGGCATATAACCTGTTGAGGCATTCTTATGGGCATTGATCCCTATTGCGTTGTGCGTCTGATAGCTGAAGGTGAATTATGGATCTTCTCTCGAAGTTCCCAAGATGCTTTAGCAAACTTTTCCGGCTCAGCCACGGTAATTGCTTTAGTCCCCCGAACGGCAATCGCTTTTAAATTTTTTGATCCCATGACTGCCCCCATACCAGTTCGACCGGCTGCGGCACTATACGTATTAATGATACAGGCAAACCGCACCAAGTTTTCTCCGGCAGGACCGATTAAGGCAACTTTTATATCTGGATCGCCTAAGTCATTCACAATGCGGGTAGTAGCTTCTTTAATTTTCATTCCCCAAAGATGGCTGGCATCCCTAATCTCGATTTTATCATCATCAATCCAAAGGTATACCGGCTTGTCGGCCTTACCTTTGATAATAATTTGGTCATAGCCTGCATATTTCACGGCTGGGCCAAAATGCCCGCCCATATTGGTATCTCCATGAGCATGAGTATCGGAACCTCTACTAGTGCAGGTCATTGGTGAACGAGCACTGACTGTAGTTCTGCCGGATAAAGGGGCAAATGACCCTACCAAAGCCCCTACTCCAAAACACAGCGGATTGGCAGGATCAAATGGATCCATACCAGCCCAGGTCTCACTGTAAAGCACTTCGGAATTCAACCCTCTACCGCCGATCCATTTTTTCAGATATTCAGGTGATAGCTTTTCAATGACAGTTTTGTTTTCAGTCAGATCAACCCGTAATCTTCTACCCATCCATCCATTCATAACACAGCAGCCTCCTTTATTAATCGGCCATCCCATGCAGTCGTCATCAAATGTAGATAATCACAATTAAGCGAAACTGAATCCTGAAGTTTTTTCGTCTTTGCTACCTTGCAACTTATACTCTTCTTTTAAAATTGCGGCAAATTTTCTCGCCATGTTATTCGATGTTTGATATTTAGGCATGAATTTTAAAGCCTCGTTCATCGTACAGGCCCGTACACACCAGGGTTCTTCAATCCCTCCACAATGATCGCAAGTCATTGTCTTGCCGTTTTCCGGGTTTACAACCGGTGCCCCCATAAAACAGGAATAAGTACAGGCTCTGCAGCCAATACAGGCTTCTTCATTCGTGACGACTGCCCCAGACGCTAATCGCATCCGTGCGCCCATCGGACATACCTTCATACAGGTTGCATCTTCACAAGACTGACAGGTTATGGGGATAAAGGTATTCACTTCACGGAATTCCTGAATGCGAATTCTTGATAATAACGGACTGCATTTACCATAATGTTGCATTGAACAAGCCATCTCACAACTATGACAGCCGACGCATTTATCGGGATCAATAACGATCACCTTTTCGCTTGTCTTCATTTCAACTCTCCTTTATCTTCAAATTGCGTGTCAATGTAACAATTCTTTAGCAATAACAATGCGCTGAATTTGGTTAGTTCCTTCATAAATTTGCATGATCTTAGCATCACGCATATACTTTTCTACCGGGTAATCTCTTGTATAGCCATACCCGCTTAAATATCTGAACTGCGTCTGTGCTTACTTCCATGGCAATATCGGCAGCATAACATTTACTCATGGCTGATTCTTTAGTATAAGGTAACCCTTTGGCCATCAGATAACCTGCCTTGTAAACGAGAAGGCGCGCTGTTTCAACCTTCATCGCCATATCAGCCAAGATCATCTGAACAGCCTGCTGCTGTACAATGGGTTTCCCAAATTGAATACGTTCTTTAGCATAATTTACCGAGGCTTCTAAGGCAGCTTGAGCTATACCTAAGGCCATGGCCCCTGTGGTTGGACGAGCTTTATTCAAGGTTTCCATGGCCAGCTTAAAGCCCGCCCCTTCACCGCTGATTAGGTTTTCAACCAGTACTTCTACATCTTCGAAGATTACTTCACAAGTCGTCGAAGCACGCAAGCCCATTTTTCTTTCCTTGCGTCCTATGGTCACCCCCGGAGTATTACTCTCAAAAACTAAGGTACTGATCGTACTGTGCCCCTTAGCGGTGCCAGATTGACAAAAGACCGTCAGAAACGATGCTACATTAGCACTGGTTATGAATTGCTTGCGACCATTAATAATGTACTTATTACCATCTTTGCGGGCTATTGTGGACAGACTTGCTACATCTGAGCCAGCTCCCGGCTCTGTTAAACAAAAGGAAGCATATAAGCCTTCTTCAGCTATAGGACGCAAAAACCGTTGTTTCTGTTCTTCATTGCCCCCGATTAAGATGGGATAGGTTGCCAGTGAGTTGCAGGATGAACTTGTGGCTACCGCTGAACATCCTCGGGCAATTTCTTCAGTTATAATCAAAGCCGTCAGAGGATCGATTCCCGAGCCGCCGTACTCTTCAGGGATATTCAAATTGGTAAAACCTTGCTGATAAATTTCCGTCAACCCGCCTGCTACCCCACCCGGAGCTGCTCCCCCCATGTCTGACTGATGGGCAATGGCCCCAACATAGCCGACTAGATTACCACCAAAAAAGACCGGAGCCATGGTTTGAATATCCATGATATGTTGACCGCCCAGATAAGGGTCATTGGAAATCACCACGTCTCCTTCTTGTAAGGTACCCGGTGGAAAACGCTTAATTAACTCTACCATGGTGATTTCAAAGCCTGTCAATAGCATTGGAGCATGATGAGCCTGTGCTATAGTATGTCCCTGGGCATCAAAGATGGCACAGGTGATATCCATAACCTCTTTGATGATCGTGGAACGGGAAGTGCGGACCAGGGTATAACCCATTTCGTCAGCAATTTGCTCCAAGGCATAACGAACCACTTGCATGGTCACCTGATCAATAACTACGCCCATTTAAAATCCCTCCCCAACCGTAATGATGAGATTCTGCCACTGGTCTACCATTAACTTGTTTCTAGGCGGCAAGACTGTTGCTGAGATCTTTTCCTCAATCACAGCTGGACCATAGATGATGCTCCCCTGGGGCAGACGGACTCTTTCATAGACTTGCGTGCTTACAAAACCGCTTTCGGCAAAGTACACCAATCTCTCACCCTTGAGGGCACCCTCTAGAGTAGTAGCCTGATCGTTAACTTCTGAGATCTGAATGGGTGGTGTTTTACCTAGTTCTGTAACCCTGACATTCATAAGCTGTACCTTTTCTGCCGCGTCACTAAAAGCATACAAGCGCTTATGAAGTTCGTGAAAACTATCTGCGGCAACTTGGATGTCAGCAAACCCTATAATCTCCCGGCGCTCAAAGGGCACGTTTAACTCATAGGATTGGCCCATATACCTGAGATCCATCGACCATGACAATTCTTGGTTTTCCTTGCTAAAGCCTTCGTCAGATAACTGAATCTCACCCTTGCTTTCCATATCTCGATAAAATGCTCTAATGCTGGAATAATCGATCTCAGTCATTTCTTTGGCTACCGTCCGAACATAATCATGGCGGGCATCGGCCACCAGTAAACCTAAGGCCGAAAGATTCCCTGCCAGTGCCGGAATAATGACTTTCTTAATTCCTAAGTCTTGGGCCAGCTCCGAGACATGTAAGCCGCCAGCTCCACCAAAGGCGACGAGTGCAAACTCCCGCACATCATAGCCCTTCTCCACTGAATTTACACCGATCCCTTTGGCCATATTTGCGTTGACAATTTTGATCAACCCGGCGGCAGTCTGCTCAACACTTAATCCTAGGGGGACCGCTAAATGTTCCTCGATTGCTTGCAGGGCCTTGGCTGTATCCAAGGTTATTTCTCCACCTAAGAAATAATCTGGGTTGAGGCGGCCTAAAACAAGGTTGGCATCCGTCACTGTGGGTTTAACCCCGCCTCTACCATAACAGGCTGGTCCAGGATTAGCCCCTGCACTTTGAGGTCCAACGTTAATCGCCCACCACGGTCCCTCTAAGCAATACTTCCGCCACCCGCCCCGATGGGCATCAATGGCTATTATGGGGATCTTGACTGGGTAGCCTTCAAATTTAGTATCTGAACTTATTTTAGGTACTCCATCATCAATTAGACTGATATCAAAACTTGTGCCACCCATATCTACATTAATGATTTGTTGTACTCCCGTTAAATTACCAATAAAAGCTCCGGCTATGGCTCCACCGGCAGGACCAGAATTAACCGTGGCGATGGCTAGTTTTTCAGCGGCATCTGCTGTGACTGTGCCGCCGCTGGCCTGCATAATGCGCAGATTAACCTCGCCGTATTTTTCCTTCAGTTTGTTGCGAAGAATAGAAATATATCTATTCATAATCGGTTGCAGGTAAGCATTCATCACGGTTGTTGAGGTACGTTCAAATTCGCGAAATTCTGGGGCAATCTCGGAAGACAGGGATACATAAGCCTCTGGAAATAATTCATGACACAAAACGCCGATCCGCTGTTCATGCAAAGGATTCAAAAATGAAAACAAGGTCGAAACCGCGATGGCTTCAACACCTTCACTTTTCAGAGCTAAGATAGCCTTAATCGCATCCGCTTCAGTTAAAGGTCTTAAGATCTGACCTTGGGCATCGACTCGTTCCTCAACTTCTAACCGTAGATGACGAGGTACTAAGGGCAAGGGATTATCGACCCAAAAATCATATAAGCCATTGCTAGGTCGCTGGATACGTCCGATTTCTAAGACATCGGCGAAACCTTTCGTGGTAATTAGTCCTGTTTTGGCCCCTTTGTGTTCAATAATCGCATTAGTTCCAATCGTAGTCCCATGAACTATGTAGTCCACCTGCTTCATACTAACCTGGGCAAGGTTTAAGATCTTCTCCAAACCCTCCATAACACCTTCCCATAAGACGCCTGGCGTAGTAGATGCCTTAACGTATAGAGTCCTTCCGGTCGAATCATCGACTAAGACAAAATCTGTAAAGGTACCCCCAACATCGATTCCGATTCTCATCTACATCTTCACCCCATTTATTTAATAGTTTATCGTAGACAATGACTGACCTTTTGTACCAACCCTTGAATTGTCGTAGCAACCTCGACCCCAGCCTGAGCCAAAGCCAGAACTTTTGCCGCATAATCGCCCTTTCCTCCAGTGATGATGGCCCCGGCGTGTCCCATTTGTTTGCCTAATGGGGCGGTTTTACCCAAAATTATCGCAACTACCGGCTTGCTAATTTGAGTACGAATGAACTGAGCCGCCTCTTCTTCACTGGTTCGTCCAATTTCGCCAATTAAGACAATAACCTGGGTCTGGGGGTCATTCTCGAACAAAGTCAACACGGTCTCATAATTGACTCCAGAAATAGGATCTCCGCCAATTCCCAAAGCTGTGGACTGTCCCAAACCAGCTTTGGTTAAAGCATCCGCCACTAAGTAGGAGAAGGTTCCGCTCCGGGCGACGATTCCTACCGGACCGGGTTTATAAATATGTCCCGGCATAAAACCTACTACCCCACAGCCCGGACTGATTATTCCCGGACTATTGGGACCAATCATGAGGGCTTTTTTTTCGATTAACTGTTTCTTGATTAAGATGGTGTCTTTAACCGGTACACCTTCTACCAAACATATAAGGGTCTTTAGCCCGGCCTCTAATGCTTCCAGAACAGCATCTTTGACAAAAGGAGCAGGCACCAATATGCCACTGATTGTTGCTCCATGTTCAGTAACGGCGGTTAGTACATCATCATAGATCCGTAGATTGTTGACAATGTTCCCTCCCTTTCCAGGAGTAACCCCTGCTACAATATTTGTACCGTAAGCCAGCATAACGCCTGAGTGAAAGGAACCAAAATTCCCTGTCATTCCTTGAATTATTACTCTAGTACCTTGTTGTAGGATGATCGCCACTTTAAACCCCTTCCCTTCCCATACCCGTGACCACTGCTTTAACAGCTAACGCAAAGTCAGACAGGACAGTCACATCGGCCAGTGGGTTCTGTCGCAGAATCAGACTTCCTTCCTCTTCCAACCGTCCACGCAATGAGACAAAAATGGGCTTTCCACCATGTCGCCCTTCTCGGACAGCCTCGACAATTTTTGTGGCTACGACATCACACCGAGGTCCGCCAGCAAATACATTGATCAGAATGCGCTCTACTTGAGGATTTTGAGCTAAGATTTCTAGAGAATCAGCAATTCCATTGCGCAAAATTCTTTCGCCAGTATCCAGGAAATTGGCAGGCTTTCCGCCTAAGCGAACAATCTCATCCATACTGAACTTGGTCAAACCAGCGCCATTGCTAATCAACCCGATATTGCCCTCCAATTCCACATAGGACAAGCCAACTTCCTTAGCCTGTCGTTCGCGGCTATCAAACACTACTTCTTGCAAGTTCTGCTGACGAAAATGGGCATTGCTATCCACACTCAGCTTGGCATCTAGGGCTACAAGCTTCCCTGAAGTGGTAATGGCCAAAGGATTAATTTCTAAGAGTTCCAAATCACACTGCCAATAAATTTCCCAAGCCTTAGACAGGATCTGGCTTAAAGCTGCTTTCCCCTCAGCGTTCAAAGCTAAATCGGCTAACATCCGACGCAGCTGGAAGGTTCCCAGACCGTACCTGGGATCCACGTGTTCTTGGTGTAGGACCTCCGGTCGGTTGTGGAGCAGCTCTTCCACTTCCATCCCCCCTGCTTCGCTGAAAAGAATCAGGGGTTCAAACCACGGGGTAGACGTATCCGTCAAGATACTAAAATACAATTCTTTTTCAACTGTGAGGATCTTTTCGACTAAAAGACCCGCCGGCTTAAAATCATAATAGCTTCGTTGGAACATACTTTCTGCCACAGCCAAGCCTTCGCGGGCGTTTTGGACTTTCTGAATTCCGCCTCCTAGGCCCCGACGCCCACTGGGGATTTGGACTTTCAAAATAGCCTGACCGCCCAATTTATCACACGCTTCAGCAACCTCTGCAGCTGATGTACAGAAATGTCCCCGCGGCACTGCAATGCCATATTGTTGTAACAACTCTTTGCCTTGATATTCTAATAACTTCATCCCGCACCATCCGCAATTAAAGCCTTAGAGTTCATGAATTGATCAATATAGTCGATTACTTCTTGGGGTGAACTACCTGAAAACACTCTTTCTACACCCATTTCCAATAAAAGGGGTATATCTTGCCCCGGAATATTGCCACCAATGAGAACCTTAATATCTTGGGCACCCGCTTGGCGTAGGCCGGCGATAATCTTACGGGTGTAGCCGAGATGAGCACCAGATAATATGCTCAGTCCCAAAATATCCACGTCTTCATCACTAGCAGCAGTCACGATGGTTTCCACTCTCTGATGCAGACCAGTATAAATTACCTCCATGCCGGCATCCATGAGAGCCTTAGCCATCACCTTTGCTCCACGGTCGTGTCCGTCCAGGCCGGGCTTAGCAATCAGCACCCGGAGAGTTTTTTTTCTTTCAAGCATCGTTAGCCCTCCCTAAAAAACTTGCGTGGGTTCTTGGAATTCACCAAAAACTTCCCGTAGAACACTGCACATCTCTCCTAAAGTACAATAACTTTGAACTGCCTCCAAAGTTGCAGGAAATATGTTCTCGCCGCTTTGTGCTGTCAAACGCAATTGTGAAAGAGTTTTCGTGACATTTTCAGTATTTCGTTGGGCCTTAACCTGGCGTAAAGATTCCTTTTGTTCCTCAACCTGGTCATGTTTCCATGCATGTAGTCCTTCTGGCTTTTCTTCCTGGATGACATATTTGTTAACTCCAACCACGATTTTTTGTCCCTTTTCAATGGCACGCGCTGTCTCCACGGCTTTTTGCAGGATTTTCCTTTGAATCATTCCCTCTTCAATGGCTTTAACGATTCCTCCAGACGCTTGGATTTCAGCCATAGCCGCCAGAATGTTTTCTTCCATAGCATCACTCAAACCTTCGATATAATATGAACCACCTAGGGGGTCCGCAGTATCTGCCACTCCTGACTCATCCGCCACAATTTGTTGGGTCCGTAAGGCGGTTAAGGTTGCCTTCTCTGAGGGGATGGCATGCCCTTCATCTTTGGTATTGACAGTTAAAGCCTGCCCTCCTCCTAGAACGATAGCCAGAGTTTCAATAGTGCCACGCACAATATTGTTCTCAGGTTGTTGAGCGGTATAAGTACTGCCGCTAGTACCAGCAAAGAACAACATCTTCCAGGATTTTGGGTCCATAGCCGCATAGTGTTCGCGCAGCAATTTAGCCCAAATCCGCCGAGCAGCTCTGAATTTAGCGACTTCTTCAAATAAATTCATATGGGCGGAGAAGTTAAAACTAATCCGGGAAGCAAAATCATCAATTTTTAGCCCTCTCGCTAAAGCTTCATCAATATAAGCCATAGCATTCAGGAAGGCATAGGCTATTTCCTGAACTGCGTCTGCCCCAGTTTCCCGGATGTGGTATCCACAAACACTGACAGGTACAAACTTGGGCATCTCTTGAGAGCAAAATTCAAACGTGTCAGCAATCATCCGTAAGGCTGGACGGGGTGGAAAAATAAAGGCTCCGCGGGAAAAATACTCTTTTAAGATGTCATTCTGCACCGTACCTGTCAGTTTAGCGCGTGGCACGCCTTGTTTCTCACCCACTGCGAGATACATTGCTAAAATGATCGGGGTTATGGCATTAATTGTAAAAGAGGTACTGATTTGATCTAAGGGAATATCCTTGAATAACAATTCCATATCCGCTAGGGAGTCGATGGCCACACCAACTCTGCCCACCTCGTCCTCGATCTCCGAATCATCCGAATCGTAACCCATTTGCGTCGGCAAATCGAAAGCTACACTCAAACCTGTGACTCCTTGCTGATAAAGATATTTATTGCGTTCATTGCTTTCTTTGGCTGTTGCATAACCTGAATACTGGCGCATGGTCCATATCTTGCTGCGGTACATTAAGGGATAAACCCCTCTGGTAAAAGGGTACTCCCCGGGCAACCCGATTTTATCCAGATATTCCGCATCTGATTGTTCCAGCGGTGTATACAATGGTTTAATGGCTATTCCACTATCCGTCGCTATTTTTGGATGATGATCCACTCCATTTTTCAGATACCATTGATGTACAGAATCTCTTAAATTCTTAGGTGCATCCCCCATCAACAACTACTCCTTCCTCCGAGTGTACTGTCTTGTACTTCATATTGGACGATTTAATTTTCCGGACTGTTCCTGAGGTAACCTTTTAGGTCTACTCTAAGACGTAAAATCTCGAGTTCATTATCACTAGGGGGTTCACATTCTTCTAACTGTTCTGGAACGATAAGTTGGAAGCCAGTACTTTGGATTAGGTCTGTCATTGTTGTGCCAGGTAAAAGATGTTTTAAGCGCATGTGCTTACTGTCTTCGTCAAAATCCATAATCGCTTTGGGAGTTATCACGTATTTCGGTCCTGAACCTGGGAGCCCTAGCTTACTCCTGCTATCAGCTCCTCCGCTCCCCCAACCATACGCGGAAATAAAATCGCAACTGGGGACTAAGGTTCTCGGTGAGTGATCGTTGCTATAGATAAAGAACTTTTTACAATTAGCCATCACGGTTGATGTCCCCACACTACCCGGACCACGAAATTTTAAATTGTTATAATCATCGCCGATACCAATTAAATTGGTATTGCCATAGCGATCAATTTGAAGGCCACCGGCGAAACATAAATCCATACGTCTAATCCCGTAAATTAGTTGTTCCACAGACATCACCCCATCGGCCCAACGCGCCACACTGGGGTTGGCTACTTGGCCTAAATCCGGGAAGCTATCAATATCTGCTAAATTTACGAAATAGCTTAACACATTGATCTTGGCATCGGGGGCATGGGTCATCTGGGCTAATAAAACCCCTGCAGCGGTCACAGGCAAATTGGTACCGAGGGATATATAATCCTCATTGTTGATTTGCCGAGCTATAAACACGGCAGCAGTTTCCTTGGCTGTAGCCTGCATTTTCACAAGCATTAGACCCCCTCTCCCAAGCTAAATAATCTATCTAACCCCACTATACTTAGGTAGTCAGTGTGTCCCCCAGGGTTGTCAAGATATTTAGTCACAAAGTCCTCAAATAATCCTGGCTGCCCTTTAACACAGGCCTTAGCCACCCGCACATATTCCTTAAGAAATTCGGCGTCGACCCGATAATGGTTTTGAGAAGCCATAGGATGAGCGCCATAGGGTGCCAGAACCACAGCATCCACAAATTCACAGGTTAAGGAAGTATTTTCCGAGTGGCGTCGGATCTCTTCTGAAGAAACAATCCTTTCCACTTGGACAATAACCTTCTTACCGGCCTGGGCCAGAAGCTGATCGACAAAGGTCGCTCCCAGATGTTGTACATTGCCGTAACAATCGGCTTGGCTGGCGTGAAGTAAGACTACATCCATTTCTAAAGGCGGAACCGCGAATAAAGGTGGACCACCGAAGGGGTCCTCAACATAGCGTAAGGTTGGATTCAGGCTTGGTATCGAGGTACCAACTACCCCTCGTGTAGGGATAAACGGTAAAGCCATAGCATGAGCGCGCAACCCAGCTACCAGAGTCCCTAGATCCGTCTCTTGGACGGCAAACCGTTTTCCTGCCCAACCGCTGTGAAAGGGACCCAGAGGTGCGATAGCTTCAGCTCCAAGATATGGAGTGATTAATTTCTCAACCAACCCTAGTCCCAAGAGCATATCCACCTCCATGCTGGAAGGTGGAGCAATGATCGTCAAATCTCGTCTGCGCAAGCGCATAATCTCTCGGAGCAAAGCCATAGGCTTATTGGTGGTTACAAATCCACCAATTCCAACCTTGTCTCCATCCTTTACCATGGCAGCCGCTTCAGGGAGAGAAATCAACAGCTGTTGACGCGACATAACCAATCTCCTCTCTTATTTATCTATTTATCTTAATTTTCTGACTAATTATAGTTTACTGATCCCTTCTTTCGTTGTATATGGATTAATCAACGAAAATCATTTCTTCACTTAGGTAAAATCTACGAAGGTATCAGTGAACGGCAAAAACTTAACCGTCTGAAGATCGGGTTTTGAAACAATCTTTCTATATCTTTCACAGTAAGGTAGCCAACCACCGATTAGGTGATCTTTTGAGTGAAATGGACAGTAATTCTCACAGAATTCTCACAGTAAATCACAGGGCCATTCACATGGAGTAAATTCAACAAAAAGGTGGCTCACAGCTTTAAATTGCTGGAGCCACACATATAACCATTTGTGGTGTATTGGCCTATCTCCCTGAGCCCGTTTTGTACACGCGTAATTTTTACCTTTTCTACCAGTCCTTGACCACTATTTATAATTTGGCGCCAGCCTCATAGATTGTTTTACGTACAAAGTGCCAAAAATACGTCTGCTTGGCTAATGTTATCATTCTCACCTCACTTAAGAAACCTAATCCCAACAACCCTTCAAGCCGTCGGGTGCCTTAATTTTACCGAGTAGCTATCTAAATATTAGGACATTAAATTAGGCTCAGCGTGAAAATTACGCTGAGCCTTTAACATATTACTTAGTTATTCTAAGCAGCGCCTCTGCCCATTCCACCCCTTGAGCCTCCTCCATTACGTTGCCCCATACCTTGGCCATTTCCCAGACCCATTCCTTGACCTTGACCAAATCCTGCTTCCATGCTCTTTCCTATGGCTGCGCTTCCTGATCCGTCACAAATCGCTTGATTCGTCACTAGTGCGTTGTAAATTGCATCTGCTTGTTCTTGAGTGAGGTTACCATCGGCGACCCTTTGGTCAAGGATTGCTTTCTTTTGCTCAAGAGTCTCAGCTTTGAACTCATCTAACTTGCCAGCCTCTTTGGCTATTGATCCATAAGTTATCCCTGTTGTTCTTTGTGCGGTAACTTGTTCGACTGTTTGACCTGTTAAACTTGCTGTGATTTCTGCTGGAGTCTGACCTGTTAATGCTGCGAAGGCGGTTCCTGTCACCCCTAAGATTCCTACGATAGTGGCGACTGCGATGTAAGATTTAAAGTTTTTCATTTGTTAATACACTCCTTTATGTTTGTTTCTTTTATCGGATTATAGTAAAAGTGTAAGTCATAAGTATGTCAAAAGTTTGAAACAATTATGTCATTATGTTTCAAGTTCAAAATTTATCCGTCAACAGCAAAAGAAATGAATCTAACTTTTCACAATAAAAATCCCCTCACTAGGAGGGGTATAGGAAAAAAGGAGGTGTAAAATGAAAAGAAGGTCAATATTTCAACCGCTAAACTAGCGGATTGTTATCTCTGTTTTTTATCATAATATATAATTGTAACCAGTTTATGACCTTTGTATGGAGAATATGTGAAGCTTAATAATGAGAAAGAAGTATGCCTTTATTGCTTAAAGGATTATCCCTTAGGTTTATGATGTCGGTAGCATCAAACGGCGGATTGACATACAAGAGAACCCGATTTATAATTAGTTATACCCCTAAGGGGTATAACTGTCCTTTAGTAAGGAAGCGAAACATCATACCGATACTAAGGTATGACCTGCTCTGCCAGGAATGCGGAGAGAAATTCTCTGTATACTGCAGTGTATCCGCCAAAAGGAAAGCAGACGTGTTGCGCTATCAAAGTCCTAGATCTGCCAGCGGTTTAGTGCAGTCAATATCGGTACTAGTAAAAGTGGCGGCACCGTCAGCAGTGGGGTCTACACAGCCTTCGGGTTTTGGGATGTTGAAAAAACCTTGTAGGCAATAAGAATTCTGTTGAGCATACGCAAAAGAGAAAGGAGTATGTTTCTATGAAGAACGTCATCATATTCACCACACAAACCTGACCGCATTGTTATACAGCGAAGAAGTTTCTTTCGCAGCATAAGATTCATTTTGTGGAAAAAGATATCAACCGTGATGAGCAGGCCCGCGCGGAGTTAATCCGCAGAAATGTCAGCGGGGTTCCTTCTTTTCTGATTGGGGATGAGTTAGTAGTCGGATTCGATCAGGCACGAATTCTACAGCAAGTCGATCATCGGGTCATTGAATGCGAAAAATGCAAGACTAAGATGCGAGTTCCTATTAATAAAGGGACACCCCAGGTGACTTGTCCGAAATGTTCGTATTGCTTTAATACTACGCCGGAGAAAATTTAAACTGGTTAAGAGGAAACCCGCTCAATGCAGCGGGTTTTTTTACTTGACATAGTAATCTGCTATTATACGAATATTTAACAAATATACAACATTCATTCCGTATCCTTCAGAATATTAAGCCAAGAACAAACGGTAGCGACAATTTGACGGCAATATCTATAATGGGCTTTTCATAATTAACTATTCTATAATCGAATAAACTTCTGTGAAGGCACCAAGTCCTAACCCCCAAAGTGTAAGTGCACTGTGGAGTAGATATTTGGGTAGCTACGCTGATTGCTAATGCGTGGTTGCCAACCATATGTTAATTGTTTTATCACGATAAAAAGACAATCGTTCTCTCAAACCCGCTTACACCAAGGCTTTCACTCAACACCGATATAGCACTATCAAGCACTCCACGTGCCCTGTCACGCCAAAAGAGCTATATTTCATATAGTCACATTACCGTTACCAAGGTGCGTGGGGTGCTTGATAGGCCTGGATAGCAAACACATTGTGTGCTCGAAATGACGGCAGAGCAAACACTTGACAACACAAAATTATATAATTATTGTCTGATTCTCATAGCCCTTATGCAAAACGCATTTAAGAATACTAAGCCCTTTTTCCAACTCTACTATCGTATCTGGTCCAGAAAGAGAGATTCGAATAGCCGAAGGTGCCAAACTACTCCCAACCGCAAATTTTTCTGCACAAAATACTTGAACACCTGCTTCGCGGGCAAACAGTTCAAATTCTCTCCCCTGCCATCCAGCTGGGAGAAATAGCCACTGAAAGAAACCACAGGGTCTACTTACTACATCGTATTTGTGTAGCATTTTTAGTGCCAACTCATTTCTTATACGTGCTTCCTCCCGTTTACCCTCCATGATGGTCTCAGCCTTCCCTGTTGTTATCAAACGAGTCACTAATTCTGCAGTAATCGGTGAAGCCATCCATGTTGTATTTAACAACCCTTTTTCAATTAACTCAATATAAGCTTCTGGTACTCGCACAAAAGAAATCCGAAATCCGGGTCCAAGGAGTTTTGAAGTGCCCCCTATATAAATTCCCTGTCTAGGAACATAAGCAGATATGGGAACACTTTCAAGATTACCTGTATAACCATATGTATCATCCTCGATCAAAAGTAGATTATACTTCGTTACAATATCTGCAATCTGCTCTCTACATTCTTGTGTCATAGCACGGGTTGTTGGATTTTGGACTTCGGGCATTAGATAGATACCCTTAATTCCCTCATTTTTGCAAGCGTTTAATAGTCCTTGTGGACTCATGCCGTCATTAGTCATTTCGATAGGGACTAGTCGAAGACCAAGTAAGGCTGCTAGGGTTTTTATCCCTGGGTAAGTTAAGGAATCAACTGCAATTCGATCTCCAGGATCAAACAATGTTAGCAAACAAATGGCTAATGCATTTTGAGAACCAGGTGTAATGAGAATCTCCTCAGCTGAGGCATTGATCTTAAAACGTTTAAGCCATTCCGCGCCAATAGCCCTATGATTTAAATGCCCCGCTGGGTCAGAGTATCTGATTAACCTTTCCATATCCATGTCTCGAAGTGAATCTTTAACCATCCTAGAAGTAACTCTATCAATTACGTAGAGGGGTAGTACTTGCCCCATTTCAATTATATTCAATGTTTTATCCTGACTTATCAGAGATAACGATACTTTAACATCAGCAGCTACGAACGTTCCACGCCCTACTACTCCAGAAATCAGTCCCTTCAGCTCACAAACGCGAAGAGCTCTTGTTACTGTACTTAAATTTACTCCAATGCGTTCCGCCAGTTCCCTTTGAGGAGGTAATTTCTCACCAGGTTTTAATATACCTAAATTAATGTCTGACTCCAAAGCGTCTGCTAATGCAATGTATAAAGATTTGTTACCTATCTCTAATGTTGGATTCCATTCATTAGACATTATTATCACCTCAAAAAAACATTGTTCTGCATACAATGATACCATTGACCTCCATACAATTCAAACGTACAATTAAGATTATTAGATCCCATATTCGGCACCCCTGGGGG